>PMAF01000211.1 GCA_003152455.1 Hyphomicrobiales bacterium
CGCGCGTGAAATGCGGATCGAGCCATTCCGGATAATCGCCGGCGATATTTGCGGGCGCAGCCGTCATGTCGGCCGCATCCAGGCGCTTGCGCTCGTCGTCGCTGAGCGCCGGCGGCCCGTAGCCCGTACCGTCGGCGAGTTTGGAAATCGCGTCGCTGTCGAGGCCGCGCTCGCGCTTGAGCATGCCAAGCAGAATTGCGCGCGGGCTATCGGCACCCATCAAGCAAGCACTCGACGCGCGCCGGCGCAGCGCGTCATAGACCAGGCCGGCGACGGCCGCGCGGTCGCCGGAGCCGGCGAAGCGATGCGCCAGTCCCCAGCTCTTGAGCGCGTCGGCCGCCGGGCGGCGCTCGCTCTCCAGATTTCCGAACACCTCAATAGCGGCGGCGAGCCGCGCGGCCGGCGTCATGGCAGACCCAGCACGATGCGCAAGATGAAGATGAGCCACATCACGACAAGCACCAGCGCGCCCAGGCCGTAATAGGTGCCGCGCATGCGCACGTTGTTGCTGGTCACGTGCACGAATGCCTGCATCGCCCGGAAGGTGACGAAAATCCACGCCAGCACCACGAACACCAGATCGGCGTGACGCGTGAGGATCGACAGGATGGTGAGGACATAAAAGAGCACCGGCAGTTCGAACTGATTGGAGTATGAATAGGCGAACTGGTTGGCGCGCACCGGCCAGTTCGGCTCGCGCAGCGAGATATCCGCAAAGCGCGTTTCACCGCGCCGCAGTGCCGAGGTGCGGTAATACATCATGCCGAACATCAGCCCAAAGGTGAGCAGCACCTCGGCGAACAGCGGCAGCAGGATGAAACGGATCGACATTTGGCTTCCTTAGGCCTCGGCGTGACCGCATTTGCTCGTCTTGTCAAAGCTTAATGCCGAGCGCGGTTTCGTGCCCTTTGCCCGAGCGCAAATTAACGGATTGGGCCCACCGGATCGTCCGCCTTCGCGGGCAATGACATCTGGTGGAGGTGGCTTAGACGCCGCACACTACCCCCCGCCCGGATAATTCGGGCTCTCGCGCGTGATGGTCACGTCGTGCACGTGGCTTTCGCGAAGGCCTGCGCCCGAGATGCGCATGAACTCCGCCTTATTGTGGAAATCCTCCAGCGTCTTGGCGCCGACATAGCCCATCGCGGCGCGCAGGCCGCCGGCGAGCTGGTGCAGCACATTGGCGACCGGGCCCTTGTAGCCGACCTGGCCTTCGACGCCTTCCGGCACCAGCTTGAGCGCGTCCTTGATGTCCTGTTGGAAATAACGGTCGGCCGAGCCGCGCGCCATGGCGCCGACCGAGCCCATGCCGCGATAGCTCTTGTAGGAGCGGCCTTGGTAGAGGAACACCTCGCCCGGCGTCTCGTCGGTGCCGGCGAGCAACGAGCCGACCATGGCGACGTTGGCGCCGGCGGCCAGCGCCTTGGCGAGATCGCCGGAATATTTGATGCCGCCGTCGGCAATCACCGGCGTGCCGCTCGCCTTTGCCGCCTCGACCGCGTCCATGATGGCAGTGAGCTGCGGGACGCCGACGCCGGCGACAATGCGCGTGGTGCAGATCGAGCCGGGACCGATGCCGACTTTGATGGCGTCGGCGCCGCAATCGATGAGTGCCTTGGCGCCCTCGGCGGTCGCGACATTGCCGGCCACCACTTGCACGGCGTTCGACAGCTTCTTGATGCGCAGCACGGCGTCGAGCACATAGCGAGAATGGCCGTGCGCGGTGTCGACCACCACCAGATCGACGCCGGCGGCGATCAGCGCCTCGGTGCGCGCAAAGCCTTTGTCGCCGACCGTGGTGGCGGCAGCAACGCGCAGGCGGCCCTGCTCGTCCTTGCAGGCGTTCGGATTGGTCACGGCCTTTTCCATATCCTTGACCGTGATAAGGCCGACGCAGCGGTATTGGCTGTCCACCACCAGAAGCTTCTCGATGCGGTGCTGATGCAGCAGACGCTTGGCTTCGTCCTGGCTGACGCCTTCGCACACGGTGATGAGCTTGTCCTTGGTCATCAGCTCGGCGACGCGTTGCTGCGGATCGGTGGCGAAGCGCACATCGCGGTTGGTGAGAATGCCGACCAGCTTGCCGGCTTTGCCGTTGCCGCCGCCTTCCACGACCGGCACGCCGGAAATGCGGTTCTCCTTCATCAAGTCGAGCGCCTCTTGCAGCGTGGCGCCCGGCTCGATGGTGAGCGGATTGACCACCATGCCGGATTCGAACTTCTTGACCTGGCGGACCTGGGCCGCCTGCACTTCCGGGTCGAGGTTGCGGTGGATGACGCCGATGCCGCCGGCCTGCGCCATGGCGATGGCCATCTGCGACTCGGTCACCGTGTCCATGGCGGAGGCGATGATCGGAATATTGACAGCGATCGAGCGGGTGATGCGGGAGCGGATATCGACGTCGGAGGGCAGCACCTCGGACAGGCCGGGCCTGATCAGCACATCGTCGAAAGTGAGCCCTTCGCGCGGGCTTCCGTTGTTTTTTCCGGCCATCGCCAACTCCGTCTCGCCCGAAAGGAGAACAAGACCGGCTGCCGGAGGCTTATAAAATGCCTGTCGCGAGGAGGCTCCTCGCCCGACGTCACGGCCCGCTTTTGGGTTGGCGCCGGTGGTTAGCACGCTCGGGCCCCGATTCCTAGGGCATTATCGGAACAAGGTGGATAGCTTCGGGCCCGCTGGCGACCGCATTCGCGGATGGCTGTCATGACCCGGCCAAACCGGCCTTCCTTCCGCCACCGCTTTGCTGTTCAAGACGCCTGCCTTGCGCCGGAATCCGCCCCGCCATTCGTTAGATCTTCATGCGCCCTGACCGCATCGTCCCGCTCATTATTGCGGTCGCCCTGTTCATGGAGAACATGGATTCGACCGTGATCGCCACCTCGCTGCCGGCGATCGCGGCCGATATCGGCACCAATCCGTTGGCGCTCAAGCTGGCGATCACCTCCTACCTGCTGTCGCTCGCGATCTTCATACCGGCTAGCGGCTGGACCGCCGACCGCTTCGGTGCGCGCACGGTGTTCCGCGCCGCTATCGCTGTGTTCGTGCTCGGCTCGATCGGCTGCGCACTGTCGAGCTCGCTGACCGACTTTGTCATCGCCCGCATCGTGCAGGGCATGGGCGGCGCGATGATGACGCCGGTCGGGCGCATGGTGCTGGTGCGCAGCATTAGCCGGCGCGAATTGGTGGGCGCCATGGCCTGGGTGACCACGCCGGCGCTGATCGGGCCGGTGCTCGGCCCGCCGGTCGGCGGCTTCATCACCACGTACGCGACCTGGCATTGGATATTCCTCATCAACGTTCCGATCGGCCTTATCGGGATCGCGCTCGCCACCCGCTACATCGAGGACTTGCGCGCGGAGCATCGCGAGCGCTTCGACCTCGTCGGCATGGTTCTGGCCGGCCTCGGCATAGCCGGCGTCGCCTTCGGACTGTCGATCCTGGGACTCAATTTCCTGCCCTGGAGCGTGGTGGCGGCGTTGGTCGCGGGCGGCGCCTGCTTTATCGCCGCCTACATGGTCCATGCACGCCACACCGCCAATCCGGCGCTCGACCTCACGCTGTTCCGTCTGCCGACGTTCCGGGGCAGCGTGCTCGGCGGTTTCATGTTCCGGCTCGGCATCGGCGCGCTGCCGTTCCTGCTGCCGCTGATGCTGCAGGTCGGCTTCGGCATGACGCCGTTCCAGTCGGGCATGATCACATTCGCCTCGGCGCTCGGCGCCATGGGTATGAAGATGGCGGCACGGACCATGCTGCGGTTGTTCGGCTTCCGCACCATCCTGGTGATCAATTCACTGGTAAGCGCCGGCTTTCTCGCGGCCATCGCCACGTTCACCCAGACGACCCCGGTTGCGGCAATGCTGGCATTGCTGGTGGTCGGCGGTTTCTTCCGCTCGCTGCAGTTCACCAGCATCAACACCATCGCCTATGCCGAAGTGGATACCGCCCGGGTAAGCCGGGCAACGGCGCTGGTCAGCGTCGGTCAGCAATTGTCGATCTCCGCCGGCGTCGCGGTCGGCGCCCTGGCGGTGGAATTCGCGCAGCACTGGCGTGGCGACGGCCCCCTGCAGGCGGCCGATTTCCCGCCCGCATTTCTCGCCGTGGCAGTAATATCCGCCCTATCGGTGTTTATTTTTTTTCGGCTCCCGGCGGATGCCGGCGCGGAAATGGCGGATCGGCTGCCCGCCCCGACCGAAACGTCCGACGAGCGGACCGGCTAACGCCACCAATTCGCTACAAATTAATCATTTATATCTAAAGCTTGGACAAGCCGTTGGCCCATCTCGTATTTTCCGCACGCTTGGCGCTGAGGCGGAGGGGTATGGCTCATGCAAAAGATGCAACCGGCAAAGCTGTTCGCGACCATCTCGCTCGCGGCTATGGCCGCTGCTTTGCCCGTTAGCGGCGCAGCCGTCGCTCAGTCGCGCGCCGCGTCCTTGTGCGCCACCCAGACCGAGAGCCTCGCCGACCAGCGCATCGCGGCTTGCTCCAGCATGATCAAATCGGGCCGGCTGCGCGGCAAGCAGGAAGGCGTCGCCTATGAACTGCGCGGGCTCGCTTATCTCGATCGCGGCGACACCAGCCACGCCATCGCCGACTACGACGCCGCCATCAAGCTCGATCCCAATTCGCCGTCCCTTTACGTCAACCGCGCCACCGTGCGGCGCAACCTCGGCAATGCCGACGGCGCGCTGGAGGATTATCAGAAGGCGATCGGCCTCGGCGGCGAGAGCGCACGCCTCTATGGCGGCCGCGGCCAGCTCTATCTGCGCCAGCGCGACTACGCCCGCGCGCTTGCCGATTTCGATCATGCTCTAAAGCTCGAGCCGAGCGCGGCGAATTACATGTTGCGCGGGCACGCGCGGCAGGACAATGGCGATTTCGAACACGCTTTCGCCGATTACACGGAAGCGGCGCGGCTCGATCCGAAGAACATCGCCGCCTATACAGCGCAGGCCGCGATCTGGACGATGAAGGATGATTTCGACCAAGCCATTGCGGTCTATGACCGCGCGGTCGCCGCCGATCCGTCATACGCCGCAACTTACGCCTTACGGGCGCACGCCTACGACCAGAAAGGCGACCGCAAGAGCGCCTTGGCCGACATCAGCCATGCCATCAAACTCTCCGCCGATTCCGACTTCCTGGAATTGCGCGGCAGGCTGCGTCTGCAGAACGGCGACATCGACGGCGCGCTGCAAGATGCCAATGCGATCATCAAGCTCAACGCCGGCAACAGGGCCGGCTTCACTCTGCGCGGCGTCGCCTTCAGCCGCAAAAAACAATATGATCAGGCGCTCGCCGATTTCGACCGTGCCATCAAAGCCGATCCCAATAATGCGCTCGCTTTTGGAGAACGCGGGCAGGTTTATCTGGCGAAATCCGACAACACGCATGCATTGGCCGATCTCAGCCGCGCCATTTCGCTCGGCGCGACGGGGCCCGCGACTTATCGCGCGCGCGCCACGATCTACCAGGCCAAAGGCGAGCCCGATCTCGCACTGGCAGACCTCAATGCGGCGCTGTCGCGCGACCGTGATAGCATCGCGAGTTTGCTGGACCGCGCGCAGGTCAAGCAGGCCCGCGGCGACACCGCTGCCGCCATGGCCGACTACGACGCCGCACTGGCGCGCGATCCGGACAATTCCGACGCCTTGCGCGCCCGCGCCGCCGCGCTGATCCGGACCAACAACTTCGGCAAGGCCATTGCCGATCTCGATCACTTCATCCAGATCGAGCCGAAGAATGCGCAAGCCTATTACCAGCGGGGCTTCGCCTACGAACAGCAAGGTCAGCACGCCAAGGCAATCGACGACTACAACAAGGCGATCGAGCGCGACGCCAGCATGACCGCGACGCGCGAGGCGCTGGCGCATGCCACAACCGAGCAGCGCCGGCACCTGGCCGAAGAGCAGCAGAAGCAACAAGAACAGAAGCTCGCCGAAGAGCAGAAGAGACAGGATAAAATTCGTCTGGCCACGGAGCAGAAGAAGCAGCAAGAGCTGAAACTGGCCGAGGAAAAGAAGCAAGAACAATTCCGACTCGCCGCGGAGCAGAAGAAACAGCAAGAGCTGAAATTGGCTGAAGAAAAGAAAACACGGCAAAAGATCGATGCGGCCGCCGCTATTCAAAAGCAGCAGGCCCTGCAGGCGGCCGAGCAGAAAAAGCAGGACGAGCAGAAACTCGCCGCGCAGAAAAAGCAAGAAGCCGACGCGGCCGCCAAGAAGGCCGTCCAACCTGCGCAACAGCCGAGCAAGACCACCACCAAAAGCAAAGACGACCGTGTTGCGACGCCTGAAGCGCCGGCCGACGCACAATCGTCTCAGCAATCGACCGAACAAAAGCGCAGCGAGCCCGGTGCCGAACTGCACGAGAAAACCGGGGACGCCGCCCGCCCGCATAAGCGCAGCCGCCGCGCTTTGCACGAGGCTGAGCGGAGCCGGTACGATCTCCATGCCGATCGAGAGCGTCGCCGCGCCTATTATGAATACGAGCGGTACTATATGAGGCTGCACCGCGGCCTGTTCTTTTAGCGCCTGGCACCGTCTGGCCCGAGCGCTTATGGCCTCAACGCGACTAGCGAAAACCCGTCGCCAAGAGGTAAAGCTCCGCCGAGTCCGCGCGGCTGGCTGCCGGCTTCACGTGCTTCACGTTTGAGAAGTCGCGCTTGAGCCCAGCGAGCAGCGCGCCTTCGGTGCCGCCTTGCAGCACCTTGGCGAGGAAGGTACCGCCAGGGCGGAGCACCTCGCTGGCAAAATCCGCCGCCGCTTCCACGAGTGCCATGATCTTGAGGTGATCGGTTTTGGCATGGCCGGTGGCGTTCGCCGCCATGTCGGACAGCACCACATCGGCCGGACCGCCGAGCATGGCTTTGAGTTTGTCCGGCGCGTCGACAGCGAGAAAGTCGAATTGCATGAATTCGACACCGGGCAAAGAGTCCATCGCCAACACATCAATCGCGACCACCCGGCCCTGCTGCGGCGCGCCTACGCGCTTGGCCGCGACCTGGCTCCAGCCGCCGGGCGCGGCGCCGAGGTCGATCACGCGCGCGCCCTTCTTAAGAACACGCGCCTTATCATCGATCTCCATGAGCTTGAACGCTGCGCGCGAGCGAAAGCCTTCGCGCTTGGCTCGCGCGACGTAAGGATCGTTGAGCTGACGCTCCAGCCACAGGTTGGAGGACTGCTTGCGGCGCTTGCTGGTCTTGACCCGAACCTTCAAAGCGCGCGGGGCGCGGCCTTTGCCGCGTGCCGTCACGACGCGGCCACCTGGTTGCCGCCGCCCCACACGCCGTCGTCGCGCATCATCTCCACCAGGATGCCTTCGCGCAGGCCGCGGTCGGCGACGCGCAGGCGTGGACACGGGAAGGCGCGGCGGATCGCTTCCAGGATGGCGCAGCCGGCGAGCACNNCTCATCCAGCAGCCGTCCACACGGTTGCGATCGTAGCGCTTGAGATCCAGATGCACGCCGGCGATCGTCGTCACTGTGCCGGAGGTGCCGAGCATATGGACGCCGCGCAAACCGTCGCCGCCATGCTCACGCGCGAACGGCGCGATCATTTCTCCCACTTCGACGACCATCGCCTCGTAGCTTTGCGGGGTGACGACGATGCCGCCATGGCGCTCCGCCAGCGTCACCACGCCGTGGGGCAGCGAAATCCAGCCGCGGATCTGCGGCAACGGCGGCCCGCCACGGCTTTGCTGCGAGCGGTCGAGCCGCACCAGTTCGGAGGAGCCGCCGCCGATGTCGAACAGCACAGCGCCGTCGGCGTGCGGATCGACCAGCGTCGTGCAGCCGGTCGCGGCAAGCCGCGCTTCGGTCTCGCGATCGATCACCTCGAGCTCGAGACCGGTCTCCTGCGCGACGCGCGCACGGAATTCCTCGCCGTTTTCTGCTGCGCGGCAGGCTTCGGTCGCGATCAGGCGGCCGCGGGTGACGCCCTTGTTCTTCATCTTGTTGCGGCAGATCGTGAGCGCGGCGACGGCGCGCTCGATGGCCGCCTCGCTGATTCGCCGCGAACTGGAGACGCCCTCGCCAAGCCGAATGATGCGGGAAAACGCGTCGACCACGCGGAAGCTGTCGCCGGCCGGTCGCGCGACCAGCAGACGGCAATTGTTGGTGCCGAGATCGAGCGCGGCATAGCTCGCCCCGCCGCGGTCGCTGCCCACGCCACCGTCAAGCCGTCCGGGCGACCGCCGACCCCATCGGGACTGCCTTGGCGGCAGCCGATCCAAAGCAGGGTCGAGGCCCGGGGGATCCCCGGCCTCGCCACTCATACTCTCAAGCCTTCCTGCCGCCCCCGGGCCGCCTCCCAGCGCTCTAGGGCGCAGCGAATGTTCCCTCGATCGCGAAAAGTCTAACAGCGCCAATTACCCACGCAACCCTCATGCCCGAAAGGTATTCTTGTAGATGCGGCTGGCGTGCTTTATTTGATGATTTCCACCGCAACCACCCGAAAAGCCCCGGCATGGACGACAGAACCACAGAGAATGCGCTTTCGTTGACCAAATTCGGCATCGGCCAGCCGGTGCGGCGCAGCGAGGATCCGGCGCTGGTGCGCGGCGAAGGCCGCTACACCGACGACACCCAGCGCACCGGGCAAACCTATGCGATGATGGTACGCAGCAGTGTTGCCCACGGCCTCATCCGCGGCATCGACACCGCCGCCGCCAAGGCGATGCCGGGCGTGCTCGCGGTCTATACCGCGGCCGATCTGACCGGCTATGGCGGGCTCAAGTGCAATCTGCCGCTCAAGAGCCGCGACGGCTCGCCGATTCGCTATACGCCGCGCCCGGCGCTTGCCGGCGACAAGGTGCGCTTCGTCGGCGACCCGGTCGCTTGCGTGGTTGCGGAGACGATTGCGCAAGCCAAGGACGGCGCCGAAGCGGTCGTCCTCGACATCGAACCGCTGCCGGCGGTCGTGAGCGCGCGCGCGGCGGCGCAAGCCGGCGCGCCACAGCTCTACGACGAAGTGCCGGGCAACGTCGCGCTCGACTATCATTTTGGCGACAAGGACAAGGTCGCCGAGGCCTTCGCCCAGGCGGCCCATGTCGTGCGGCTGCCGCTCGTCAACCAGCGCTTGGTGGTGAATTCAATCGAGCCGCGCTCCGCCATCGGCGAGTTCGATGCGAAGGAGGACAAGTGGACGCTGCATTCCTGCAGCCAAGGCGTGTTCGGCCTGAAGAACATGCTGCGCGACATTCTTGGCGCGCCCGCCGACAAGGTTCGCGTGCTCACCGGCAATGTCGGCGGCTCGTTCGGCATGAAGGCCGCCGTCTACCCGGAATATGTCTGCATCCTGCACGGCGCCCGCGCGCTTGGCCGGCCGGTGAAATGGACCGATGAGCGCTCCGGCAGTTTCATGTCCGACCACCACGGGCGCGATCACGATATGACCGTCGAAGTCGCCTTCGACAAAGACGGCTTGATCCAGGCGGTCAGAGCGAACGGCTACGGCAATCTGGGCGGCTATTGCTCGGCCTTCGGCCCGCTATTGCCGACGCTCAATCTGGTGAAGAACATCATCAGCATGTACCGCACACCGCTGCTTGAAGTTTCAACCTTGTGCGTATTCTCCAACACCACGCTGGTGTCGGCCTATCGTGGTGCTGGGCGGCCTGAAGGCGCCTTCTGCATGGAACGTATGATGGATTACGCCGCCGCCCAGCTCGGCATCGACCGATTCGAATTGCGCAAGCGCAATTTCATCAAGGCGCGCGAGATGCCGTTCGCCATGGCCGCCGGCATGACCTACGACTGCGGCGATTTTCCTGGCCTGTTCAAGGATGCGGTTGAGCGCGCCGACGTCAAAGGCTTCAAGCGGCGCAAGCGCGAGAGCAAACGCGCCGGGAAACTGCGAGGCCTGGGCGTTGCCTGTTATGTCGAGACCACGGCGGCGATGACCACGGAAATGGGCGGCATTCGCTTTAATACCGACGGCACGGTCACGATCGTGACCGGCACGCTGGACTACGGCCAAGGTCACGCCTCCGCCTTCGCGCAGGTGCTGGTCGAAAAACTCGGCGTGCCGTTCGACCGCATCAAGCTGGTGCAAGGCGACAGCGATCAGCTTGTCACCGGCGGCGGCACCGGCGGCTCGCGCTCGGCCATGGCAAGCGGAACGGCCGTTTCGCAAGCCTCCGACACGGTCATCGAGAACGGCAGGCAAATTGCCGCGCACGTCCTGGAAGCTTCCGCCGGCGACATCGAATTCAAGAGCGGGCACTTCGTTATCGCGGGCACTGACCGCTCGATCGGGATCATGGAATTGGCAGAACGTTTGCGCGGCGGCCTGAAATTGCCGGAAGGCGTCCCCGCTACGCACGATGTGACGCATGTCACCGAGCAGATCCCCGGCACCTTTCCCAATGGCGTTCATGTCGTAGAGGTGGAAATCGATCCCGACACCGGCTTGACCCGTGCGGTGAAATACACTGCGGTCAACGATTTCGGCACGGTGCTCAACCCGATGCTGGTGGAAGGCCAAGTCCAGGGCGGTGCTATTCAAGGGCTCGGCCAGGTTCTGCTGGAAGCGGCGGTCTATGATGCCGACGGCCAGTTGGTCACCGGATCGTTCATGGACTATGCGATGCCGCGCGCGCACGACGCGCCGATGATCGCGGTGAGCAACCACCCGGTGCCGACCAAAACCAACCCGATCGGCGCCAAAGGTTGCGGCGAAGCCGGCACCTCCGGCGGGCTGCCCGCCGTTGCCAACGCGGTGATCGACGCGCTGTCGGACTACGGTATCCGGCACCTGGAAATGCCGATGACCTCGGCGCGCATCTGGCAGGCGATCCAAGACGCCGAACGCCGCCGGCCGTAATTGCCTGCGTTATTTTACAAAAATAAATTTGCGGCATTTTTATTCGGCGTTTATTCGCCCGACAGGCGGGGAAAAGTATAAGGGCTCGGGGAGACTCGATAGACATCGAGCCGCATGCGTTTCCTTCGACCGGTTGAAATCGCCATCAAACAAATTCCATGGATCGCCAGCCGGCCGATCGCCGGAATTCGCAATCCGTCGGCGGTCGGGTTTTATGCAAATCTGATGGCAAACGGTTACGAAGCGGACTCGCTGCTGAATGTCCTCCCCCGGCACAAACTTATCTACATCGGCGTGCCGAAAGCAGCCTCGACGCGAATCCGAAGGACTTTGGCAAGAATTGACGGTCGGTTTATGCGTTCGCTGAAGCCGAGCCGCCGATCGATGTATCGTGGCCCGTATGGACCGCGCAATATTACGATCGATACTCTGTTTCGGCTGGCGACCGGTCCCGATATGCTGCGATTCTCATTCGTGCGTAACCCCTACGCGCGGGTCGTATCCTGCTGGGCCGACAAGTTCGCGGACAAGCCGCTCATTCGCGGCGATGTGCTCATCGATTCGTATTTAACGATACGAGACGAGATCGACGCCGATCTCCCGGCCGGCGCAGATCGCACGCTATCGTTTCCCGAGTTTGCAATTTTCGCCGCCGCCACCGCCAAGGCCCGTCACAATATTCATCTGCAGGCGCAGGACGACATTCTCAGCATGCCGGGTATAAAACTCAATCTGATCGGCAAGGTGGAAACTTTCGACGCGGATTTCGCCCGCGTCCTCGATTACGTGGATGCCAGCGACGCCATTCGCCGCGAGTCGGCCGTGGCGATCAACGAGTCGCACCACGCTGATTGGCCGGACTATTACACGCGCGACCTCGCCGACCGTATCTATCGTGCCTACGAATGCGATTTCGATCGCTTCGGCTATGCGCACGCCATTGCACCGCCGGCGTTTGCGTAGCGAGCAATTATTCCGTCATGACCGGGCTAGTCCCGGCCATCCGGCCGAGGGACGCAACCGTGCCGACCTAAGCGAGATCGCCGGGTCAAGCCCGGCGATAACAAAAGAAAACTCAAGCCGGACCCACGAGCTTCACGTTCTTGAGCGGCAGCGAGCGCACGCGCGTGCCGGTCGCCGCGAACACCTCATTGGCGATCGCCAGCGCGGTCGACGCCGTGCCCGGTTCGCCGATGCCGCCCCATTTCTTGCCGCCCGAGAGCGCGAGATAGACCTCGATCTTCGGCGTGTCGGCCAGCGTTACCACCTGATAGCTGTCGAAATTACTTTGCTCGACGCGGCCGTCCTTGATGGTGATCTCGCCGTAGAGCGCGGCGGAAAGACCGTAGATCACGCCGCTCTGGATCTGCGCCTCGACGATGCCGGGATTGACCACGTGGCCGCAATCGACCGAGGCGACCACGCGGTCGACGCGTACCTCGCCTTTCTTGCTGACCGTCACTTCGGCGACCTGGCCGATGATGGTGTCGTAACATTCGAAAATCGCGATGCCACGGCCACGGCCCTGCCCGAGCGGTTTGCCCCAATCGCTCTTCTCCGCGATCTTGTCGAGCACGCCGAGGAAGTCGGGCCGGTGCTCCAGCAGCGCGCGGCGGAACTTGTAGGCGTCCTGGCCGGCCGCGAGCGCGCCGGCGAGGCGTGTTCGACCTTGACCTTCGACCAGTCGCATTCGAGTTCTTCGGCGACGATCATCGGCAGCGCGGTGATGGCGCCCTGCCCCATCTCCTGGTGCGGCGAGCGGATGAGGATGCTGCCGTCCGGGCCGATGGCGAGGAACGCGTTGACCTCGTTCGGCGCATTGTCGGGCCCCCAGGCCTGCGGACCGATACTCGCGGCGTCGGCAAGACCGGGAAACGCAACACTGATGGCGAGGCCGCCGGCGGCGGGCGACGAAGCGACGACGAACTGGCGGCGGGTGACGGACGTTTTCACGATCTGGTTCTTGGATATCTTTCCGCTCAGGTCTTCATCAGCGCGGCGGCGCGATGAATGGCGCTGCGGATGCGGACATAGGTGCCGCAGCGGCAGATATTGGTGAGGTTAGCGTCGATGTCCGCGTCGCTCGGCTTGGGATGTTCCTTGAGGAACGCCGCCGCCGCCATGATCTGGCCGCACTGGCAATAGCCGTATTGCGGCACGCCCTCGGCGAGCCAGGCCTGTTGCACCGGATGCTTGCTGTCGGGCGACAGGCCTTCGATGGTGGTAACGGACTTTCCGGCAACGTCGCCGACCACCATGCCGCAGGAGCGCACGGCCTCGCCGTTCACATGCACGGTGCAGGCGCCGCACATGGAAATGCCGCAGCCGAATTTCGTTCCGGTCAAGCCGAGTTCGTCGCGGATGACCCAAAGCAGCGGCATCTCGGGTTCGACATCGAGCCGATGCACTTTTCCGTTGACGGTTATGGAGATCATGGCGATACCTGCGGCGCCGTGTGCGCGCGCGGCGGTCTGCCGGCGCCCGGCATCCGAACCCGCCGCATTGTTCTTTGATCGTATTAGTCTAACACCGCGCCCGGCCATTTCACTTCACAGGCGCTTGTCTTTAGAGAATCTTTATGCAGCGCTGCGATGAATTCCGGAGGAACGGCTCTGCCCGGCGCACATAGCCAACTCCCTGGAAATGCACTGGATTGACGCGCCCAAGCGGGCCATAGTCCGCGCCTCGCCGGGGACCCGCAGACGATGAGTCAAGCAACGGAACTGATGGCCGCGAGCCGCGCGCCACACACGCGCATCGTCGGCGCGGTCAGCGCGGCGCATTTCGTCTCGCATTATTACATCCTGCTGCTGGCGCCGCTACTGCCATTCGTGCGCGCCGATTATCACGTCAGCTACACCGAGATCGGCTTTGCCTTCGCCGCCTTCAACGTCGTGTCGGCCGCGCTGCAGACACCGGCCGGGTTCCTGGTCGACTGGCTGGGCGCGCGCATCCTTTTGATCGGCGGGCTGGCGATCGGCGCCACCGCATTCATCATCGTCGGCCTGGTCGATTCGTACTGGGTCATGGTGGCGATGTTCGCGCTCGCCGGCGTCGGCAACACGGTCTACCACCCGGCCGACTATGCCCTGCTCTCGCACCATGTCCCGTCCGACCGTATCGGCCGGGCCTTCTCGGTACATACTTTTGCCGGCATGCTCGGATCGGCGGTGGCGCCGGCGAGCCTCTTGATGATGCAAAGCCTGTGGGGCTGGCGCGGCGCCTTTGTCGGCGCCGGCATTCTCGGCTTCGCGGTTGCGGCCGTGTTGCTGGCCATGCGCGAATATCCGGAAGTAAAGACAGTCCACGCGCCGCGCGAAACGGGCGCCCCAGCCGCGGTCGGATGGCGGCTTTTGCTTTCGGCGCCGATCCTGCTCAATCTCATTTTCTTCGTGTTGCTCGCGATGATGAGCGGCGGCCTCTATAATTACTCCGTGGTCGCGTTCGGCGCGCTCTATGGAACGGCGGTGACCACCGCCAATGCAGCGCTGACCGGCAATCTGCTGCTGTCGGCGATCGGGGTGCTGATCGGCGGCGTGCTGGTCGGCCGCACCACCCGCCACGGTTTGGTGGCGATGCTCGGTCTCGCCGGCATCGCGCTGTTCGTCGCGCTGGTCGCGCAGTTCGATCTCGGCTCGCTGGCGCTGATCGCGGCAATGTCGGCGGCCGGTTTCTGCTCGGGCGTCATCATGCCCTCGCGCGACATGATCGTCCGCGAGCTGACCCCGCCCGGCTCGTTCGGCAAGGTGTTCGGCTTCGTCACCACCGGCTTCAATATCGGTGGCATTATTTCGCCGCTAATTTTCGGCGCCATCATGGACCACGGCAGCCCGAAACTGGTGTTACTGCTGGTAGCGGCCTTCAGCCTCGTCGCCATCGTGACGGTCGTGACGCGGCCGCGCCAGGCGGCGTAAGGCCGGACTTGTCAAATCGGCCAAATTGCCCCATGTCAGGGCCGCTCGCGCTAGGGCGCAGGCCGTTTCGGCGCGGCTAGCCCGAGCTCCGTTGGGGGATAGTTCAACGGTAGAACATCGGACTCTGACTCCGAGAATCTTGGTTCGAATCCAGGTCCCCCAGCCAGACTCGAAAATTCCTTCGCAGATCAAAGCCTTCTGACCCGCATCTTTTCGAAAAGCCGCGGTGGTCCACAACGATGGTCCACAACGGGGCTCGGATGGTGTCCGGTCGATACCTGCGGCGGCGCCGCCATACATGGTTTTTTCGCTTCCGATGGCCGGCGGCGCTTGCCGCTTGCCGCTTGCCGGGTCGTGGGCGAGCTTGGAGTAAGCCTCGGGACCGGCGACTACCGCCTTGCGCTGCACCGCGCCCGCCTCTTGCGGCTGCAGGCGGAATACATCATGGCGCACTTCACCCCGACGACGACCAAGGCCGAAGCCGAAACGGCGGTCCGCGGCTGGATAGACCGCTGCCTGTGGCGGCAGGAGGCGCGTTGCGCCGAGACCGGCGGCATAGCCCTGCTCGACACGGCCGAGATCGAAACGATGGGCCGGCAGGACGCCGCCGAGCTCGACGCGCTTCTGCAGTTCGCTGGCCGCAAGCATGTCGCCGACGAGCAGGCCACGGTAGCCCACGCGCTTGGCGCCACCGGACCCGGACTGGAGGCCTATGCCGGGATAATCGATGCCGCCGGGCGCGATATCGGCGTTCCCATCGACCGGGCCACCACCGACGGCCGCCTGCTCGCACGCACGGTTCTGCGCGGCTACTCGACTCTCCTCGACCAGTTGAACGAGGCCGTGGCGGACATTCCCCGCCAGGCCCAGGCGGCCGTGGCAAAACCGGTGTTGCCGACTTTTTTATTCTTCGCGCATTGGGACGAATTCATCGCCACCAAAAAGAGCGATCGGAAATGGAAGCGCGACACCGCCAGCGGCGCCGAAGCCACGCCGCGGCTGTTCAAGTCACTCATCGGCGAATTGCCATTTGCCGATATCGATGGCGATGTCGTCGGACGCTTCCGCCGGGCGTACCTGAAGCTTCCGTATAATTACTTCCACGACGAGAAATGGGGAAAATTAACACCGAAGCAAGTAATCGCGGCGGTCGAAAAACTCGATGAGGCCGCGAAAAAGAAACTTCGGCTGGCCAGTACCACGACCGCCAACAAGCACGTTACCAATCTGGTCGGATATTGGGACCACACGGCCATGCATGCGAAAATCCTGCGTGGTCTCGATAACCCCTTCCGCGGACATCTGACGGCTCGCCCGCGCGGACGCGCCGCGCGTGACGAGCATCCGATGTGGCCGACGGATCTCGACAATGCGTATTTTAAAACGCCTGCCTACAGTGGCTGCAAATCGATTTACCGGCGCGGCATGCTAGGCGATGAAATCCATCGCGATGGGTTGTTCTCGGTTCCTTTGTTTGGCCGGCTCATGGGCGTGCGCGAGGATGAAATCTGCGGGCGCCAGGTTGGCGACATCGACTGGATCGACACGGAAATCGGCCGCGTCTCATTTCTGAAAATCAGAGATTCCAAGACCGCCTCGTCCGCGCGCGACGTCCCGTTCCACGATACGATTCTAAAATTGGGTTTTCTCGAATACCGCTATTACGACCGCGCGNNCGAACGAACCGCTGTTTCCGGAATTAATCGCGCAGGGTGTCGAGCCGCGCCGCAGCGGCGCGTTCAGCGGCCGATTTACCGATTACCGAAAGAAAACAAAAACCTATCGGCTGGGGGTCGATTTTCGCTCTTACCGCGGAAACGTCGAAACCGCGCTTCGCAATGTTTCTGATGTAAATCCGGGCTGGGTCGATGAATTGATCGGCCATGATTCCCCCGTCCGGCATCTCTGACCATTCCCCTCCGTTACGCGTCCGCTGGCGGCGTGCCGCAGAGCAGCGAGTGCAGCACGACNNCCAGCAGCGGCATCTGCGCCAGGACCTCGGGCGAAAGGAACATGCCACCGAGCGCCACCAGCATCGACAGGCCAGCGACAATGAACTTGCGGTCGTCCCAATCGACCTTCGACAGGATTTGCACGCCATGCATGAACACGATGCCAAAGAGCAGTGTCGCGGCCGCCGACAGCACCGGCAGCGGCACGACTACCAGCAAAAGGTCGAACTTGACGCAGCCGC
>PMAF01000213.1 GCA_003152455.1 Hyphomicrobiales bacterium
CCAATATTTTGACCACACGGGCTTCGCGGGCGGCGACGCGCTGCTTGACGGCGAGGAAGCTGTCGGGGCTGACCGACAAGGAATCGATGCCGCAATCCACCAGGAACTCGGCGAATTCCGGATGATCGCTCGGCGCCTGGCCGCACAGCCCAACCTTGGCGCCGGCTTGGTGCGCCGCCTCGATCACGCTGTGAATCATCCACTTCACCGCCTCGTCCTGCTCGTCGAACAGGCCGGCCAGCTCGGATGAGTCGCGGTCGACACCGAGCGTAAGTTGCGTCAGATCGTTGCTGCCGATCGAGAAGCCGTCGAAGCGCTCGGCGAATTCCTTGGCCAGAATGACGTTGGAGGGGATCTCGCACATCACATAGACCTGCAGGCCATTCTTCCCACGCTTGAGCCCATTCTCCGCCATGACATCGAGCACGCGGTCGGCCTCCTTGGTCGAGCGGCAGAACGGGATCATCACGATGACGTTGCCGAAGCCCATCTGCTCGCGCAGCCGGTGGATGGCGCGACATTCGAGCGCGAAACCCTCCTTGTAGCGCGGCGAGTAGTAGCGAGAGGCGCCGCGGAACCCGAGCATCGGGTTCTCCTCCTTCGGCTCGAATTCGGCGCCGCCGATCAAACCGGCATATTCGTTGGTCTTGAAGTCGCTCATGCGCACGATCACCGGCTTGGGATGAAACGCCGCCGCGATCCTCCCCAGCCCGCGCGCTAGCCGATCGACGAAATACTCTTGCTTGTCGGCATAGTTGGCGGTGAGCGACTCGATCTGCGCCTTGGCCTCGGCGTCCTTGAGCGTGTCGAAGTGTACCAACGCCATGGGATGCACCTTGATGTGGTTGCTGACCACGAACTCCATGCGCGCGAGGCCGACACCGTCGGCCGGGATGCGCCACCAGCGGAACGCCGCCGCCGGATTGGCAAGATTGAGCATCACCTGGGTGCGGGTTGCCGGCGCCTTTCTGAAATCGATTTCGCTCGATTCGAAGTCGGCGGTGCCCTCGTAGATGAAGCCCTGATCGCCTTCGGCGCAGGAGACGGTGACCTGCTGCTCGTCGTGCAGCACTTGCGTGGCGTTCTCGGTGCCGACCACCGCCGGCAGGCCGAGCTCGCGGCTGACGATGGCGGCGTGCGAGGTGCGCCCGCCGTGATCGGTGACGATCGCCGCCGCCTTCTTCATGATCGGCACCCAGTCCGGATCGGTCGTCTGCGTCACCAGTACGGCGCCGTCGACGAAGCGGTCGATCTGCTTCGGGCTGTCGATGATGCAGACTCTGCCCGCCACCACGGCGTCGCCGATGCTCAAACCACTGACCAGCTTCCGCCCCTTCGACTTGATGCGGTAGCTGCGGAAGGCGCCCGGTGCGCGGCGCGACTGCACCGTTTCGGGCCGCGCCTGTACGATGAACACTTCGCCGCTCTCGCCGTCCTTGGCCCATTCCATGTCCATGGGCCGGCCGTAATGCTGCTCGATCACAACCCCCCAGCGCGCGAGCTGCAAAATATCGTCATCCGCCAGCACGAAAGCCGCGCGTTCCACCTTCGAGGTCGGCACATTTTTTGTCGGGTGCTCGCCCGCCGGCGCATAGGTCATTTTCTTTGCTTTCTCGCCGCATTTCTTCTCGACGATCGGCGTGAGCGCGGCATCCGCCAGCAGCGGCTTGAATATCACGTATTCGTCGGGGTCGACGGCGCCCTGCACGACGTTCTCGCCCAGGCCCCAGGCGGCGTTGATCAGCACGACCTTGTCGAAGCCGGTCTCGGTGTCTAGCGAGAACATCACCCCGGAGCCGCCGAGATCGGAGCGCACCATGCGCTGCACACCGATGGAGAGCGCGACCTTCATGTGGTCGAAGCCCTTGACGTGGCGGTAGCTGATGGCGCGGTCGGTGAACAGCGATGCGTAGCAGCGCCGGCATGCATCGAGCAGCGCGGCGTCGCCGCGGATATTGAGAAAGGTCTCCTGCTGCCCTGCGAAGCTCGCGTCGGGTAGATCTTCGGCCGTAGCACTCGATCGGACGGCAACATCAGCGTCAATCTTTCCTGCGCGCCGGCAAAGTTCGCGATACGATACTTGAATGGCCTCAGCGATGTCCTGAGGCCACGTCCCGCGCAAGAATTCGTGACGGATCGTAGCCCCAACCTCCGCAAGCGGCGCATGGCCAGCCTCGAGTGCGGCGAGCGAATTGGCGATCGTTTGTCTGAGCCCATTTTCGTCGACGAACCGCCAATAGGCCTGTGCGGTAGTGGCAAAACCGGGTGGCACCCTGATGCCATGCTCTCCAAGATGGTGCACCATCTCACCGAGCGAGGCATTCTTGCCGCCGACCAGCGGCACGTCGTTCCTTCCCAATCCCTCGAACCACACCACCAGCGACGATGTCTTGCTCATTGTGTATACTCACGCGCTCATGTTGGCCGACCGCTTTGCAATGCCGGGCGGTGGCAAATCCACCAACTACCCCCTGCGCACCTCGGAGGCGTTCTTACCGTCTCGGCTTAGAACCTCGAACCAGAGCGCGAGGGGGCCTCACTTCGCGCATCGCGGATCCCATCCGAATTTCATAGCAGAGCTAAATTCCAGAGCAGAGCGCGAAGTGCCTCACTCCAGCTTGCCCGGGTAGATTATCTTTAGGGCTGCTCAAACCGGCGACTGTGTCCTTGGCCTCCGATCGCCTCTAATTTACTTATATGGGTGAGATTGCATTGATCTCAGTCAACTTATCGGCCTGGTCAGCATTAGTTTCGACCTGCTCTATGCCTTCGTCATCGTCCGACTGGACCGCAGAGACCTCGTCTGGATCAACGTCACAGCAAACCCGACGGCAGAATGGATTGCTCGCCAGATAACAGAGGCATTCCCTTGGAGTAATGCTCCGCGCTACCTCATCCGATCGGTCAAAAAGGTCACATCGATATAAGACTGTCCGATAAAGAGCGTTTGCATCAATGTAAGGACACTGTTCTGGCTAAAGGTTTCATATTGAAGCGAACAAGCTTCTGTCCGAGGCTTTCGAGAACCAAATAGACCCCAAACAATCCATCATAGTGTGCTTCAAGCTGCGCGATCTCAGCTCGCAGCTGATCGGCGCGAATCTCGCTGTCCGTCAAAGCTTTCACAGCTGTGTTCTCCTGTGTGTACCGAGAACTTCATCCGGATTGATTTGGGAGAATTAAATCGTACCCCCCATCCTTAGCGGATTTCATCACCATTACGTGCGGGTTTNNTACCGGCAGCTGCCTCAGACGCACCTCGACCTTCCGCACCGACTCATCGGTCGGGAAAGCGACGGTGGCCCCCTCGATCGCTGAGCCATCGACGAAAATCTCGACAACGCCTCGGCCGATGTGATCCGGATCCTCGACCCGGATCTCCAGCGCCCCCGCAGGCCCCTTTATCTCCGCCTCAAATGAACCCCAGCGCTTGGGTAGGACCGGATCGATGAGGAGTTCGCCATTCCGTAACTGCAGTCCCAGGATCGCCTCCACACCAAGTCGCCAGGTCCAGGCGGCGGAGCCTGTGTACCAGGTCCAGCCGCCGCGACCCGTATGTGGCGCGACACTCGCTACATCCGCCGCAATCACATAAGGCTCGACGCGAAAGTGGTCTGCGTCGGAACGGGATGTCGCGTGATTGATCGGGTTTATGAGTTCAAAGATGTGCGCGGCGTTGTCCCCATCGCCGACATCGGCGAAGGCGAAACCCAGCCACGCCGCGGCGTGTGTGTATTGTCCTCCATTTTCACGGATCCCCGGCGGATATGCTTTGATATATCCGGGGTCGCGGGGCGTGTCTTGGAAGGGCGGCCAGAGAAGCCGGATTAGCCGGTCGTCATCGCGCACCAATTCGCGAGAGGCCGCCTCGACCGCTGCTCGGGCCCGCTCCGAGATGCCGTCGCTGGCGAGCACCGCCCACGATTGCGTGATCGAGTCGATGCGACACTCGTCGGAGGCGGCCGAGCCCCACGGGCGTCCGTCGTCGTCGAAGGCGCGGAGATACCAGTGTCCGTCCCATGCGCTTGCTTCGACCGACTGTCGGAGTTCCTGGGCACGCCGCGTCCAGCCTTGCGCGAGGTCGCTTCGACCCAAACGGGTAGCCAATCCGGCGAAGCTGGTCATCGTGGCGATTGCGAACCACGCGAGCCACACACTTTCGCCCTGGCCGCGCCTGCCCACGCGGTTCATCCCGTCATTCCAGTCGCCCGAGTTAATCAATGGCAGGCCGTGCGCACCTTGCGTAACCCCGCGCTCCAACGCACGCTCGCAGTGCTCGAACAGCGACCGCCGCTCAGAAGTCGAGTCGAAACGGGAGTACCGATCCTCCTCGTCCTGCGACAGCGGTGCCCCCCGCAGGAATGAAACCTCCTCACTCAGGATAGACAGGTCGCCGGTAGCTTCGACATAGTGGCTCGCAACATAGGGTAGCCAGAGGAGGTCGTCAGAGCATCGCGTCCGCACACCGCGATCCTGAGGTGGGTGCCACCAGTGGAGGACGTCGCCCTCCTCGAATTGCCTCGCGGCGCTGGCCAGGATATGCGCTCGCGCACGGGCGGGGTCAGCATACAGGAGCGCAAGAACATCCTGAAGCTGATCGCGAAACCCAATCGCGCCGCTGGCCTGGTAGAAGCCTGCCCGCGCTAGGAGGCGAGAGGAGAGGGTCTGGTACAGAAGCCACCTGTTCAGCATCAGATCGAAAGCAGGGTCCGGCGTGCGCACGCGAACCGCACCCAGCAGTCGATCCCAGTGTTGGTTGAGCTCCTCGAAGGTGCGATCGGCTTGCCCCGGTTCCTGCCAATGGCGCGCGAGTTCTTCAGCGTGCGCACGATCTCGCCCTTGGCCGAGGACAAACACGACTTCCGTCGTTTGCTCGGCTCCGATGTCGAGATGCACCTGGAACGCTGCACATGGATCGGCGCCGGGCTCGATGCGTCCGCCGAGGTCCCACCGCCGCAATCCCGCGGGATCGCGCGGATCGCCCTCGCGGCCGAGAAAGTCCTGCCGGTCGGCCGTGACGCTGTGGGGCGGATGGCTCGAGGTCAGGAATGCCACCCGCTCGCTGAAGTCGGGATTCCAATGGTTGCGCGCCAGGAGCGCGTGGCAGCCGGGATCATACTCGCACACCACGAACGGCCGAGAGATGCTGCGCAGAGCGCCGAGCAACCACTCGGCGTAATACGTCGCCGTTACGCGCCGCGTCCGGGGCCGAAGGTTGTGCACTCGCAACCGCGCCACCTTCACCGGGTCGCCAGGCGGCACGAACACGACGAGTTCTTGCTCAAACCCGTGGCTGCGTCGTCGCCACTTCGTGTAGCCCGCTCCGTGTCTGATCTCGCATGCGGCGTCGGCCCCCGCCGGCTGCGGCGTCGGCGTCCAGATCTCCGCGGTCTCCTCGTCCCGCAGGTAGAGCGCTTCGCTCGGCGGGTCGGCGACCGGATCGTTCGTCCAGGGGGTGAGACGATTCTCCCCGCTGTTGACCGCCCAGGTAAATCCTCCGCCCGCTTCGGTGACGATGCAGCCGAACTCGTCGTTCGCGAGAACGTTGCACCAGGGAGCTGGCGTGTGCTCCCCCGGCTCGAGATGAATTGCATATTCCCGGCCGTCCTCCGTAAAGCCTCCGAGGCCGTTGTCGAAACGCAGGTTCGCTGGCCGGGGAAGCGCCGGCTCCATCTGGTCCGGCATGCCTGCCCCGGAGGGCTCAAAACGCGGCGGCGTCGGGTGCGGCTCAGCGGCAGTCGCAAGCTGCTGCGCGAGAGGACCTCGCGACTCGTCGAGGACGACACGCGCAACGGATTCAAGCAGACACATCTCGTCCTTGCTCATCTGGTCCGCAAAGAGCAGGTGCACGCCGCCGCTGCGGCCCAAGAACTCGTGTGCGCCCAATTCGTGAAGCAGCGAGAGGACGCGCTCGCGCATCGGCTCCACGTAGCCGGAGACGCCCGTGCGGAGTACCACGAGATCGACGTGGAGCCCGCGCCGACGCCAGAGCCGGTGGGCGCGGATAAGGACGCGCAGGAGACCCATTTCGCTCGGCTCGTCCGCGCGAAGGAGCAGGATGGGAAGATCACCCGAGAGCCCGAAGCCCCAGAGGCGTGGCTGGCCGAGCCGATTCGCGGCGACTTCGGATGGCTTGGCGCGGAGCGCCGGATGCGGGTGAATCAGGAGAGAGGCGAGCGTTTGCAGTTCCGGCAATCGCTCGGGCTCGAGGCCGAGCGATTGCGTTTCGCGTACCGCTTCCGTCGCGGCGCTGCCGAGCGCCCAATCGAGCGACGCCATCGTCGCGTAGCGCTCGGCGAGATCCAAAAGAGTCTCGCGCGATCCTGCCGCCAGCGTCAGGAAGGCAAACTGCCTTTTTTCCCGGGGTTCGAGCTCGAGACGCAGCTGGAGGGACATGACCGGATCGAGCGTCCAGCCGACGGTGCCTGGGAGCCCTTCCGTGATTCCCCGTGGCCGCCGCGGATCTCCGTCTCGGCCGAGAAAGACGAGCCGGTCCGTCTCGAAGGCAGTGACATCAAGACCGAGTTCGTCGGACACAAGGCGATGGAGGAGAGCGGGCGCCCGGTCGCGGGGATTGCGAAGACGTCGCGTGAACAGTAACCCATTGAGCCCGGGCATGTACTCGCTACCGACGAAGAGCTTGCTGAATGCCGGATGACGTTCGTCCTCAAGCGGGGGTGCAAGAACCACCTCGCCACAACTCGTCAGGCGGAGCGTCCGCGGCCGATCACTTTCGTTGACGACCGTGATGCGACGAATCTCCACGTCATCGCCGGCTGCGATGCCCACCTCCATGCGGATCCCGATGCCATGATCGCGACGGTGGAACTCGGCCATGTGCGGATGGAAGACGATGCGCGCATCCTCGGAGAGGACGCCGGTCGGCTGTCGCCCCACAGACCAGACCAAGCCGCTGTCCTCGTCGCGAACATAGATCCAGAGGCCGTGGTGATCGCGCGTTGCGTCGGGCAGCCAGCGTGTCAACGCTTGCCGATGCCACCAAAGGCCGCCGCCGCCGGCCTCCGATATCCATGTGCTGAGGCGGCCGTTGCCGAGCAGATGCAATTGGGGGAAGACCTCTGCGGTCGGGGGAACCCAGGCATGAGGCGCGGACACCACGACCCGGCGAGGCGCGGGCTCTCGGGGCTCCTCTTCGCGGACGGTCTCGGACGGAAGCTCCCAGGGGATCCTTTCCTGGAGCAGGAGTTCCATGGATCGCATCCGACGGTCCTCGCGGAACCGGCGCACATGGACATCGTCGTGCAACGCATTTCCGATGGCCGCGAGGATCATACCCTGGTGGTGCGACATGTAGGCGCGGACCAGCGAGAATGAGTGGCCTTCCGGCACGCGCTCCGGCGTGAAGTCGGCCGCCTCCCGGAGGCCGTAGCAGGCGACGAGCCCGAGATGGTCCAGCTTTCTGAGGTTATGCACCGCTGCGCGGGGACGGACGGCCAGCGCCAACGCCGTGGCATAAGGCGCAACCACGAGGTCTCGGGACAGCCCGCGACGCAGGCCGAGTTGCGGCACTCCGAATGCGCGATAGTGGTAATGATGGTTCACGTCGACCGACGCGAACGCGGACTCGGAGATTCCCCACGGGATGTCGAGTTTGTCGGCATAGCGGCGCTGGGTGTCCACAGCCACCCGCTCGCTCTGATCGACAAGCGTGCCGAGGCCGCTCCGCAACAGTAGCGGTGGCATCAGGTACTCGAACATCGACCCGTTCCAGGAGACGAGCGACAGGCCGTCGTCCAATTGCGTGATCGCCCGTCCGAGGAAGAACCAATGCTCTGTCGGGACATCCCTCTTCGCGATCGCGAAGTAGCTCGCCAGCCGGGCCTCCGTGGCAAGGAGATCGTAGTGGTGCGGATCGATCCGATCCGAACTCACATTATAACCGACGTGGAAGAGGCGAACCTCCCGGTCGTACAACAGCCGAAAGTCCATGCTAAAGGCCGCGGCCTCCGATCGTGCTGCGACGTCGAGGAGACCCTGGCGTAACTCGCTTAGGGCTCGGGCGCCCCGCTCGACGGCGGTGTTGAGATCGGAGAGCCATGGCGCCGTCGTCTCACCGGCGTGCGGCATTGCGATCGCCGCAGCCAGCATCTCGCGGGCGCGGGCGCAGGCCTCCGAGGCCACCGAAAGCGACATGGATGGTGCGAGGATGTTGCCGATCGCCTGCGCCAAATCCTCACAACCGAGTGCCGGAGCTTCCGTCAAAGCCAACCACGGATAGAGCGTCTCGAGATCGCGCCGCATGCCGGTCAAATGGTGGTGCATCCGCCCGAGCCAGATATGGACTTCCCGCAGGACCTCTGCCGTCGGTACTCCCGGTAGCGCGATGCCTCTCCCGATCATTGCTTCGAGTTCCGGACAATCGCGATCGCAGAGATCATTCAGCACCGCCCGCGACGCCTGGGGCTGATCGCGAGCCGACAAAGCGCGCTCCATGATCGCCACCATGCGCGAGCGTAGCTCGGTGGTGTGTTCGTCCGTAACGACATCCATCGCCTGCATCAGCAGATCGAGCGTGTCGGCGAGGCCGTCCCACTGCTCTCTCCGCAGCACAGGCGCGCTCGCGGCTTCGATGCAGCCCTCCTTCAAAGCCAGCAGGCAAACTGCTAGGTTTCCGCTGTCCACCGTCGAGACGTAGCGAGGTTCGAGCGGATCAAGGAGCCGCGTGTCGTACCAGTTGAGAAAGTGTCCGCGGTAGCGCTCGAGCCGATCGAGTGTGTCGAGGCCATTCCGGATGCGCGCGGCGAGATCGGTCGAGCTCACGTATCCAAGATCCCACGCGGTGAGCGAGGAAAGGAACATCATGCCGACATTGGTCGGCGACGTGCGGTGGGCAATCTCTGTGTGCGGTTCCTCCTGAAAATTATCCGGTGGAAGCCAATTGTCCTCGGGGCCAACGAATGTCTCGAAGTAGAGCCAGGTGCGTCGCGCGAGCCGGCGCAGAAAAGCGCGCTCGTCCGCTCCGAGGCGCTCTTGCAGCGGGCGGCCGGGCCGGCTGATCCATACTGCGATTTCCGCCGAGGCAGCCCACAATAGGAGCAGAGGAGCCGCCGACAGCAGCGCCGCCGGATTCATGAAGGCTAGCGCTATTGCGAACACGGCCGAGACAGTAGGAGCGATCCACATTTGCCGCCACACGTCAGCGCGGGAGCCGCGCGGAGCAAAATGAGCGGCTGTATGGGCTGCCGAAGTCCACTCGAGCAGATGCTGCCGGGACACGAATATTCGCCAAAGCGTCCTTGCGATCGCATCCAGAGCAACCGCCGCATCATGCAACAGGAATACGATGGCGAGGAACCAACGGCCCGAGTGATCCCTGAACCTGTGCAGGATACCTCGAAGCGCTCCGTGGCGTCGACCTCGCGCGAGCCCGGTGACAAGGTCGGTAAACACGTAGGCGCTGGGCACGGCCGCGGTGAGGACCGTCCAGACCCAGGGGCTGCCGGGCAGCATGAGCCAACCGGCTGCGGCAAGTGCGACCAGAGCGACTGGGATCATGCTTCGGCGAAGATTATCGAGGATCTTCCAGCGGTCCAGTGCTGACAATCCGGACGCGAACCGTCCGTCGCCGGCGCCGGGCGCCCGGCCAGCGAGCCACGGCAGGAGCTGCCAGTCACCGCGTACCCACCGTTGCCAGCGGCGGGCATACTCGACATAGCCCACTGGGAAGTTCTCATAGAGGACAATGTCGCTCGCCAGCGCAGCGCGCCCGTACACGCCTTCGAAGAGATCATGGCTGACCAGGGCGTTCTCGGGCACTCGCGCCTTGAGGCTCTGGTGGAAGGAGGCGACTTCGTAGATTCCCTTGCCGACATAGATGCCTTCGCCGAAGAGATCCTGATAGACGTCGGAAACGGCGCGGCTATAGATGTCGACTGCTGTATCTCCGGCGTAGAGCCGCGCGAAGAGCGAGCGGTTTCCGCTTTCCGGGGAGATCTCGACCCGCGGCTGTACGACCGTGTAGCCAGCGCGGACTTGACCAGATGCCTGATCGAGGTAGGCACTGTTAAGGGGGTGTGCGAGCGTGCCCACGAGGCGGCTCACGGATCCCGGCGGAAGCGTCGTGTCAGCATCGGCCGTAACGACGAATCGGATGCCGCGGAGCGCATCCATATTGCCTTCGGTGAGCGAGAAGCCAGAGGTCTCCTCGCCCAGGACGAAACGGTTGAATTGCTCAAGCTTGCCCCGTTTCCTTTCCCACGCCATCCAGCAATCCTCGGAGGGGTTAAAGCGGCGTGGGCGGTGCAGCAGATGGAAGGGCCCGTCGCCGTTTTGCCCGTAACGCGCATTGAGTCGCCGAATGCCACTGGCGAGTGTTTCCTCAATTTCGGTATCACCGGGCAGGTGCTCTGCTGGCGCATCGATATGGTCGCTGAGGAGGGCAAACCGCAGTAACGGGTCGGGATTGCTCAGCCGGTGCATCTCCAAGCGCTCGATCAGGCCTGACACCTCGGCAGGGCTGCCGACAATCACCGGCATCACAACCGCGGCGGAACAGTCCGGGGAGATACCCTCCTCGAAATCAAGTTTCGGAAGCACCCATGGCGGCACAACAAGCGTGACAATCCAATGCACCAGCGTGACTGCGAGGATCGAGGCCGGCAGCAGTGCGAGGGCGATCCCGAGGGTCCACGCCAACGGCCCGGCGCCCTCTGCGGCAAGGTAGAACGCGGGCAGGAGGAGCGCCGCAATGCCGGTGATGAAGAGCATCGCGGCATAGAATGGTCCGGCATTTCGGAAAAGCCAGCTCTGGCATGCAGCGACCGGCGACTGGCGGTAACCGATCATGGCCTCGAGGTCCCGTCGGCCGTCTCCGATGAGCCAGTAACCTACATGGTCGTGTGGCTGGGTTGCGCGCTCAGCGCTTGCCTGGGCAAGGACGGACTTCACCACCTCCGGCTCTGATCGGGAGGAACCGTAGGCCAGTTCCTCGACCGCCTTGCGGCAGCGATCCCGGGTGTCAAAATCCGTGCGCGAGTAGACTCCGGCTGGGTCCCCCTGAAGGAGCGCTTCCACACGGCTGGTACGGTCGAAAAAGTCCTTCCATTGGAGGGCGGCGATTACACCGAGATTGGCAAGAGCGCGCGACACGCGCTCCGTGTCTTCGAATGAGCCCAGCAGCGTCGTGTATTTCGTCGTTTCGAAGGGTGGCTTCAGCGTCGGAAAAAGTCGCCCAAATGCGTCGACCAGTATCTCCAAACACGCAAGGCGGAGCATTGTCGGAAATGCCCACAACTCCGCGATGGTCAGCGGTGCGTCCTCTTGGTAGGCCCGCAGGAACTGCACCGCCCCCGGCAGGGAGAGTTGGAGGCGGGATGCATTGAGAAGCCCGTGCGCCAGAGAGAACGCGCGTGGGAGTCCCTCCTCCACGGCGCCCGTCACGCTCGGTAGCCGCCGGTAGAACGCGAGGGGCAGGTCCTCGCGAACCTGCAACACTGCCCGCTGCACTTGATAATCGTTGTCCAGAAGCCACTCGGCTGCCTTTGCAGCCTCGGGCTCTGGCTCCGCGCAGCAAGCCCGAGCGCGGTTGCGCCAATCCAGCATCGAAGGGAGGCTTGCCCAAACCGGGATCGGTCGCGGCATCCGGTTCGCGGTTCGATGACGCTCGCGCAATTCCCGTGCTGCTGTCTCGAGCAGCTCGGGGTGTGGCATCGATGCCGACGCGGTCATTGCGTGGCGTGGCTCGGGAGCCGGCCTCCCGCAGCGGCGACACGCCGCGTCGCGCGCACCGAATGGCGGCACATGATCAGCAGGGGTGCTACCGCGTGAGCTATTAGGTATGCCGCAACGCTTCCGAAGGGAACGTCCGAATGGCCACTGCGGCCTTGCGCGGAGAGGACAACTAGGTCTACTGCCTCGTCAGCGATGGCGCGCGCGAGGCGGCTGCGGACGTCGCCGTCGCACAGCACGAGGGCTCGAGCGGAAATTCCGCCCTTCACCACGCGGGCGCGGATCCGATCAAGGTAATCGTGTGCAACGCGCTCATTGCGCCGCACGAGTTTCCCCCGCAGCTCCAGATCCCCGGCCTCTAGCGGCCCGACTTCGGTGAGCTCCGGCACCGGAACCACATGGGCGAGGAGGAGTTCTGCGCCCTCGGCCTTCGCAAGACGCAACGCGAGAGGAAGCGTGCTCTCGGCTCGGGACGATCCGTCCAGAGGCACAAGGAGTCGCCGATAATGGACGATCCGCGCCTCCGGAGCCGATGGCGGTACGAGCAGGACCATGCCAGGGGCACTATCGATGATTTTGCGGGCCGTGCTTCCGAGGTCCCATTCGGTTGAACCGCCCTCACCATGCGTAGCTAACACAGTGAGCTCGACCCTGTGGTCTCGCGCCCAGAGACATATCTTTTCGGCGGGATGTCCCTCCACGACCTCCGCTTCGATACGCCCGGCTTCGTCTCGCTGTTCCTGGACGAGCTGATCGAGTTGGTCCCGCGCTTGGTGACGTCGGATGTCCCACTCGACGGGGTCCGGCGGCCCCTCCCCCGTCGGCGCTGGCTCAAGAACTCGCACGAGCGTGAGCGCGGCTTCCATAGCCTTTGCGATAGCAACCGCATGGGGAATGACTTTCCGTGCGAGCGCCGACGTGTCTACACAGGCCATGACACGGCGAAATGCCGGTCCGGAGTTGGCGACAGTGTTGGGGCGCTCCACTCGCTCATCTTCGCGATGAAGAGAGAGTTCTGACATGGTTCGCTCTCCGCCTTGCGCGACAGCGAGCCGCTTTTAACTGCGACCCAGCCCAATCGCCTGCAACACGAGCAGTCGGTCTTTATAGATCGACCGAAGGACGTGCTTTCCTTTCCTTTCCTTGCCTTGCCTTGCCTTGCCTTGCCTTGCCTTGCCTTGCCTTGCCTTGCCTCGGCCGTAGATTAAATAATTCATCATTAAACTGAGGCAGCCCGTTTGGCTAAGCCGCCTTAGAGTGCGGCATGTTGTGGTTATGTTTCACGATGTACGACTGCTCATGACCGCAGTTTACGCAGACGAATATCTCGTCCTCCAAATCAAGTTCGCGGTTGGCTGGCTCGATCAGCTTGAGCCGTAGCTCGCCACCGCATTGGTCGCAGCGCGACGAGGGCGGCGGCTCGACGAGGGTGCGCATGTGATTTCCTTTCGCCCGACATGCTTCGGAGAGAGGGAACGGGGCGCTCAAAAAGGTTCCAATTTAAAGGTTGGGTTGAAAGTCCCAACGCCTTACGTTGACATCTTATTTTTAATATTGAAATCGAATTATTTCTCGCGCATTGATCCATATCAAGGTCATAAAATTTAAGAAACTGATCACGCCGCGCGCTTCCGCGACATCGAGAAGCAGATTACCGACTACCTGACGAACCTCTGCGTCAACCCGATCGACGTGATTCCAATTTCGGCGCGTCAGGGCGACGGGGCCGCACGCCCGCGATCGACCGGCACAAAGGCTGTTTACCGAGATCCATGAACTTTGGGTGGGAACCGAGCGTCGGTACGGGCGCGTATCCGTGCTGTTTATCCGCGGCATGCTGATCTCGAAGTTCCTATCGAGCGGCAAGGAATTAACGGCTTTTACGAATCCCGCGAGGCGCAAGGACCAAGTCCCTGGCGGCAATCTCCGGTGCGTGATTACGCAGGAAGGTGCGCCATCTCTGACTTGGCGGCCCCCGTCGCTTGACCATGTATTTGGCCACCGTCCACTGCGCGACCTCAATGCCGAGCTTAAGCAACTCGCCGTGGATACGGGGCGCGCGCCATAGTGAGTTCTCGATGTTTATCCGTCGAATTAGCGCGCGTAGGTCCGCCTCGATTTGCGGGCGCCCTCCCCGCGAGCGTGATTTCCAGCGCCAGTAGCGGCGAAAACCGACCCGATGCCAGCCGATAAGCGTCTCGGGCCGGATGATCGTGAGAACCTTCAGGATCGACGGAAACCACCGATAGAGCCGGACAAATAATAAATGATCGTTGTTGGTGAGCCGAACTCGGCCGCGCACCTGACGACGCAACACAATAAGCTGATGCCGGAGCGCTGTGTTCTCTGCTTCAAGGAGAATCTTCGACTTGAACGGCGAGGCCAAGATCGTAAACACAAAGCATAAAAGCCCCACCATCGCGTTAATTTAGGAGATACCCTTACCTCATCAACACGGATAGGGTTTTTGGTACACACAACGGCGCTGCCCCGATCGGAACTGGACTGCGCATGGCGCGTTTTCTTAAGGGCGCTAGTGGATCGCGTCTGAC
>PMAF01000290.1 GCA_003152455.1 Hyphomicrobiales bacterium
TGGTCGGGGCGGCAGGATTCGAACCTGCGACCCTCTGCTCCCAAAGCAGATGCGCTACCGGGCTGCGCTACGCCCCGACAAACGACGCGATACACGCTTCGCCATAGGCCAGCAACTCAGGGGGCTTTAAAGATCGTGGAAGCCACATGGTCGCCTGGCGCGATGCCGAATTTCCGGGCCGTTCCGCCGATCACCTCCAAAACCGCCCGCACCGGTCCATTCGAGGGAATAATCCGCGTCGATAGAGGCTCGGTATTCTCGGCAATGCGCAGGATACGCCCGTCGCCGCGGATAAAGATCATGTCGAGCGGGATGTAGGTATTCTGCATCCAGAAGCCGACTTCCTGCTCGCGGTGGAAGTCGAACAGCATGCCGTTGCCTTCCGGCAGCTTCTTGCGGAACATCAGGCCCTTCTCCCGCTCGGGTTCGGTCACGGCCATCTCGACCGAGAACGCATGCACCCCGTTCTTGCTGGCGATTTCGAGCGTCTGCAACTCGGCCGGCCGGACCGGACCGGCCGCGACCAGCAGGGCGATGAGAACGAAGGCGGTCCAGCGTATGGCGCGCATAAGCTCGCCTTTACGCGGACGAAAGCCGAGCGGCAATGGGAAAATCGGCGACAGCGCTTGGCGGGAACCGGCCGGGGTCAGTGCGAGGCGGGACCGAGCGATCCGCCGTCGGGGTGGACCTCGGCCGCCATCAAGCCTTTCGGTCCGGGTCCAAAACGGACCAGCACGGTCTGACCCGGCCGCAACTCGGCCAGGCCGTAGCGGCGCAGCGTCTCCATATGAACGAAGATGTCGGGCGTCCCGTCGCCGCGGGAGAGAAAACCAAAGCCGCGCAAACGGTTGAACCATTTCACCTGGGCGCGCTCGAGCCCACTGGTCGCTGTCACGGTGACATGGGTGCGCGGCGGCGGCATCTGCGCCGGGTGTATCGCGGTCGACTCGTCCATCGACACGACGCGGAACGCCTGCAAGCCCTTGGCACGCTGCTGGACTTCGCAGACCACCCGGGCGCCTTCATAGGCGGTTTGGAAGCCGTCGCGCCGCAGGCAAGTCACGTGCAAAAGCACGTCCGGCATGCCGTTGTCGGGAATGATAAAACCGAAACCCTTGGCGACGTCGAACCACTTGATGACGCCTGACACCTCGATGAGAGTAGCGCCTGTTTCGTCGACAAGTTCGCTGACCGTTCCCGGGCGGAGATTGCTTCCAGGCATTTTTGATTCAACCCCGTCCGACGCCATGACGCCGCGCGCCGCCGCATTGCTGGCGCCTCTTCAAGGGCGCTTCACCGAATCTCTCGATTCAAGATAACACCGGGCCTCCGGCGGCAAAGAGCAAAATGGGCTTGCACACAGGTCTATACACAGCGCAACCGCAAGCGAATCAGCGCGTGATGAATGGGTTGAGCACGTCTCCGATGTCATCATGCACCACCAGATCCGCGAGCTCGTCGAACTCGGTCGGCTCGTGGTTGATGATGACGAGGGCGGCGCCGTTGCGTTTGGCCATGAGCGGAAATCCCGCCGCCGGCCACACCACCAGCGACGAGCCAATGGCGAGAAACAGATCGCAATCGCGGGTCAATTGCTCCGCCCGCTGCATCGCCTCGGCCGGCATCGCCTGCCCGAACGACACGGTGGCGGTCTTGATGTAGCCGCCGCAGCCGCAATCGGGGGCATGCCCGGCGGCCTCGAACTTCTGCCGGACCCACGGCAATTCGTAACGCTGCGCGCATTCCATGCACAGGGCGTAGGTCGTGTTGCCGTGCAATTCAACCACGTCGGCCGGCGCGATGCCGGAAATTTGATGGAGGTTGTCGATATTCTGGGTCACCAGCGCCGGCACCTTGCCGGCGCGATAGAGGCTCGCCAGCGCCAGATGCCCCCGGCCCGGCTTGGCCGTGGCAAAACTCGCTTCCATGACGAAACGCCGGCGCCAGGCTTCGTCGCGCATCTCCGCGCTCGTCATGAAGGCGTCGAACGGGATCGGCTGGTTCTTGGTCCATAATCCGCCGGGCGAGCGGAAATCCGGGATGCCGCATTCGGTGGATATCCCGGCCCCGGTGAACGGAACGATGGCGCCCGCGTCGTCGATCAGGGCGCGCAGGCGCAAAATTGCTGTCTCAAGATCGGGCGCAATCATTATATATATATAGTCGAGATGTCCGGCCGGCCGCCCATCGTTCACGAGGTTTAAGCCATGAGATTTCTGCACACCATGCTACGCGTACGCAATCTCGATGCCGCGCTCGATTTTTATGTCAACAAGCTCGGCCTCAAGGAGACCCGGCGCCGGGTGGACGAGAAGAACAAGTACACGCTGGTGTTTCTGGCCGGCCCGGACGACGAAAAACTGGTCGAAGACAGCAAGAAGAACGGCCGCCCCGGACCGGAGGTGGAACTCACCTACAACTGGGACAGCGAGGACTACGGCGAGGCGCGCTATTTCGGGCACTTGGCCTACGAAGTGGACGACATCTACGCCACCTGTGAGGCGCTGATGAAGGCGGGCGTCACCATCAACCGTCCGCCGCGCGACGGCGTCATGGCCTTCGTGCGCTCGCCCGATAAGCATTCCATCGAGCTGCTGCAGAAAGGCCCCGCCAAGCCGCCGCAGGAGCCCTGGAAGTCGATGCCAAACACCGGAAATTGGTAATTGCCGCTCGCGGATAAGGTCTTTATACGTCCCCGCCTGAGCGCGGCCAGCAAAAATGAGTACCGGTTTTGCGTCGGCCGCGCGAAAAGTGAACTGACGCGCCGATCCGNNCCGCTATTTCTTCATTACCTCCCCGTTCCGTCACGCGAGGATGTCGGCGACTTTGGACCCTATCCGATGACGGTAACGCACGAAGGAGCAATTTCCGGCGCGCCAATTCCGCAGACGCCGTCATGGCTGCCATGCGCCGATGATCTGCATTTTCCGCCATATTTAATGTAGAAATTATAGGCCGGATGTTTCCTTGCAGGTAAATTTAGGTTGCCTTGCAAGGAGCTCTCTTCGGGAGCGTCAGGCCATGATGAAAAGCAGGAATGTGGTGGCAGCGCTGCGGCGCGACGTGTCCTTCGTCTGGCACGCCGTGAACGCGGTCGTGTTCATCGGCTTTGCCAGCCTGGCGCTGGCGGCGGCCCTGCTCGATTTCCTGTCGATCCACCACCGCTAAAGGCGCGACGCGTCCTGTGACGCCCCTTGCGGCGGATAGCGATGCCGCCGCCCGTTGAAATCCTCGATCACGAAATGCGCGGAGCCGTTCGATCCGGCCTGCGCGAGATAGTTCGGACCGACCGGCGATTTGCCGTAGCCGCCGGGGATATCGAGCACGTAAGCCGGCTGGCATAGGCCCGACAATTGGCCGCGCAGAGCCCGCATCAATTCCTGTCCGGTCGCGATGTCGGTGCGAAAATGCGCCGTGCCGGGCGCGAGATCGCCGTGGTGCAGGTAGTACGGCTTGATCCGGCATTCGACCAGAGCCCGCATCAGATCGCCCAACACCTCCGGCGTGTCGTTGACGCCGGCCAGCAGCACCGATTGCCCGAGCAGGACGAGCCCCGCGTCCGCCATGCGGGCACAGGCCGCGCGCGCGGCGGGCGTCAATTCGCGCGGATGGTTGATGTGCAGCGCCACGTAAGTCGGCTTGCCCTTGACCTTGATCGCGCGCACCAGTTCTGCCGTCACGCGCGCCGGCTCCGCCACCGGAACGCGCGTATGGATGCGCAGCACTTTAACGTGCTCGATCGCGGCCAGCCGCTTCATCACGTCGCGCAGACGGCGCGGCGACAGCACCAGCGGATCGCCGCCGGTGAGGATCACCTCCCAGATTTCCGGCCGGCTGCGGATGTAATCGAGTGCAGTGCTAAGCGCGGCCGCCGGCAGCGCGTTTGCCTTGCCCGGCCCAACCATCTCGCGCCGGAAGCAGAACCGGCAATAGACCGCGCAGATCGCCGTGAGCTTGAGCAACACCCGGTCGGGATAGCGGTGGACAATCCCCTCCACCGGTGAGTGCGCGTCGTCGCCGATCGGGTCGGCGAGCTCTTGCGGCTGCACGTCGAGCTCGGCCGCATCGGGAACGAACTCGCGCGCGATCGGATCGTTCGGATCGTTCGGGTCGATCAGCTCGGCCAAAGCCTGTGGCAGCGCCACCGCGTAGCGCTCCGCCACCGCATCCAAGGCGGCGCGTTTATCGTCGGGTACGAAGCGGTGGTCATACAATTGCGTGGCAGTCCGAAGCGTCGTCATGGTCATCCTCGTCAATTCAACCCTCAGCTACCGGCGTCCATATCACTTGGTCGATGCGTTGCGCACCGGCCGCCAGCATCACCAGCCGGTCGAAGCCGAGCGCGATGCCCGACGCCTGCGGCATCACCGCGAGCGCGGCCAGGAAATCCTCGTCTACCGGATAACGCTCGCCGTAGATGCGCTGCTTCTCGGCCATCGCGATCTCGAAACGCGCGCGCTGCTCGGCCACGTCGGTCAATTCGCCGAACGCATTGCCGAGTTCCACCCCACAGGCATAGAGTTCGAAGCGCTCGGCGACCTTGTCGCTGCCGGATTTCGGCCGGGCCAGCGCCGCCAGCGGCAACGGGTACTCATATAATAGGGTGGCGCGCCCAACGCCGAGATGAGGATCGACCCGTTCAGCCAGGATGCGGCTGAAGATATCGCCCCAGGTATCATCCGCGGCGATGGCGACGCCGGCCGCACCCGCCGCGGCCGCGAGTTTTCCTCGGTCGCCCAGCCCGCCGGCGACCGTCGCCAGCAGGTCGATGCCCGCATGACGCTCGAACGCCTCCGCCACGGTCACGCGCTCCGGCGCCGCATAAGGATCGATGGTCTTGTCGCGGAAGGTGAACTGCTTGGCGCCGGCCGCGCGCGCGGCTTCGGCCATCAACGCCGCGCAGTCCTCCATCAGCGTCTCGTAAGATTCGTTCGCCCGGTACCATTCCAGCATGGTGAATTCGGGGTGATGCAGCGCTCCGCGCTCGCGATTGCGGAACACGCGGGCGAAATCGAAAATGCGCCTCTCCCCCGCCGCAAGCAGTTTCTTGCAGGCGAATTCCGGCGACGTGCGCAAATAGAGCGGCCGCCGCGCCTCGCCGGGTGAGATCAGTTCGGTGGCGAAGGCGTGCAAATGGGTTTCGTTGCCGGGCGAGACCTGCAGGGCCGCGGTCTCCACCTCGACAAATTCGTGTGCGGCAAACCATGCCCGCAGCGCGGCGGCGATTCGCCCGCGCGCGCGCAGGAAGGGCCGGCGGCCGGCATGGATACCGGGAAGCCAAGACGGCGGTCTATCGCGCACATTTACCTCAACGGAACCGGCCAAAAATCGAAGCCCGAGAAAGGCTGGCATCGGCCGCGAAGATCGCTATGGTGCGGCCCGAAACCGCGGTTCCACGCCGCCCCCAGCTCAAGGATTGTTATCGTGAAGGTCATCGCTAGCCAGCTCCGCAAAGGCAATATCGTCGATCTCGAGGGCAAGCTCTATGTCGTCCTCAACGCGGAAAGTTTTCATCCGGGCAAGGGCACTCCGACCACGCAGGTCGATATGCGCCGGATTTCCGACGGCGTGAAGACCCAGATGCGTTACAAGACCACCGATGGGGTCGAACGCGCCCATGTCGAGGAAGTGGAATATTCCTACCTCTACCAGGACGGCGACGGCTTCCACTTCATGAATGACCAGACCTTCGACCAGGTCGCCCTGCAAGCCGATATCGTCGGCGACATGGCCGCCTATCTTCAGGAAGGCATGAAAGTTCAACTCGCAATCCACGAAGGGGTCGCGATCTCACTCGAAATTCCGCAGAAGGTGACGCTGGAAATCACCGAGACCGAGCCGGCCATGAAAGGCCAGACGGCATCCGGCTCGTTCAAGCCGGCGATCCTGTCGAACGGCGTGCGCACCATGGTGCCGACCCACATCGTCCCCGGCACCCGCGTGGTGGTGATGACCACCGACGGCGCCTATGTCGAGCGCGCGAAAGACTAAACCCGCACGCTCGCGCGCACTTCCTTCGGAAACAGATCGTCCGGCGTCAGCCGCTTCGCGGTGACGCCCTGGTTGTGCGAAAACCGGCAGAACGCGTCGAGCGTCCTTCGGTTCGCCTCCAGCCCGTACGGGAACGGATCGGCGCCGAAGCTCTCGCTCCATTCGCCGGCGATCGCCGAGGCCCACGGCACCGGAATGCGCGACGCGGTCAAGTCCTGGATGCGTTCGAGACTGCGTTCCTTGGCCTGCTCGAACGCCTTGAGCAGGTTCATCGCCGCCCACGGGTAGCGCTCGAACACGGCGCGGCGCATGGCGATCACATGCATGATCGGGAAAATGCCGGTCGCGTCGTAATAGCGCTTCTCCTCGCCGCGATAATCCGGATAGAGCCGCACGATTTTGCCGCCGCCGCGTTGGAAGGCGTCCGGCACGCGCGCGGAGATTGCCGCGTCGATCTCGCCCGACAGCAGCATGGCGCTGAGGCTCGAGTCGCGGCGCTGCGAATACTGGATGCCTTTCGGCAGCGAGAATTCGACCTTCTCCTCGCGCCCGGCCTCGTTCATGCCGGCCTGCACCCATCTGATCTTTGTGAGATCGACGCCGGCCGTCTCGCTCAGAAACCCACGCGCATAAATCCCCGCTGTCTGCGCCCATTCCGGGATACCGACGGTCTTGCCCTCGAGATCCTTCGGCGACGCGATGCCGCGGTCGGTGCGCACATAGAAGGCCGAATGGCGGAACACCCGCGAGGGGAAGACCGGAATGCCGATGAAAGGCGAATTGGCCTGTGAGGTATACGCGATGAATTTTCCGAACGACATTTCGGAGATGTCCCATTCGCGGTTCTTGATGAAGCGGAAGAAAACTTCCTCCACCGGCAGCACGAAGCCGGTGAGGACGATGCCCTCCGCGCGCACCACGCCGGTCATCAGATCGCGCACGTGGTCGTAGTCGGTGGTGGCCAGCGTCAGATGCAGCCTTGCCGTGCCGCCGCTCTCGATGATTTCCGGCTCGCGGTCGGCACCGCCCACCCTGCTCGCTTCGTTAACCGTCATGGCGCGCTTCTCCCCGCTTTTTGCCGGCGCGCACCCTACACCAGGGCCCGACCCTTGTATGCCGGTGAGCGATGCCGTTAACTCCCGCGAACCGACCTTACAGCCCGGGTGGGGGCCGGATGAGGGACGCCTGTTGAAACGTGCCGCTCTTGTAAGTCTGGCGTTGTTCGTCGGCGGTCCGGTGTGCGCGGGCGAGATGCAAAGCCCCGTCATCACGCTGAGCGATGTCAATTGGAACGCCGGCGCGGCGACCTTGACCGGCGCGGCGGATGGACCGACGGCCGAGGCCTTCGGCCGGCTCAACGCCCTCACCGACAAGCGCTTTACCGGCATCGCCAAGAGCACGGTGCCGGTGCTGCTGCCGTTCGACGTCGAAGCTTTTCGCAAGGACGTAAGCGACGGCAACGCGGATGCCGCAACGTCGGACAAATATTTCGGGCAATTCCATCCGACCAAATTCTTCCTGCCAGGCCCCGCCGGCTACGACGCCACCTTCGTCGCCAGCGGGTTCGCTACGCACTATGAAAAGCCGATCGTGGTGGAGATCACCGGCGCCGCCTTCATCTACGCGCTCGACGGCCCCGATCATCAGGAGGTGTTTCCGCCGCGCGGACTGGAAAGCCAGTTTCCCGGCATGCGCCGCATCTTGCGCGAAGCCCATGTGCGCTACGCGTTCGAGCGCTTCGGCGTGCCCTATGTCGTCTCCATCCAATGCTACGATCGCCCGCCTATGCACCGGCATCTGTCGTGCCGGGAAGCCGACCCGATCGCCTTGGCTTTCCTGCGCCAATTGCGCACGGCCGGCGGCGCGCCGGCGAAAGTGCAGGAACCGACATCCGACCTCAGCCGGCCGCAAGCCAAATCGGATTTCACCTATTACGGCCCGGGCGATCTGATCGAGAACACCGGCTGGAGAAAACGGCCGGGCCGCGTCGACTACCACGTCTATGCCCGTATGCGCTTTCCGATCGCCTTCGCGCCGGCTTACGTGAAATCGCAATCGTTCATGCCTTGGGGCGACTGCTATCGCACCGGACTGGTCGGACGCATGGGCGTCAAAGGCGCGGCCTACCGCTGCAAGGTCAACGACAAGCCGTTGGTGTTCGATGAATCGGCGGCGGAAAATTTCACCTATCCGTGGCGCGACAATTTTTGCGAACAGCGCGACTTCCTGGTCGGCCAGTGCCCGGGCGGTTACGGTCACCAGGGAGAGGACATCCGGCCCGCGCATTGCGTGCTCAAGAACGCCGAAGCCGACCGCTGCCTGCCCTATCAGGATTACGTCGCGGCCGTGCATGACGGTATAATCCGGCGGCTGCCTGGAAATCTCGGCGCCTATATCGTCGTCAATAATGAAAACGAACACGTCCGCTTCCGCTACCTGCACATGAATCCGAAATTCATGGATGACGACGGCCTGCTGAACGGCCGGCAGGTGAGCGAAGGCGAGATCATCGGCCAGGTCGCGACCTGGGGCGACTATCCCAGCGGGACCTCCTACCACCTGCATTTCAACATTCAGGTGTTCACCACCGTCGGCTGGGTCTGGGTCAATCCTTACATGACGCTGGTGGCGGCCTATGAGCGGCTGATCGGCGGTCGCGGCACCGAGATTGCACCGGGCGAGCCGGCGCCGCCGATTCCGGTCAAGCTGCCGATCATCTTGCAGCCCACGCCGCCGGCGCAGGTTCCAACCGCCTCGGCATCACCTGCGGCCTCCTCCGAGCCGCCGGCCAGAGTGAAGGAAGCATCCGCCGAGCGCACCAAGCTGCATCGGTACCGGCACCGGTCTTACCATCGCATCCGCCACCGGCGCCGGCATGAGGCGAGGAACTGACGTCAGGTTCCCTTGCAAAGCCTGCAAGAGGCTATTGACGGGACGCCGCGGCGAATAGACTGCCGCCATGCCGCGAATCTCCCCTGGCGAAACCATCCGACCGATCATGTCATTGACCCGCCGCGCCTGCCTTTCGGGCGCGCTCGGCGCGGCTGCGGGCTTGGCGCTCGGCCGCCCCGCGCTTGCCACGCAATCGCCCGCCTTCGCCCACTGGGTGACCGGGTTTCGCGCCCGCGCGATCCGCCGTGGCATTTCGGAAGCGACCTATGACCGGGTGATGACGACGCTTTCGCCCGACACCAGCGTATTCGCCCAGTTCCGCGCGCAGCCGGAATTCACCGAGCAGGTCTGGCAATACATCAACCGCCGATGCTCGGATTGGCGGGTCATCACCGGCAAGGAATGCGCCAAGGAATATGCCGGCCTGCTGGCGCGGCTGGAAAAAGACTACGGCGTCGACCGATACATTTTGCTCGGCCTGTGGGGCATGGAGTCCTCCTTCGGCGATGTCATCGTCAATCCGAAATACATGCGGCCGGTGATCCCGGCGCTGGCCGCTTTGGCCTGGGGCGAGCCGCGACGGCGCTCGTACTGGGAAGCCGAATTGCTCAACGCGCTGGTCATCGTCGACCGCGGCTGGGGCCAGCCGGCCGAGATGATCGGTTCCTGGGCCGGCGCCATGGGCCACACCCAATGGATGCCGGAGGTCTGGCTCCACATGGGCGTCGATTACAACCGCGATGGCCGCGTCACGCCGTTCGGCAACCCCGATGATTCGCTCGCCGGCACCGCCCGCTATCTGGTCGAGCGCGGAAAATACCTGCGCGGCGAAGCCTGGGGCTGCGAGGTGAAATTGCCGGACGGTTATGCGCGGCTGGCCGACAACCGCACCATGCGCGCTTATGGCAAATGGCACGAACTCGGCGTGCGGCGCGCCGACGCCGCAGCCTTCGCGCGCCCCGGCGATCAAGTGAAGCTCTGGCAGCCGGTGGCGGGCGGGCCGGCATTCTTGGTCGGGCAGAATTTTCGCGCGGTCTATTCCTATAACCCGTCCACCAGCTACACGCTGGCGCTCTGTCACCTCGGCGACCTTATTCGCAGCGACCCGCCGTTCCACCAGCAGTTTCCCGGCGGCGAGCGCGTGCCGACGCTGGCCGAGGTCAAGGAAATCCAGCGCCGCCTCAACGAGCGCGGCTTTCCGACCGACGGCATCGACGGCCGCACCGGCTCAGACACGGTCAAGGCCATCCTTGCCTTCCAACGCAAGGTCGGCATGCAGCCGGCCGACGGCTACGCCGGCCTCAAGGTGCTGGCGAGGTTGCGTCAGGGCTCGTGATCCGGTTCAAATGCCGCCCACCCCGCGCTGGGCGGGCGACCGCAGGATCCAACCCGTGCCGAATTCCCAACGCGATAGCGCCAAAAAGCAGCCCGCGAGCGATACCGCCATCGCGGCCCTCGACCGCCCGGTTCCGGCCGGCGTCAATGCCGCCGGTTTCGGCAGCGACGTGGTGGCCGATGCGCTGCGCGCGCTCGACATCCCCTATATCGCGCTCAATCCGGGCGCCAGCTATCGCGGCCTGCACGACAGCCTGGTGAACTACCTCGGCAACGAGCGGCCGCAGATGCTCCTCTGCCTGCACGAGGAAAGCGCTGTCGCCATCGCGCATGGCTACGCAAAAGTCACCGGCAAGGCGATGGCGGCGGCGGTGCATTCCAATGTCGGCCTGATGCACGCCACCATGGCGTTCTTCAACGCCTGGTGCGACCGCATGCCGATGGTCGTGCTGGGCGCCACCGGGCCGGTCGACGCCACCAAGCGGCGTCCCTGGATCGACTGGATCCACACCGCGCGCGATCAGGGCGCGCTGGTGCGCGGCTACACCAAATGGGACGATCAGCCGGCCTCGCCAATCGCCGCGCGCGAAGCCGTCCTGCGCGCCGGCTGGATTGCCAACACCGCGCCGCGCGGGCCGACCTACATCAATCTCGATGCGGAAATGCAGGAGTCGAAGCTCACCGAATCCGTGCCGCCGATCGACCCCAGGCGCTACATGCCGGAAGTCGAAAGCGCGGCGCCCGCCGATGCCATCGCGACAGCCGCCGACCTTTTGCGCCACGCCAAGCATCCGGTCATGCTCGCCGGCCGCGTTTCGCGCGATCTCGACGCCTGGAACGCCCGCGTTGCGCTGGCCGAACGGCTGAACGCGCGCGTCGTCACCGACATGAAAGTCGGCGCCGCCTTCCCTACCGATCATGTGCTCCATGCCGGCAGCGGCGTGCTGGCGCCCGAGGCGGCCGACGCCATCCGCTCCGCCGACGTCATCTTGAGCCTCGATTGGGTCGACATCGCCGGCACCTTCAAGCAGGTCGGCGGCAACGTCGCCGCCAAGGTGGTGCAGGTGTCGGTCGATCATCGCCTGCACAACGGCTGGAGCATGGATTATCAGGGCCTGCCCCCGGTCGATGCCTTTCTCGCCTGCGAGCCCGACGCCGCGGTGCCGGCACTGCTCGCCGCACTCGGCCCGGGCGGGCCGCGCGCGGTCGCACCGGTGGCCCGCGAATTTCCCAAGCTCGCGGAGGGCAAGCTCACCGTCGATCATCTCGCCGACGCGCTGCGGCGCGCGGTGGCGAACCGTCCCACCACCCTCACCCATGTCTCGTTGTCGTGGAACAGTGCGAGCTGGCCGCTGCGCCATCCGCTCGACTATCTCGGCTCCGACGGCGGCGGCGGCGTCGGCGGCGGACCGGGCATTTCGGTCGGCGCCGCGCTGGCGCTCAAAGGCTCGGGCCGTCTGGCAGTGGCGGTCTGCGGCGACGGCGATTTCATGATGGGCTGCACCGCGCTCTGGACGGCGGCGCATTACAAAATTCCGCTGCTGATCGTGGTGGCCAACAACCGCTCCTTTTTCAACGACGAACTGCACCAGGAACGCGTCGCCCGCATGCGCAACCGTCCGGTCGAGAACCGCTGGGTCGGCCAGCGCATTTCCGAGCCCGACATCGACATTGCGGCCATCGCCCGAGCGCAGGGCGCGCAGGGCTTCGGCCCCATCACCGCGGCGAGCGATCTGGCGGCCACTTTCGCCAAGGCGATTGCGGGGGTCGATGCAGGCAGCGTCGCGGTCGTCGACGTGCGCGTGGAACCGGGCTACACGGCCGCCATGACCGCGGCGATGACGCGCAAGAGCGAGTAACAATGCCGGCAGCCGGATCGCCATCCGATGACGCCATCCTGGTGGTGGACGACATTGTCGTGCGCTACGAGACGGCGGAAGGTCCGATCACCGCGGTCGACGACGTGTCGTTCAAGGTCAGGCCGGGCGAATTCCTCTCGGTCATCGGCCCCTCGGGCTGCGGCAAATCGACACTGTTCAACGTGATCGGCGGGCTGCTCAGCCATCATCAAGGCGTGGTCAGCGTCGCCGGCGAGACGATTTCCGGCCCGCACCAATCGATCGGCATGGTGTTCCAGGAGGAGTCCACTTTTCCCTGGCGCACGGTGATCGACAATGTCGCCTTCCCGCTCGAGCTCGTCGGCATGGCCCGCGCCAAGCGCGCCGAGCGCGCGCACTACTTCATCGCGCTGGTCGGGCTTGCCGGCTTCGAGAACCGCTATCCCGGCGAACTTTCCGGCGGCATGCGCCAACGCGTGTCGCTTGCCCGCACGCTCGCCTCCGAGCCGAAGATCCTGCTAATGGACGAGCCGTTCGCCGCGCTCGACGAGCAGACCCGGCTCTTGCTTGGCGACAAGGTGCTGCAGATCCAGCAACAGCTGAAGCAGACTACGCTGCTGATCACCCACAATATCACCGAAGCGGTGCAGATGTCCGACCGCATTCTGGTGATGACCTACCGGCCCGGCAAGACGAAGCGCATCGTCGACATCGATCTGCCGCGCCCGCGCACCTCGGAGGTCGTCAGCAGCGTGGCCTTCGGCCGCTATGTCGCGGAAATCTGGAGCGACCTGCGCGAAGAGGCGAGCCGCGGCATGCAGGACGAGGAATCTTACGTGCTGCACCATGACGGCACCGCGTCGTGACCGCCGCCGCACCGGCAAAACTTTCGAACCTTGGCAATTTCACCGCGAGGGTCGTCGGCATCGGTGCGCTCGTGCTATTCCTGCTTGTCGCCGAGATTCTCATCCAGACCGGCGCCATCAGCCGCTTCATCGTGCCGCCGCCCTCCGAAATCATCGGCAGCTTCTACCGCATCATCACCCAGGAACACGTGTTTAGCCGCTTCCTGCTGACCGCCGGTGAATGCCTCACGGCCGGCGTCATGATCACCGTCTTCGGCATTGCCGGCGGCGTGCTGATGCACCGCTTCAAGCTGCTGCAACAGGCTTGCGAAACCTGGGTCGCCGCCATGGCCTCGGCGCCGGTGGTGCTAATGTATCCGCTGTTCATGGTGATCTTCGGGCGCAACGTCTGGACCATCATCATGATGGGCTTTGTCGCGGCGCTGCCGCCGGTGATTCTGAAGACGATCGAGGGCATCGCCGGCACCCGCAAGGTGCTGGTCAATGTCGGCCGCAGCTTCAATCTCAGCCCGGCCCAGCAGTTCTGGAAGATATTGTTTCCGGCCGCGCTGCCGACCATTTTCGTCGGCGTGCGGCTCGGATTGATCTTCGCGCTGATCAACATCGTGGGGGTGGAGTTCTTGATCAACTATGGCGGCCTTGGCCAGCTGATCGAAGACCTGGCCGAGCGCTACGATCTTGGCGGCACGTATGCCGCGATCTGTTTCGTGATTTTGGTGAGCGTGCTGTTCTTCATGGCATTGGAAAAGGCCGAGCGATGGCTGAGACCGGTCGACTGACGCGAGCCGCGGCCGGGCCGGCCCTCAGCCCGGTAACGCTGCTGCGCGCGGCCATCATCCTCAGCGCACTCGCGGTTTGGGAGCTGCTCTCGCATTCGGGATGGCTCTACCGCGACGTGGTGCCCTCACTGCTCTCGATTCTGCGCGCACTGATCGCCCTGCTCACCAGCCCGAGCTACTATTTCAATCTCGGCGTCACCGCCGCCGAGATCGCCACCGCACTGGCGATCGGCGGGTTGTCGGGCGTCGCCGTCGGCATCCTGCTCGGCGCCAACCGGTTTCTGTCGAAGGCGTTCGAATCCTACATTTATTATCTCGGGCCGACGCCCAAGATCATTTTCTTCCCGGTTATGATCATGTGGTTCGGCGTCGGCCCCGAATCCAAGGTCGCGCTCGGCACCTTGTCGTGTTTCTTTCCGGTGGCGCTCAGCGTCGCCGCCGGCATGCGCGGCATCGACAAGGTGCTGATCCGCGTGGGCGAAAGCTTCCGCGCCGGCCCCTGGCAGATGGTGGTGAAGATTTATCTGCCCGCCATGCGCCATCCGATCATCAACGGCATAAGGCTCGGCCTCGGCGTGGCGCTGATCGGCACGCTGCTGGCGGAAACCAAACTGTCGAACAAGGGCATCGGCTTTCTGATCATCAATGCCTACAGCACGTTCGACATGCCGCGCATGTATGCGTTGCTGATCGTGCTGTTCGTGCTGGCGATCGGTGCCAACGCGCTGGTCGGCCGCTTGGGCGGTCTCGACAGCATCAAACGGATCTGAGGCGACAGCCTAGCCGCCGGGCGGATCGAAGCCCGCGTGCGACCATGCCGCGCGGTGCGCCGAATCGCCCATGAAGGCGATGAAGGCCGCGCCAGCGGCCGGCGCGGCGCTGCCCGCGGTCACGGCGGCGCCGTAGATGGTGGTGAGTTGAATATCGGCCGGCAGCGGCCCGACGACGGCCAAGCCGTCGGTATTGACCACCTCGCTCTTGGGATAGAATCCGATCTCGGCCTCGCCGCTCGCAACCAGTTCCACGCCGCCCGCCAGCGCGGGACGATGAATGATCTTGCCTTTCATCGCATCGGCGATGCCGAGTTTTTCTATCAGCTTGCCCATATGCGTGCCGCTCGGCGTTTCGCCCGGCGTGGCATGCGTGATGGCGCGGCTGCTGAGGATCGCCTGCTTGACCTTCTCCGTCGTCGCCAGGTCCGGTTCGGCTGCGCCGGTGCGCACCACCGCATGGATGCTGACGAAACCGAGGATGGCGCGGCCTTGCTCCCGCACCAGTCCGCTCTGCTGATATCCATCCAGCATATTGGTCGGCATGACCAGCACGTCGGTTTTCTCGCCGGCCGCAAGCCTGTCGCGCAACGCCGACATCACGGCGAAAACGTATTCGACTTTGTGGCCGGACTTCCGCTCGAAATCCGGCGTCAATTGCCGGAAAATTTCCTTCGGCGCGCCGCCGCTCATGACCCGGATGGTTGACATGGATGTTTCCCGATTGCCGGCTAAAGCTTGAAGGCTTCGTGCGTGCCGGGGTGGAACATCTCCGCCACCGTCACCAGCCGCGACGACAAGCCTTGTGCATGGTGGTGGCGCAGGAAAGTCTCCAGCGTCTTGCGGTTCTCCGCCATGCCGTAGGACCAGAAGTCTTCGCCCATCAGCGCGCGCGCCTCGGCGAGCCGCTCCTCGACGAACGGCAACGTCACCTTGGTGGCCGAGGTATCGTTCAGCAGATCGAGCGCGACCTTCTTCGACTGCGCGAAGGCCTTGAACACCGCGCCCGGCAGCCAGCGATGCTGCTCGGCCAGCGAGCGCCGCACGCCGACCAGATGCATAATCGGGAAAATGCCGGTGCGGGCGAAGTAATCCTTCGCCGCCGCCACCGGATCGGCGAACAGCCAGCCGACATGCGGCGTATTCTTCGGCAGCGACGGCGGGCGCGGCGCCATGAAGCCGTCGATGGCGCCTTCCGCCAGCAGCGCCGAGATCGATTTGCCCTTGGGCGCATCCTCCAGTTTCACGTCCGGCGGAAGTTTGATGGAAATCTTTTCCGGCCGGTCGGCATCCTCGATGCCGCCGCGCACCCAGTGGATGTCGGACGGCTTCACGCCGTGGTCATCCTCCAGGATGGCGCGCGCCCATACATTGGCGGTGAGTTGATATTCCGGCACGCCGACTTTTTTGCCTTTGAGGTCCGCCGGCTTCTTAATGCGGTCGGTGCGCACATAGATCGAAGTGTGGCGGAAGGCGCGCGACACGAAGGCCGGCACGCCGACATAAGGGCACGCGCCCTGCGCGGTCTTGACCGTGAAGCTCGACAGCGACAGTTCGCAAATGTCGAATTCGGCATGGCGAAAGGCGCGGAAGAAGATTTCTTCCGGCGACAGCGTCATGCATGTCGGCTTGACCCCGTCGATCTGCACGCTGCCGTCGACCAGCGCGCGCGTGCGGTCATAGGGACCGACCGCGACGGAAAGATTGAGTTTGGCCATGAAGCGCCCGGGCTTGGTTTACATTCGGGCGAATGTCATAGGGGAAATTCTGCGTAGAGGCAAAACCGAACCCGTTCCCCGGATCAAAAGGCTTCGCCGTGTCGTCACGATACCGAGCCTGCAAACCACAGAAGCGGGCGGCCCTCCTCACCCTCCCCCGCGCAGCCTATATTCAGTTGCGCATATACCCGTGCGTCAAAAGACGGTGAAAATCGATGCTGCCCAGGATTGCCCGCGCTGCATGCCTCGCGCTCGCCCTGACGGCAGGCGCGGCCAAGGCCGGCGACCTTGCCGACTTCAATGCCGCGGCGGAGGCGGTCGCCAGCCACAACCGGGTGGCGATCGGCTATCTGCGCACCGGCAACACCGACCTTGCCTCGCTCGAGATCGATCGCACGCGCGAAGCCTGGGGCGCGCTGCAGCAACGTTTCGGCGGACGGCGGCCCGACTTTTTCGTCGGCAACCGGGTCTACGGCAAAATCTTTACCGGGGTGAGTGCGCGCCTAGTCGGGGCCGCGTTGCTGCTCAACGCCGGACGGCCTGACGCGGCGGCCGATTCGCTCAACGCCATCCGCGGCGATTTCTACGAACTGCGCAAGACCGCCGGCATCGCCGTGCTGGCCGATTGCGTACGCGACGCCAACGCCGCCATGGACGCGCTGATGGTCTATAACGACCGCGCGCTCGACTGGACGAAAGCCGAAACAAGCTACGGCATCGCCGGCAAGGCGTCGATCTATGGCCACGTGCTCGAGCGTTGCGACGGCATGGCGGGCGACGCCGTGCGAAAGGGACCGGAATTCCGCCGCCTTATCGACGGCGCCAAGGCCAGCCTGGCGCTGATCCCGCAAGCCGTTGCCAACCGCGACGGCGACCTCCTGCATCGCGTCCTGATCGAATTGCGCTCGTTCGATAATCTGCTGGCCTTCCGCTTCGGCTAGACCGCGGTCCATCGACATATTCTCATTTTGTGATATATTTCCGGGCGATTGAAAAGGCGTTTTTCGATACGGATTCGACCAGAGAATGAAGTTGGCGAGCAACCCGCGTATCTCAGCATTTTTTTCTCGCGCCGCGCTGATCGGCGCAACGTTTATTGCTTTGGGCCTGTCGAACGCGCGCGCGGCCGAACTCGTGATGTTCGAGCAAGCCGGCTGCGTCTGGTGCGAAGCCTTCGATCGTGAGATCGCACCGATCTACCGCAAGACCGAAGAAGGCTTGCGCGCGCCGCTGCGCCGTGTGGATACTGGGCGGTCGCTGCCGCCGGACCTGGCGTTCATCGAGCGGGAGCGGCTGACGCCGCTTTTCGTGTTGGTCGACAAAGGCCGCGAGATCGGCCGCATTCGCGGCTATCCCGGCGAGGATAGCTTCTGGGGCCTGCTCAGCGTGCTGATGCAAAAGCTGGACGCATCCGGAACGGGAGCCGATCGCGCGCAGCTGCTTGAGAAAAAATTGCTTGTCGACGAGAAATCGCCGGTCTTCTAGCGCGGCGCGACGCAAACACTGGTGCACGAATGGAATTGCAACGACAGGAAACCCGCGGACAAGCGCACGATCTTGATCGCATAGTCGACAACGCCAAGCGCGCCACTGATTTCCTCAAGGCGCTCGCGCACGAGAGCCGGTTGATCATGCTTTGCATCCTCGCCGAGGGCGAGAAGTCGGTGAGCGAGCTGGAGCACGAGCTCAACTTGCGTCAGCCGACGGTGTCGCAGCAACTCGCGCGGCTGCGCGCGGACGGATTGGTGTCGACGCGGCGCGACGGCAAGGTCATTTATTACAGTCTCGCCAGCAACGAGGCGCGCACCATCATCGGGGCGATCTACGACGTGTTCTGCAAGAAAGTCCGCCGGCGCTAGACTGCCGCACCCGGCATGACCAAACGGCCGCCTCCGTTGGGGACCTTCTTTTCCCCGTCACTGGGCGATTGGTCTCTTGATTCTTCTTCAGCGAGCAGCAGCAAAATTTGCCGTCGCTTCGGCTCGTTGGCCGTTTCCGCCAACTGCTTCCGAAGAATTGTCAAATTTTGAATGTGGATGAACTGCTCCACAATTTTCTCCCAGCTGGGAGCACGGGCCTACGGTTTAAAAATGCCGTACTCCGTTCGCATCCTTGGCGCGCAAAACCTCCCCGCATCGCGAAATGCGAAATACCCCGGCTTCGTCTGCCGGGGCCCCGGCCGCTCGGATGCCGGGGGCAGCAGCCGAGTCTTCGCCAGAGATGATTTTCGCAGCCAACCGTGCGTTTTCGTCGACCTGTTTCGGAACAAACAACCCGACGCGCCAGAAACGGTTCCCATAAAGCTTTAACGGTGCCCGTTCGAGCCGACTGTTGAAAGTGTGACGCCGTCCAAGAATACCGTCTGTTCAATATTGATCACCGCGATGACTCTTTTCGCACCCTGGGGAAAACTCATGACCGCCGTGGATGCGCCAACCCCTGGAGCGCCTGAGGTATCGGGGTCCGGCCCGCAGAAGGTCTTCCCGGAACGATAAAACCCTTGATCGCGATCAATGACTCACGACCGAGGGGATCGATGATACAAGTGCAAAAATGCCGGGAACGGGTGCTTATTTGGGAACCATGAGCACCTTATCTGGGGTTAAGTCGGGCGATAGCCCATCTTCGCCCGCAACCGAATGAGGACTTTCCCTTTGCAGCACACATCTGGCCGTTTCTCGCTGGTTTCCCCCGCCGCCTTCTTTGGCGGCTGTCTCATCGCCGTCGTCTCGGCGTTCTCCATCCCGCAGTTGCCCGCGATGGCGGCCACCGGACCGTTTGCCGATTTTACCGGCAACTGGTCCGGAACCGGCACCCTGCAGCCCGAGGGCGGCGCCGTTGAACGCATCCGTTGCCTGGCGAAATACCGGCCGCGCGGCAGCAGCCAGCGTGAAGTCGATCTTGAGCTGCGCTGCGCCAGCGACAGCTATAATTTCGATCTGAGCGGTCAATTTACGGCCGACGAGAAAAACCAGATCACCGGACGCTGGACGGAACGCAGCCGCAACGTGGTCGGCAGCGCGCTCGGCCGCTCCAGCGGCAACCGCATCGACATTCACGCCGAGAGCTCCGCCTTCTCCGCCGATCTCGGCCTCGTCACCAGCGGCCGGCGGCAAGGCGTGACGATCGAATCGCACGGCGGCGGCCAGGTCGTGAAGGCGACGATTTCTCTCACCCGGAACTGACCGCCCGCCGCGCGGGTTTAGGGAGCGCCACCAGGCACCATGGAGAACCGCGCCCGTTACGTTCTGATCGGCGTCTTCACGCTGGCCTGTCTGCTGGGCGGCTTTGGCTTTGTCTATTGGATCAAAACCCTCGGCGGTTTCGGCGAGCGCGCGGTTTACGAAGTACGCTTCGAGCAGCCGGTGTCGGGACTGGTGCCGGGGGCCAACGTGCTCTTCAACGGCATCCACGCCGGCACCGTGACGCGCATCGATCTCGATGCCGACGACCCGAAGCGGGTCACCATCGCGATCTCCATCGACCCGAAGACGCCGATCCGCGCCGATACCCAGGTCGACATCGCCTACCAGGGCTTCACCGGCGCCGCGGCGGTCGCCCTCAAAGGCGGCTCGCCGCAGGCGCCGCGTTTGACGTCGGACAACGGGCATCCGGCGNNCCGCGCTTGACGTCCGACAGCGGGCATCCCGCGGTTCTGATGGCTGCGCCCGATGCCGGCCGCAGTCTGACCGAGTCGGCGCAGCAGACGCTGCGCCGTGTCGATGAAATCTTGAATCAGAACGCCGAGCCGCTGCATACGGCGATGACGGGGATCGCGGCCTTCGCCGATATGCTGGGGCGCAATTCCAAGCGCGTCGAAGGCCTCATCGGCGGGCTGGAGAACCTGGCCGGCACCGGTACGCCCAAGCGCGGGCCGCCGATCTACGACCTCGCGGCCGCGACCGCCTTTCCGCAGATCGACAAGACGATCAAGGCGCAACTGGTCGTGCCCGATACCGGCGCCCTCATTCTGTTCGACACGCAGAAGATCCTGATCCGCGGCGGCGACGGCACCTATTCGACCATCGACAATGCGCAATGGGCCGACAACCTGCCAAAGCTGATCCAGGCGAGGATCGTGCAGAGCTTCGAGAATGCGCACCAGCTCAGCGCCGTGAGCCAGCCGCTCGACCAGCTCACCGCGGAATACCGTCTGGAGCTGGCGATCCGCAGCTTTCAGATCGACTCCGAACCGTCAGCGAAAGCGGTGGTCGACCTCACGGCCCGGCTCGTCAACGACAAAGGCGTGGTCGCCGCCGCGCACCAGTTCACGGCCAGCATCCCGGCGCAAAGTACCGAGGGACCGGATGCGGCCGCGGCGCTCAGCGAGGCCTTCGCAAAAGTAGCCGGCGAGATCGTGCTCTGGACGGTCGGAGCGATTTAAGCGCGCCCAGTGCGTCCGCGGACCGCGGCGGTCACTTGATGGACAGCCCCAGCGTCTTGACCATCTTGCCCCAGTTCGCGACCTCGGCCTTGAAATAGCTCTCGGCCTGCGCTTGCGAGCCTTCGATCGGATCGAAGCCGATCGAGGTGAGCTTCTGCCGCAGCGCCGGATCCTTCATAACTTCTTCGATCGTGGCGTTGAGCTTGGCCGTGATCTCCGGGCTGGTGCCCGCCGGCGCAAACACGCCGACCCAGGACGAGGCTTGGAACGGATAACCGGCCTCCGCGTCAGTCGGCACGTTCGGCGTGACCGCCGCGCGTTTCGTGCTGGCGACGCCCAGGCCTTTGAGCTTGCCGCTGGCAATCTGCGCCGCAGTCCCGCCGCCCAAGGTCGTCGCCAGCAGATCGACCTGGTTGCCGATGGTCGCGGCAATCGCCGGCGCGCCGCCCTGGAACGGCACATGGGTTGCCGAAATCTTGGCGATCTCCTTGAAGAAGTACTCGGCCGCGATATGCGAGCCGCTGCCGACGCCGGCCGAGGCGAAGGTGATGTTCTTGCCCTTCGCGCTTTTGAGGAATTCGCCGAGATTGGCGGCCGGGTTGCCCGGGCCGGTGACCAGCGCCTCGGGCGACGACGCCATGATCGCGATCGGCTTCAGGTCGCTCGCCGCGAATCCCTTGTTGGGCCGTAACGTCTCGTTGATCGCCACCGCCGTGGTGGTGACCAGCAGCGTGTATCCGTCGGGCGCCGCGCGCGCGACCGCCGCGGCCGCGATGTTGCCGCCGGCCCCGCCGCGATTTTCGACCACGACCGTGCGCCCCAACTTCTCGCTTAAGCCCTTGCCGACGAAGCGCGCCAGCGTATCGGCGACGCCGCCCGGCGCGAACGCGACGATGAACGTGATATCGCGCGCCGGATAAGGCTGCGCGCCGGCGCTGCCCGCCCCCAGCGCGCCGAGGGCGGCCATGGCGACGGCGGCGTATTTGATAAACGGCTTAATCGGCATATCGATTCCTCCCGTCGCGCCCCATTGTTCTGGTTGCAGGTGCCGGCGCAGACCCGCGAATTGTTCCACCCGGCCCGCGCCTTGACAAGCGTGGCAATGCGTCAAATGGATCGTGCGCGAATTTCGGGCGGAAACCATGCGGTTGACTGTGCTGACCCTCAATCTTTGGAACGTCAGCGCGCCGCTGGCCCCGCGCATGGCGGCGCTCGCGGCGGCCCTGAAAATGCTGCGGCCGGATATCGTTTGTTTGCAGGAAGTCGCTGACGACCCCCGCACGCGGCAGCGCCAATCCGCTTTAGCCGCCGAGGCTTGCGGCCTCCCGCACGCGGTCGACAACGACCAGCTTTCGATCCTGTCGCGCTTTCCCGTCGAGCGGTCGTGCAGCGTCGCGCTACCCGACGTGCCGGAAGACGAGCCGCGGCAAGCGCTGATGGCCGGCATGCGGATCGACGGCCGGCCTGTGCTGATCGTCAATACCCATCTCTGCTGGCGGCTGGAATGCCTGGCCGAGCGCAAGGCGCAGGTCGACGTATTGCTCCCCGCGATCGAACGCTACGGCCTGGCGGATCAGGCAAAAATCCTGTGCGGCGATTTCAACGACGACCCGGACTCACCGGCCTTGCGCGCGGTGCTCGATAGCCGCATCGGATTTCATGATACTTTTGCCGATTGCCGCCCGGGCGATATTGGTTTCACCTGGTCGCGCCAAAATCCTTACGTCCATCGCTCGACCACGAGAGACCAACGCGTTGACTACATCTTCGCGGCCGGCGATCTCGTGCCGAAGGACTGCTCAGTCGTCTTCGACGACAGCAACGGCCTTGAGCTTGCGTCCGATCACTACGGCGTGTTTTGCACGCTCGAATTTCGCTAAGGCGCGCGCCCTTTGATACCAACGGCCCTAGCT
>PMAF01000273.1 GCA_003152455.1 Hyphomicrobiales bacterium
TCTCGTCGATCTCGACGTCGTCGGTCTCGCCTGCAACGGCCGCGCCTTCCGCCGCCGGCTTCTTGCCCTGCTGTTCGGCCTCAGCGTCTTCGAGCGAGACGAATTCGGCATCCGCGGTCTCGGGCACGATCGCCTCGGGCTCCGGTGCAGGCGCGGGCCGCGCGACCGGCGCCGGCTGAGCCGGCTCGGGACGCGCGCGCGACTGCGGCGGCGCGACGATGGGCACGACCTTGCCGGTATAGGGAGATATCACCGGCGTCTTGCCGAGATCGTAGAACTTGCGGCCGGTTTCCGGACAGATGCGCTTGGTACCGAGTTCAGCTTTCGCCACGGTGCGGTTCCTCAGAATGGTCGGTAAATCGGTGTTTCACTTGGCTAGTTGCAACGCCGCTGTCAATAGCGCAGGCGTGCCTTGAAGAGGACCAACCCCGCGGGATGACGCGCCGCGCGGGCGCATGGTAGGAGGGCGCGCATTATTAGGGATACCACCCGTGAACCGTGCCGATTTGACACCGTTGACCGCCCGCCGCGGCGGCCCCTTGCAAGGCCGGACCCGGGTGCCGGGGGACAAATCAATCTCGCACCGTGCCCTGATTCTAGGCGCAATGACGGTCGGCGAGAGCACGGTTGCCGGCCTCCTGGAAGGCGAGGATGTGCTGCACACCGCCGCGGCCATGCGCGCGCTGGGTGCCCGGCTGGAGCGCACCGGCGAGGGCGTGTGGCGGATTAACGGCGTCGGCGTCGCCGGATTCGCGCAAAGCCTCGGCCCGCTCGATTTTGGCAATTCCGGCACCGGCTGCCGGCTGGCAATCGGCGCCGTCGCCGGATCCCCGGTGACCACGACATTTATCGGCGATGCCTCCTTAAGCAAACGGCCGATGCGGCGGGTGCTCGATCCGCTGGAGCAGATGGGTGCGCGGGTGATCGAAGCTGCTGATGGCGGCCGATTACCACTGACGCTGCAAGGCGCTGCCGATCCCGTCCCGATCACCTACGAATCGCCGGTGCCGTCGGCGCAGCTCAAGTCGGCGGTATTGCTGGCGGGCCTGGCCGCGCCGGGCGAAACCACGGTGATCGAGGCGGAGGCCACCCGCGACCACACCGAACGAATGCTGAGACACTTCGGCGCCAAGCTGACCAGCAAGCCGCATGGCGAGCACGGCCGCCGCATCACCTTGCAAGGCCAGCCCGAGCTGGAGCCGGCCAATGTGCTGGTGCCGGCCGACCCGTCCTCGGCGGCGTTTCCGCTTGTCGCGGCTTTGCTCGTGCCGGGCTCGGATTTGATTCTCGACGCGGTGATGACCAATCCGCTGCGCACCGGACTGCTGACGACGCTGCGCGAGATGGGCGCCACGATCGAAACGTTGGCGACGCGCGATGACGGCGGCGAGGAGGTCGCCGGTCTGCGCGTCACCGCCTCGAAACTGAAAGGCGTCGACGTGCCGGCCGAGCGCTCGCCGTCGATGATCGATGAGTATCCGGTTCTGGCGGTCGCCGCGTCGTTTGCGGAAGGCGTCACGCGCATGCGGGGTTTGAAGGAATTGCGCGTCAAGGAATCCGACCGGCTGGAGGCCACCGCCGCAATGCTGCGCGCCAACGGCGTCACCGTCGAGATCGAGGGCGACGATCTGATCGTGCAGGGCAAGGCGACGGTCGCCGGCGGCGGCGAAGTCGCCACCCATATGGATCACCGTATCGCCATGGCCGCGCTGGTGATGGGGCTTGCCACCGACAATCCGGTTCGCATCGACGATTCAGCGTTCATCGCCACCAGCTTCCCTGGTTTCGTCGAGCTGATGCGCGCGCTCGGCGCCGATCTCGCCTGATCAGCGATAAAGATCGGCGCGGGTCGGCGGCAGGCCGGACAAGCCGCGTTCGCGCTTGACCGCCAGGGTCTGATAGATGCCCATCGACAAGCCTTCGAAGCCGTAGGCGCAGCCGGCGAGATACGCGAGCCAAAGCCGCGTCCGCACGCTGCCGACTTCACGCTCGGCCTGCGCTTTATTCGCCAGCAATCTTTCGTGCCAGGCCTTGCAGGTTTGCCGATAGTGCTCGCGCCAGCCTTCGACGTCGCGCACTTCGACGCCGTGGCGTTCCATATTGGCGATCGACATGCCGATGTGATCGACCTCGGCGCCGGGGAAGATGTAGCGGATCAGCGCCTGGTATTCGCGCGAGCGCTTGCGCAGGTCCTTATCGCTGCGCTTGGCGCGGCGCACGATGGCGTGATGCAGATAGAGCCCGCCCGGCTTCAGCAGGCGGGCGATCGCCGCGAAATAGTCGGAGTGGTTGGCGATGCCGACATGCTCGAACATGCCGATCGAGGCGATCTTGTCGTAGCTGCCTTGCAGCGTCGAATAATCGCGCAGCTCCAGCGTCACGCGGTCTTGCAGGCCGAGGCGCGCGACCTTCGCCTTGGCATAGTCGAATTGCTGCTGCGCCAGCGTCACACCATGCGCCTGCACGCGTAGTGCTGCGCGGCATGACAGACCAGCGCGCCCCAGCCGCAGCCGACGTCGAGAAAGGTTTCGCCGGGCTTGAGCCGCAGCTTGCGGCAGGTGATGTCGAGCTTGTCGCGTTGCGCGGTGGCGATGTCGTTGTTCCAGTCGGTGAAGTAGCCGCAGGAATAGACCATCTCCGGATCGAGGAAGAGCGCGTAGAACGCGTTGGAGAGGTCGTAGTGAAACTGGATGTTCTGCTTGTTCTCGCTTTCGCTGCCGCTGCTCGGCGTCGTGGAACCGTTCAGCGAGTCGCGGAGCGGCCAGGGACCGCCGGCCGGCAGCAGCAGAAACCTCGCCAGCACGCGCAGCGCCAGCCAGCGGTCGAGACGCTTGCGAAACTCGCGGCTTTTGACTTTCGGCCGGCGCGCCAGCAGGTCGGCCACCGAGCCGTTGCGCAGATCGATGCGCGCGGTTACCCAGAGATCGACCAGAGTGTCGATCTTCGGACGGCGCACCATCGCCGCCACCGCGCCCTCGTCGGCGATGACGAGAGCCAGCGCGTCGGCCGGCAGGTCGGCCGGCACGGTCGAGCCGTCCCACAACACGAAGCCGAACTCGATGCCGTAGGCCTCGCGCACATGCGCGAGCAACCGGCGCATGCTGGCGGCTCGGTCGGCTGCTGTGCCCATGGGCTCCGTCCTCGCGTTCCGCCGGACAATGATGGGGTGCGCGGGCCGGGGTCAACCCGAGCGCGCGCCGGCTTGCAAGGTCCGGTTCGGCGGTGTTGATGGAGCGCCGGGATAATCGGATTGGGGGGCGGCGGCCTTGATCATCGCCATCGACGGACCTGCGGCCTCGGGCAAGGGCACGCTCGGCAAGCGGTTGGCGGCCCATTACGGACTGCCCCATCTCGACACCGGGCTGATCTACCGCGCGGTGGCGAAAAGTGTGCTCGATGCCGGCCGCCGCCCGGACGATGCGGATGCCGCGGTTGCCGCGGCCAAGGCGCTCGATCCGGCGCGTTTCGACGAAGTCGCGCTCAAGAGCCATGCAGTGGGTGAGGCGGCATCGGTGGTCTCCGCCATTCCCGCCGTGCGCGCGGCGCTGCTCGCCTTTCAGCGCGATTTCGCCGCCCAACCGCCGGGCGCCGTGCTCGACGGCCGCGATATCGGCACCGTCATCTGCCCGCACGCCGACGTTAAAATCTACGTGACCGCCACGCCGGAGGTGCGCGCCCGCCGCCGGGCCGCCGAATACCGGGCGCAAGGGCGGGATATCGACGAGGCCACCGTATTGGCCGATATCGTCAAACGCGACGAGCGCGACAGCCAGCGCGCCGCCGCGCCCCTGAAACAGGCTCCGGACGCGTACTTGCTCGACACCACGCATTTGGCTATAGACCCGGCTATCCGGGCCGCCATCGACATCGTCGAGGCCACCCGAGCGGGCCGAGGGCGCGATTAATGCCCCTCGTGTTGGAGGACAAAAGCCCCGCTCGAGCCTCTGCGTGAAGCGCGCCTGATCGAACCAATCGTTCCGAAAGCACGGTTTTAGCGCCGGCCATCCGTCATTCCGGGGGCCGCCGTTGGTCTGCGGGATCAACGGCCCGCGCGTTCGGAACGCCATTTCAAACCCGCCGGCGCACCGCTTACAGGAGAGTTCATGGCTACCGCCACCGCTGCTGCACCCACGCGTGAAGACTTCGCCTCGATGCTCGACGAATCGTTCCAGACCGGCAACCTCCAGGAGGGTGCGGTCATCAAGGGCAAGGTCGTAGGCATCGAAAAGGACATGGCCGTCATCGACGTCGGCCTGAAGACCGAAGGCCGTGTCGCGATGCGCGAATTCGCGGCGCCCGGGCGTCAGTCCGAGATCAAGATCGGCGACGAGGTCGAGGTCTATCTGGAGCGCGTCGAGAACGCGCTCGGCGAAGCGGTGCTGTCACGCGACAAGGCGCGGCGCGAGGAAAGCTGGGGCAAGCTGGAGACGGCGTTCAAGAACAACGAGAAAGTCACCGGCGTCATCTTCAACCAGGTCAAGGGCGGCTTCACCGTCGATCTCAACGGCGCCGTGGCCTTCCTGCCGCGCAGCCAGGTGGACATCCGACCGATCCGCGACGTCACCCCGCTGATGAACGTCAATCAGCCGTTCCAGATTCTGAAAATGGATCGCCGCCGCGGCAACATCGTGGTCTCCCGCCGCACCGTGCTGGAAGAGACGCGAGCCGAGCAGCGCCAGGAACTGGTGCAGAACCTCGAAGAGGGCCAAGTCATCGACGGCGTGGTCAAGAACATCACCGACTACGGCGCGTTTGTCGATTTGGGCGGCATCGACGGGCTGCTGCACGTCACCGACATCGCCTGGCGCCGCGTCAATCATCCGACCGAGGTGCTCAATATCGGCCAGCAGGTGAAGGTCAAGATCATCAAGATCAACCACGAAACCCACCGCATCTCGCTCGGCATGAAGCAACTGCTCGACGATCCGTGGCAGGGCATCGAGGCCAAGTTCCCGGTCGGAACGAAGTTCAAAGGCCGCGTCACCAACATCACCGACTACGGCGCCTTCGTCGAATTGGAGCCGGGCATCGA
>PMAF01000057.1 GCA_003152455.1 Hyphomicrobiales bacterium
GGTCCCTCTACCGCTGCCTTTTTCCAGGCCGTCATCGCTGCCCGGCCCCATCCCGAGCAAGGTTTTCGCACCTGCCTCGGCATCCTGTCGCTGGCCAGGAGCTACGACAATGCACGCGTCGATGCAGCCTGCCGACGCGGCATCCTCATCAAAGCACGCTCCGTCGCCTCAATCCGTTCGATCCTCAAGAACGGCCTTGATCGCGCTTTTCTCGACGAGACGCCCGACCACCAACCTCTGCGCCACGGCAACATCCGCGGTCAGGGCTATTTCCACTGAACCATGGAGATCTCAATGCTGACGCATCCCACCTATGAACGGCTGATCACGCTCGGCTTGACCGGAATGGCCAAAGCCTTGGAGGAGCAGCGACGATTACCGGATCTCGATGCTCTGTCGTTCGAGGAGCGCCTCGGACTTCTCGTCGATCGCGAAGCAGCCGAGCGCGACACCAAACGTCTCACGACACGCCTCAAGTTCGCCGCGCTACGCCAAAACGCATGCGTGGAAGACGTCGATTTGCGCACGCCACGCGGCATCGACCGCGCCGTCTTTGCCAGACTCGTCGGCGGCGACTGGATCGCCCACAACGAGAACCTGCTGGTCACAGGGCCAACCGGCCTCGGTAAGAGTTGGATTGCTTGCGCCCTCGGCCACAAGGCTTGCCGCGACAATCGTTCGGTCCAGTATTACCGTGTCCCGCGCCTGTTTGAGGCGCTCGCCCTCGCTCGGGGCGATGGCCGCTATGGCCGCCTGCTCAAAACTATCGGCCGTGTTCAACTCCTCATCCTCGACGACTGGGGCCTGTCGGTTCTCAGTCCGCCAGAACGGCGCGACCTCCTGGAGGTCCTCGATGATCGCCATGGTCGAGCATCGACCATCGTTACCAGCCAGATCCCCGTCGAACTTTGGCACGACATCATCGGTGACCCCACTCTCGGCGACGCGATCCTGGATCGCCTCGTTCACAACGCTCACCGCCTTCAACTTACCGGAGAAAGCATGCGAAAGAAGAACGCCCGCAATCAAACTCTTGACGACGCCTCAAACGCCTGAACAAATCAGAATGTCGTTCGAACCAGCCGCTCATGATCGCGTGAAACAACCGCTCACGATCGCCTGAAATCGCCGCTCACGATCAGCGAAATGCGCAAAAAAGCCGGCGTATGGGAATGAATTCAACAGTGGCTCAAGAGCCTTTGCGGCGTCAGCGGCGGTCTTCAGATTGGTAACCCCGTGCTGGTTAAGCACGGTCGCAGACACTACGATGATCGACCAGGTGATCAGTTGCGACGCGAACATGCCCACGGCATTGTCTAATCGCATATTGCGAATGACATGGCTTGAGGTCGAAACGGCTCCGTCAGGCCGGATTCGCCTAGCTACCTTGTCTTCTTCTACTTCCTGCGAAGTTTCCCAAAAGAATAAGTAGGGCGCGATCGTGGTTCCGATGTTGCCCAGCATGATGAACAGAAAAGCAAAACTAAGCTCAAGGTGCGGCACAAAGGTAGCTCTGAAGATTTTAATCCAAGGCTCTTCGACAAACAATGCGGTCAATAGATATACAAAGGCGATAGCAGACAGTGCTTTGAGATATCTCGCGTAGGTCCGGTAGGAGGAAAATATCTCAAGCGTCAGCGTAATGAATGCCTTACGAGGACGAGTATGAGAAAGGGGATCGGTACAATAAGGCGGACGGCTTCGGCCATTGCGCCTATATCGGCACCGACATTTATAGTGTTGGTGATGAGGATGATCGAGACGGCGGCGTAGAGAACTCGGACGCTATAGTTGTCTTTAATGACGGCCGCTAGGCCTTTGCCCGTTACCACCCCAATTCGTGCGCAGGCCTCCTGAACGGCAATCAGCAGGGGAGTGCAAACAGAGCAGTCCACAGCTGTCCGTATCCAAATTGTGCTCCGGCTTGGGTGTAAGTTGCAATGCCGGCCGGATCATTGTCTGCAGCACCGCTGACNNCGGCCACTACCGATACCGGGCCACTATCATTATTGCCAGCATTAAAATGGACGTATTGAATATCACTGACACTATGCATTGTACGATTACCACCTGGCGCATTTTCTTGCTTGTGACTTGCACGCTTTCTGCCATCATTCATTGTCGTCTTGTCTCTCGAGGCCTCACCGTACGCATTTCAGTGTTCTGCGCACCAAGGGTGCCTTGGTCTGTTATGAAACTCTCACTACGCAGCGTCCCACTTCTCATCTATGCTCGCCCCAGTGCACTTCGTGTTTCTGCCGCCATTGTTTGGCGCCCGGTCATGCGAGCAATTGCAGAATTCGGGTTAGTCGATAAGCATGGGAATGGTAGCCGCGGTCCTTGTTCCAGCGGCGGTCTGCCCGAAGGTCACCGCCGGTTCGCGGGGTAGGTTGCTATCGCCCTGCGTCGCCGGCAATTAAAATTGCGTGGTAACGGCCATACCCGCTGCTGCCAGTGCCATGACAGCGGTTGCGACCCATCCGATATATTTCAATCCGCCCGTTACGACAAACGTGCCCATAATCCTTTTATTGGAAGTAATGAGCATCATCATCGCCATAACGGGGACCGAGACCACTCCATTGATGACTGCACTCCAAAACAAGGCCTTGATCGGATCAAGTGGAGATACGGTGATAACAACGCCGCTCAGGGTCGCGATCACTATCGTTGCGTAAAATGCCCTCGCTTTCAGAGGTTTCCGCGCAAGGCCCGTTGGCCATTTCCGCGATTCGCACAGCGCATAGGCCGCCGATCCGGCCAAGACCGGCACGGCCAATAGACCAGTTCCCACAATTCCAAGTGTAAAAATGGCAAACGCCAGTGGACCGGCAATGGGCTTGAGTGCTTCGGCGGCTTGGCTAGAGGTTTGTATATCAGTTGTCCCAGCCGCATGTAATGTTGCCGCCGTCGTGAACATGATCGCGAGCGCGACAAGATTGGAGAAGGCCATTCCAATATAGGTGTCGGTTTTAATTCTGTTGATGGCGTCGGAACCCTGCTTCGGGGCTTGAACTAATGGCTTACGCTCGGGAGTGTCATTGACCTCTTCGACTTCCTGGGATGCCTGCCAGAAAAACATGTACGGACTGATCGTCGTGCCAAAAATCGCGACCACCACCGTCCAAAATTCAGCTTTCGTCGATAGTGTCGGAATAAAGAACCCACGCGCAGCCTCGATCCACGGAACCTTTACGACCAACGCCGTTCCGAAATAGGCGAATAGGGCGAAGGTAAGCCATTTCAAAACCGAAACGTATCGCGAATACGGTATATAGACTTGAAGCGCTGCACAAAGAACGCCAAACCCGACGACAAATAGAAACTTCGGGCCGCCGATCAGCAGACCGACTGCATCGCCCATCGCTCCAAGGTCAGCGCCGATATTGATCGTATTGGCTGCGATCAAAAGCAACACGATAGATTGCAGAATCCAGTTTGGATAATGTTTGCGAAGATTGGCGGCGATGCCCATGCCGGTCGTGCGCCCGATGCGCGCGCTAATCTCTTGAATAGCTGCCATAAGAGGATAGGTGAAAAGGAGCGTCCAAGTGATCGCGAAGCCGAACTGGGCTCCGGCTTGCGAATAGGTTGCAATCCCGCTCGGATCATCGTCGGCCGCACCCGTAATGAGCCCCGGTCCCAATGTGCGAAACAGGCGAGATTGCTTGGGCTTTTCGGATTGTGAGGCCACTACCTTTTTTGATACGAGCGTTTTCATTTTTGCGACCCGGCGCCTTGCAAACGGTAAAACGCAAGCACTGCGATGACCGCAATAACCGGCCCAATTAGGACCGTTGTGAAATTTCGTCCCAAAGCGATTTGAATTGTAAGCGCACTGACCGTCGCAAACAGGCTGATTGCAATCAATAAGTCGAGTAAGAACCAGGGACGATCATAAAATGGCATATCCCACCAACGGTTAAGCTCCTCTCGAACGGCCAGAAGTGGAAAAAGTTCCCGCCCCGTGGAAAAGCAGTTTCATTTAAATAATCGCTGGGCGCCCGCTCTGTCGGTCGCAACAGGTTGGCGGCCTCATGGCCGAGCAGTCAAACTCGTTGAAACTGTAGGCCACGTCAGCTTGCGCCCGATGTATTGCACTTAGACAAATCGACCGCATTCGCGTTTGTCCAGTGTGCTTGAACCCGAACGGAGATCCTGATGTCAAGGCGTCGCAAACGCCGCTGTTCCCCAGCCAGCAGGGCGGGGCACCTCACGCCCGGCTCGATGGCGCGGTTCCTCAAGTACCTCTATCGCGAGGCGGCCGTCGCCAGCGCCAACATCCGCGCCCTCGCGCGCAAACAGCACGGCAACCGCTCGCCCGATTCCGGAATCCGCGCCGGTAATCAGCGCCATTTGCCCTGAAGCTTTTCGGATCCCTTGTAGTGGGGCGCGTCATACATCGGGGCGAGGTCGAGATCGGCCTCCGTCCCGCGCTTCTTCAGATGCTGATGGGGAAACGGCGGTTCGGGATAGCGCCGGGCACCCGCCTGCATCGCGCCCTTCTCCGCCTTACCGTTATTGGCGCGCGACTTTTCCTTGCCGTCGATGTCCTTCTGAATGGCCCGCCCGGTGGTGGCGGCCGCTTCGGCGCTTTCGCTGAAACGGTCCAACTTTTTCGCGGCTGTCACGGGAATTTTTGGCACTCCGACAACGAGTTGGATGGCGAAATAAACCGCCGAATCCGCCCTTTGTTCCCGCGCCCGCGCC
>PMAF01000123.1 GCA_003152455.1 Hyphomicrobiales bacterium
GAGGACTTGGCCTTCGAAAAGGCAGATGGCCGAAGCGCAAGTCAGCGCCACCACGTGCGGTTCTGGAAAGCCTTAGATCTAGGTGACGAAGGCAGACCGGTATGGCTTGGGGCCGTAACCTTTGACCGAGGGGTGGGCCTTAGCCATTACACGGCGCAAGTAACGCATCACATTGCACCTGACATCGATAAAGAACGCGACCAACTCACTGAGGACCTCAAGACGGCAAATGTCGTCGAAGCCACTTATGAAGTGTCCGGTATCGGCCCTACGCTTATCGGTCGGAATGGTGAAGGTGATCAGTATTACACTGATGGCGAGGTTAAGATCTCCCGGCTCGTTGCCGGCTGCGATTCTAAGACAGAGGGCGCAGTAGAGTTAGATAACCCACCTATGACGAATTTGAAAAATCTTGCTTGGAAGGCTGCCGCATCGCTGCTTCAAGGCAGCGGTGTGCATACTAATGCAGATTCTAAGTCCGATTGATTGCTGTCGTGTTTACTTACGCGAAGCTTTGTAAAACATCCGGTCGCCTCGCCGACAAACCCGCGTCGCGAAAGGCTGCCGGAGAAACTCCAGGATTTCTTTGGCTTTCGGAGTTTTGAGTAGGGACAAGCCTCAGACCAATATTTTGACCGCACGGGTTGAGGGTTCGGTGAAAGCTTGAAATCAAGATCCTGATATGGCGCCGGCTGTCTCCTGGTCAATCAACACCGTGCCGACTACCCGACACATCTCGATGAGCTGCTGCCAGTCGCGGCTGTTACGGGCAAAGCGCGAGTGTCCCTACTCAAAACTCTGAATGCCGGCGGAACTCCAGGATTTCTTTGGCTTNNTTCGGAGTTTTGAGTAGGGACACCGGTGGCGGCGGCCGCCGCAGGCAGCACCTTCACCGCTTCGGGTGCGACCTCGTGGCCGATATGGTCGCCGTTCAGCACTCCGATCTTCATACCGAAACCCTCCAGCCATACGCCGCAGCATACCTCACGGCGACAGAATCTCCAGACTCCGGCCGTTGGTGCGCGGACCGAAACCGCCGATGCCGATGACGATTGCGAGCATGGCGAACGCGATCATCACGAACACGCCGCGTGGACCGAACGCCGCTAGCAGGTCGGCCACCCAGTAGCCGACGAAGATCGAGCTGATCCGGCTCCAGGAGAAGGTGAAGCCGACCGCACGGGCGCGAATGCGCGTCGGGAATAGCTCCGCCGCGTAGGGGTGGAAGATCGCGATCAACCAGTTGTTGAAGAGCGAGATCAGCGCGCCGCTGATCATCACCACCGGCACGCTGTGCGCGTTGGCGAACACCGTGCCGCTCGCCCCGATCATGATCGCGGAGCCGACCAACTGCCATTTCCGCTCGATCCGCTCGGCGAAGAGGCTGGCGCAGGCCGCTCCTACCGGAGCGAGCAGCACAATTATCGCGGTGTAGTAAAGTGAATGGACGATGGTGAAGCCCTGCTTGACCAGTAGGATCGGCACGAAGGCTGTAAAGCCGAACACGGCGATCGTTTGGGAGAACTGGAAGATCGAGATAACGATCGTGCGCGGCAGGTAGAAGGGCGAGAACATCTCGGTCCAGCGCCCGGTCTTAGCCGTCGCGTCCGGCACCTCGGCACTCGGCGGCGGCAGCGGCTTGCCGAGTTCGGCGATCACCTTGGCCTCAATGTCCGAGACCACCGCGTCGGCCTCAGCGAAGCGGCCGTGAACCTCCAGCCAGCGCGGAGATTCCGGCAGGCCGCGCTGGATCAGCAGCACGATGATGCCGCTGGAGGCGCCGATCGCGACCACGATCCGCCAGCCATCGATGCCGAACGGTGCAAGCGGCACCAGGGCGGCAGCAAGGAAGGCCGAGACCGGGATTGCCGTCAGAATGAAGAGGTAGGCCGCGGTCATATACCGGCCGCGGGTTGCGCGTGGCGTCAGCTCTGTGATGTAGCTGTCATTGTTGATCAACTGCATGCCGACTGCGAGGCCCGCGACGAAGCGGGCGAAGTCGATAGCTGCTGGGTCGCTCAGGAAAGCGATCGCGAGCTGCGCGATCGAATAGACAACCATCGACTGCACGAAAATCGCGCGCCGGCCGAGCCAATCGGAGATGAAGCTGAACACCGTGGCGCTCAGGAACATGCCGAAGAAGAACGAGGCGAGGAAGCTCGCGAAGAGATGCGGATCGAGCATGCTGCCGGGATGCAGCGCATAGATTCCCGCCTTGACCAGGCCAAGCGAGATGAAGCCCGGCATGAACAGCTCATAGAACTCGAACCAGCCGCCCGAGGCGATGCGCGCGACGAGCCTGACCAGGTGGCGCGAGGGCGGAAGCCGGTCGATCCGCGCCAGGATCGTGCGTCGGGAAGTTTGTGTGGGCTCGATATGCTGTTCCATGAGGTTTCCTCGTTTTCTTGTCCGTGTCTGATCGGGAGGCGGCCGGCTTCTATGTCCGCGCCGCCTCCGCGACCGCCGCCACATCGTCGAGCGAGCCGACCCCCCAGCAGAGATCGAGCAGCCGCCTCGTGCCGGCCGCACCGAGGCTCGCCTCCGCAAGGCCGGCGAATTTCGTCTCCAGATCCGCATCTGTCATCGGCCGTGCAAGGCTGCCGATTGCATGCTCGATCCGCTTCTCTACCACGCGCCCGTCGGCCAAGGTGAGCGTGACCGTCGCGGCATCCGGCGTGAGCGCCGGGTCGATGATCGCACGCACGCGCCGGCGGAGATCGATCACCGCCGGGTCGCGCACCGCGCGGTCGCTGAACTGCCGCTCGCCGCCGTCGCCCTCAATCAGCGCGACAGAGGCCGCGTGGAACACGCTGAACTTGCCCTCGAGGCCGGTCCGCGGCTCGGTCTTGCCGGTCAGCTCCAGCACCAGCGGATGCACGCGGAGCACAACCGAGCGGATCGAAGCGGCCTCGATCCCGTCGCGGTTGCGGAGCTGCACGCAGGCATCGATCGCCGGGTGGATCACGATGCCGCAGGCGAAGGGCTTGTAGCTGTTGGCCAGAATCTCGTAGCGCGCGCCGAGGGCCTCGGTGATCTCGGCGGAATCGTGGTGCGCGCTCAGCACGTTGAGCCAGCCGCGCTTCGCCTCCAGCGCCCGGGTCGAACTGGTGTAGCCGCGCGCGGCAAGCAGGGAAGCGGTCATACCGTTCTGAGCGGCGCGGCCGGGATGGAAGCTCTTCGTCATGCTGCCGAACATCTCGCGCAGGCCGACCGGTTGGCTTGCCGCGAGCCCAAAGGCCCAGGCCATGCGCTCGGCATCGAGGTTGAGCAGCTTGCCGATCGCGGCCGCGGCTCCGAACACACCGGTCGTGCCGGTGATGTGCCAGCCGATATCGTAATGCGCGGGGAACACCGCCTTGCCGATCCGGCATTCGACTTCGACGCCGAGCACGAGCGCATTTACGAATTCGGGCCCGCGCACCGAGCTGTACTCGGCGAAGGCAAGCAGCGCGCTCGCCACCGGTCCCGCCGGGTGGATCACCGTGCGCAGATGGGTGTCGTCGAAGTCGAAGACATGCGAGCTGATGCCATTGATCAGTGCTGCAAGCAGCGCGTCGAGCCGCTCGCCGCGACCGAGCACGCTGGCCTGCGCCGGGCCCGAGAAGGGCGCCAGGGCGGCGAGCGCGATATTCACCGTCTCGTGCCGGGCGCCGCCGACCGCGCAGCCGACCCAGTTGAGGAAGGTGCGAGCCGCCTGCTTGCGGACCGGTTCCGGCAGTGCCTCGGGCGCCGCCTCAGCGACATAGGTCGCAATCGCTTCGGTGACCGAGTCGAGAGGGCTGCCGCCTGCCGCGTCCGACTGCATTTTCCCCTGGCTCTCCTCGGCCGTGGTTGAATGCCCACTATCAGATGTTTATTGGCGATCGTCGACAGTTTTTCAATAGGCGAAGATTTCTTACCGTCGACGCCGCGGGCAACGCAGAAGGAGCCGTATGACCACATCCTTCAGCCAGCTTCAAATTTTCAAGAAGTTGTTTCGAACGTAAAACCGATCAAGAAGAGGCTGTCGCGTAGGATCAGGCTCGCACCCGAGATCGCGTGATCGGTGTAGCAGTTGATGACGCGCCAGCTTTCGCGCTTCGCCCGTTCCTTGCACAGGCGAA
>PMAF01000106.1:0-19862 GCA_003152455.1 Hyphomicrobiales bacterium
GGGCCATGTCCCACGCGATTACAACTTCGCCGCCGATGTGCTGCAAAGCAACCTTGCCGCCGGCCGCGCCAGCAAGCCGGCCTATATCGACGCCCGCGGTACGACGACCTACGGCCAGCTCGCCGACCGGGTGGCGCGCTTCGGCGCTGCGCTGCGCGGCTTGGGGATCCGGCGCGAAGAGCGCGTGCTGCTGGCGCTGCTCGATACCGCCGACTGGCCGATCGCGTTTCTCGGCTGTCTCAAGGCCGGTATCATCGCCGTGCCGGTCAATACTTTGCTCACCGAGGACGATTACCGCTTCATGCTGGCCGACAGCCGGGCCAAATGCCTGGTGGTGTCGGAGGCGCTGTTCCCGAAATTCGAGAAGCTGATCAAGGACAGTCCGGACCTCGAGCACGTCATCGTCTCCGGCAATAATCCACACGGCTACCGGCTGTTCGACGACGTCATCGGCGCCGACGAGCCGGAGGATTACACCGCGCCGACCNNGCCAGCCTCAAGCTGACCGCCGATCTCTACGGCACGCCGGTCGCGGGCCTGAAGGAAAGCGACGTCTGCTATTCGGTGGCCAAGCTGTTCTTCGCCTACGGCCTCGGCAACGCCATGACGTTTCCCCTGACGGTCGGGGCCACCACGGTGCTGCTTCCCGACCGGCCGACGCCGGACGGCGTCGCCGCGCTCTTGCGCAAGCATCCGGTCACGGTGTTCTACGCGGTGCCGACCTTCTACGCCGCGTTCCTAAATAGCCCGAACGCGCCGCGCCGCGACGAAGTGAAAATCCGCCGCTGCATTTCCGCCGGCGAAGCGCTGCCGGAGGAAATCGCCCGCACCTGGAAGGAACGCTACGGCGTCGAGATTTCCGACGGGCTCGGCACCACCGAGATGCTGCACATTTATCTGACCAACGCGCCGGGCGCGACCAAATACGGTACCACCGGCAAACCGGTGCCCGGCTACGAGATCAAGCTGATCGGCGAGGACGGCGAACCGGTCAAACAAGGCGAGATGGGCGAGCTCTATGCGCGCGGGCCGACCGCCGCGATCATGTATTGGAACAACCGCGAGAAGTCGCGCTCGACCTTCCAGGGCGAATGGACCCGTTCGGGCGACAAATACATCGAGGACGCCGACGGCTATTACATCTGCTGCGGCCGCGCCGACGACATGCTGAAAGTGTCGGGCATTTATGTCTCGCCGTTCGAGGTTGAGGCCGCGCTGTCGTCGCACCCGGATGTGCTGGAAGCCGCCGTGGTCGGCTGGGGCGACGAGCAGAAGCTGGTCAAGCCGAAGGCCTATGTCGTGCTCAAGGAGCCGAACAAAGCCAGCGATGCGCTGATCCGCGCGCTGCAGGAGCACGTCAAGGCCAAGCTCGCGCCGTACAAATACCCGCGCTGGATCGAATTCCGCACCGAACTGCCGAAGACGGCCACCGGCAAGATCCAGCGCTTCAAATTGCGGGCGGAAGGGCCCGGCGCAAGGTAATGACGCTCTCCGACTCCGGCTTTCTCGACATCGAATCTCAGAAATTGGAATACCGCATGATCGGGCCGCGGCCGGATCAAGCGCCGACGCTGGTGCTGCTGCACGAAGGCCTCGGCTGCGTCGGTCTGTGGGGCGATTTTCCCGACAAGTTGCAGAAGGCGACCGGCTGCGGAGTTTACGTCTATTCGCGCGCCGGTTACGGGAAATCGAGCCCGGTCGCGTTGCCGCGGCCGCTTTCCTACATGCACGATGAGGCGCGCGAAACGCTGCCGCGGCTGCTCGACGCGATCGGCTTCCAGCGCGGCCTGCTGATCGGCCACAGCGACGGCGCTTCCGTCGCCGCGATCTACGCCGGCAGCCATCAGGATCACCGCGTCGGCGGCCTGGTGCTGATGGCGCCGCATTTCTTCACCGAAGACATGGGCATCGCCTCGATCGAGGAGGCGCGCAAGGCTTACGAGACCGGCGACCTGCGGCAGCGGCTCGCGCGCTGGCATGCGGACGTCGACAACGCCTTCAAGGGCTGGAACGGTGCCTGGCTCGATCCGGATTTTCGTAAATGGGATATCACCGAGTTTCTCGCCTATATCCGCGTGCCGGTGCTGGTCGTGCAGGGCGAGGACGACCAGTACGGCACGGTGAAGCAGATCGGGGTGGCTAACCAGGAATGCTATTGCCCGGTCGAGGTGGCGCTGTTGCCGGGCGCCAGGCACTCGCCGCAACGCGACGCGCCGGAGGCAGCGCTCCAGGCGATTTCGGAATTCGTCGCCCGCGTCTTGGCGAGCGAGACGCGAGCGGCGTAAACGCTTACTCCGCCGCCTGCTTGGCCGCGCTCGAATGCGCCGATACCAGATAATCCAGCGCCGCCTGCACGCCGCCCTTCTTGTGCGGAATGCCGGCGAGCGCCAGCGCCATTTCGGTGGCGGAGAGCGCGCCCATCAGCATGGTGTCGTTGATGTCGCCGAGATGGCCGATCCGGAAGTATTTTCCGGCATAGGCGGCGAAGCTCGCGCCGTAGGAGATGTTGAAATTCTCGAGCGCCAGCGCGCGGAACTTGTCGGCGTCGTGGCCTTCCGGCAGCAGGATTGCCGTGATGGTCGGCGAATATTGACCGGCGTTCTTGTTGAGGTTTTCCAGTCCCCAGGCCTTCACCGCGCGGCGGGTGGCTTCCGCCAGGCGATGGTGGCGGGCGAACACGTTGTCGAGGCCTTCCTCATGCAGCATGTCGATGCCGACGCTGAGGCCCTGCAGCATCTGCGTCGCCGGCGTGTAGGGGAAGAAGCCGACCTTGTTCATGGCCAGCATTTCGTCCCAGGCCCAGAACGATTTCGTCATCTTCGAGGTCTTGTTCGCCGCCAACGCCTTGTCGCTCACCGCGTTGAACGACATGCCGGGCGGCAGCATCAGGCCCTTCTGCGCGCCGCCGACGGAAACGTCGACGCCCCATTCGTCGTGCCGGTAATCGGTCGAGGCGAGCGAGGAGATGGTGTCGACGAAGAACAGCGCCGGATGACCGGCGGCGTCGATCGCCTTGCGGATCTCCGCGACCGGCGTCAGCGCGCCGGTCGAGGTTTCGTTATGCAGGATGCAAACGGCCTTGATCTCTTTGTTCTTGTCTTCGCGCAGCCTGGCTTCGATCGCCTTCGGATCGGCGCCGTTGCGCCAGTCGGTCGTGATGAATTCGGGCTTCAGGCCGATCTTCTCGGCCATCTTCTTCCACAGCGTGGCGAACTGGCCGGTCTCCACCATTAGCACCTTGTCGCCGGGCGACAGCGTGTTCACCAACGCGGCTTCCCAGGCGCCGGTGCCGGTCGCGGTGTAGATGATCACCGGATTGGTGGTCTTGAAGATGGTCTTGATGCCTTCCAGGCACTTCTTGGTCAGCTTGGCGAATTCCGGCCCGCGGTGGTCGATGATGGGGGTATCCATCGCCCGCAAGACGCGGTCGGGAAGCGCGGTCGGCCCCGGAATTTGCAGAAAATGACGCCCCACCGCGCGCGATGAATTCTTAGCCATGACATTCGCTCCTAAACCGCAGTTTTTCGAAGATTTTCGTGGTTTAACCACGAGCCAGTCCCGGCGCGGGAGCGGCGCTTGTGGCGTTGAACTATGAATGCAACATTGCGGTCAAGCAGTTTTCCGCACAGCAAACAAGCCATCTATGCATAGGCTGAACGAAGCCCGAAAAGGAAACACGCCGTGGCAGTGGTAATGCCCGGCCTGGAACGGCGGCTGAAGGCCGAATTGAGCGGGGACGTGCAGTTCGACCGCTTCAGCCGGGGCCGTTATGCCACCGACGCCTCCCATTACCAGATCATGCCGGTCGGCGTGGTCGCCCCGCGCACGATAGAAGAAGCCGAACGGGCGATAGGAATTGCCCGGTCCGAGGGCGTCAGCGTGCTGGCGCGCGGCGGCGGAACGTCGCAGGCCGGGCAGACCGTCGGCGAAGGGCTGGTGGTGGACTGTTCCAAATATCTCACCCGCATCCTGGATCTCGACCTAAAAAGCGCGTCTTGCGCGGTCGAGCCCGGCATTGTGCTCGACGATCTCAACCGTCAGCTCAAGCCGCATGGGCTGTGGTTCCCGGTCGATATCTCGACTTCCTCGCGCGCCACCATCGGCGGCATGGCCGCCAACAATTCCTGCGGCGGGCGCTCGATGCGCTACGGCACCATGCGCGACAATGTGCTGGCGATCGAAGCCGTGCTGGCCGACGGCACGCTCGCGCGTTTCGGCCGCATCGGCGGCAGCCTCGCCGACGTGTTGGCGCCGCTGCGGCCGCTCGCCAAGGACCTGCTGGCGATCGGCGCACGCGAAGCCGACGAAATCGCCGCGCGTTTTCCAAAGATGCAGCGCCGCGTCGGCGGCTACAATCTCGACGCGCTGGTGCAAGGTTCGTATCTTGGCAAGAACGACATCAATCTCGCCCACCTGCTGGTCGGCTCCGAAGGCACGCTCGGCTTTTCCACGCGCATCGAATTGAAACTGTCGCCGCTGCTCGGCCGCCGCGCGGTCGGCGCCTGCCATTTCGGCAGCTTCCGCGAAGCCATGAACGCCGCCCAGCACATCGTGCACCTGCTGCCGATCGCGGTCGAACTGATCGACCGCACCATGATCGAGCTGGCAAGCGAGATCCCGATGTTCCGGCCGACGCTCGACAAATTCGTGCGCGGGACGCCCGCGGCAATCCTGCTGGTCGAATTCGGTGAGGACAATCACGAGGAAAACCTGCGCCGGCTGCGCAAACTCAAGCATATGATCGGCGATCTCGGCTTTTCCTGGGACAAGAGCGGCGACCAATGGGGCGGCATGATCGAGGTGCTCAACGCCGATCTGCAGGCGGCCATCACCGACCTGCGCACCTCGGGCCTCAACATCATGATGTCGATGAAGGAGCAGGGCAAACCGGTCTCCTTCGTCGAGGATTGCGCGGTGCCGCTCGAGCATCTGGCCGACTACACCAGCAGGCTTACTGAGATTTTCGAAAAGCACGGCACGCGCGGCACCTGGTACGCGCATGCCGGCTTCGGCTGCCTGCATGTCCGCCCGGTGCTCAATCTGCGGCTGGAGAAAGACGTCACAGCCATGCGCGAAATCGCCGAAGAGGCGTTCGCCATGGTGCGCGAATACAAGGGCTCGCATTCCGGCGAGCACGGCGACGGCCTGGTGCGCTCGGAATTCAACGAGCCGATGTTCGGCTCGCGGCTGGCGCGCGCCTTCGAAGAGGTGAAGGATCGCTTTGACCCGCACGGCCTCTACAATCCCGGCAAGGTCGTGCGCCCGCCCAAGTTCGACGACCGCAGCCTGTTCCGCTATCCGCCCGGCTACGAGGGCGACGACATCAAGACCCATCTCGACTGGTCGGCCTATACGGGCGCCGGCAACGGGTTCCAGGGCGCGGTCGAGATGTGCAACAACAATGGCGCCTGCCGGAAACTGGCCGGCGGCGCCATGTGCCCGAGCTATCGCGTCACCCGCGACGAACGCGACGTCACGCGCGGGCGCGCCAACACGCTGCGGCTGGCGATCACCGGCCAACTCGGGCCCGACGCGCTCGCCTCCGACGAAATGGCCGAGACGCTGAAGCTTTGCGTCTCCTGCAAGGCCTGCCGGCGCGAATGCCCGACCGGCGTCGACATGGCGCGCATGAAGATCGAGGTCAGCGCGGCGCGCGCGGCCAAGTATGGCCATTCGCCGCACGACCGGCTGGTCGGCTTTCTGCCGCGTTACGCGCCCAAGGCCGCGCGTTTGTCCTGGCTCGCCAATCTGCGCGACCGCGTTCCGGCTTTGCGTAAAGCGTCCGAAGTCTTCGCGGGATTTTCCGCGCGGCGCAGCCTGCCGAAATGGCGCAAGGACATTTACCGCGACCGTTCCGATTGGGCTTACAACGCAGCATCGGCGGCCGAGCCGATGCGCGAAGTCGTATTGTTCGCCGATACCTTCAATCGCTATTTCGAGCACGAAAATCTCGATGCGGCGCTGAGCGTGCTGGTGGCCGCGGGCTATCACGTCCACGCGGCCATGCCGGCGGATGGCGACGAGCGGCCGCTGTGCTGCGGGCGCACGTTTCTCGCGATCGGCGCGGTCGACGAGGCGCGGCGCGAGATGGAGCGCACGGTTGCCGCGCTCGCGCCCTATGTGTCGCGCGGTGTGCCGGTGATCGGGCTCGAGCCGAGCTGCCTGTTGAGTTTCCGCGACGAGATGCCGGCGCTCATCAAAAGCGATGCGGCCGGTGCGCTCACGGGCCAGGCGCTGCTGCTGGAGGAATTTCTTGCCCGCGAGCAGAAGGAAGGCCGCTTGAAACTGCCGCTGGGGCCGCTGCCGAAAAAGGCGCTGTTGCACGGCCACTGCCACCAGAAGGCCTTCGATGCCATGGGCGCGGTCGAGAGCGTGCTCAAGCTGATCCCGGAGCTTGCCGTCGAAACCGTGGAATCGAGCTGCTGCGGCATGGCCGGCAGTTTCGGCTACGACGCCGCGACCATCGACGTCTCGCTCAAGATGGGTGAACTGTCATTGCTGCCGGCGGTGCGCAAAGCGCCTGCGGATGCGCTGATCGTGGCCGACGGCACTTCGTGCCGGCATCAGATTCATGACGGCGCCGATCGCGATGCGCTCCACGTCGCCCGCGTGCTGGCGATGAGCGTTGAGGCGGCGCGCGGCTTGGAATAAGCGACCCGCCCGGACGGGGATGGCCGGGCGGGTCTTATCGATCGGCGCGAGGGTGGACGGGGGGCAGGCGCCGACCGTAGCTCACGAAGCGCAATTAGTAGGGGACGACGTCGCAGACTTTCGCGCGGTACAAATTGCCCCAGCGGTCATAGCGGCGGACGTAGTGGCATTCGGCGTAGCCGGGCTCATCGTAATAAGCGTTGGACGCTGCGGCGGCGCCGATCAGGGTGCCGGCGACGATGCCGGCGCCGATGCCCCAGCTGTGATGGCCGAAATGCGGGGAAGCCTGGGCCTGGCCGCCAATGGCGGTGAAGGTGGTGGCGAGGGTAAGCGCGGCGATCGCGGTGGCGATGGTCTTGGACTTGGTCATGGCGGGTCTCCATACGGTTGAATTGGAGCGGCCGTCATTGGCCGCGTGATCATGGGTCGCGCGGCCTGCGGAAAAGGTTCAAGGCAGCCGGTCAGGTCCCCAGCAACTGCGCCAGCTATTCCGGCCGGAAATTGAGCCCTAAAAAGCCGGCAATACCGAAAAACATGCCAAAGGCGGCGGAACCCCAGGCGACATAGAGCAGCCAAAAACTGTCGACCAGCGCGGCCACGGCGGCCACCGCGATAGCTATGGATGAGAACGCGGCCGACATGTCGAACTGGTCATCGTGAAAATTGAGCCGGTCGTATTCTTTCTCCAGGCGCTCCGCCTTGGCGCGTGTCTCTTTTGATCGCCCTTCGTATTTCTTGATGTCGGGCTCGAGCTCGGCCGCCTGCTTGGCGGTCAAGGCTCGGTCAAAATTGCCGGCGGTCTCTAAAAGCCGCAGTTGCGCCAGCCCGTTCTCGTCTATGTGCAGCTTGACGCGCGCGGCTTGGTATTCCGCCCAGGCGTCCACCGATTCCGACTTGGCTTTCTGCATAGCCTGATTGATGTTGTCGTCCTTGATATTCGACACCGCCATGAAGACCGACAAAATTACCACGGTGACGGCGACGAGATCGTTGAGCCGCTTGTCCGAGCCTTCAGTTTTGACGTCCGCATCCATCTTTGTGCCCCCTCCGGCGATTAGGGTAATGTAATCGGAAACAAGACTAATTACAGTTTCCTCTGTGGGCCATCTCGACCTTGATTGCCTAGGGAGCGCGGAGCGAAGTATGCCGTCCAAAAGGTTTTGTGCGATCGCCGTCGCCACGCTGCTCGCCGCCACGCACGCGCTATCGCCGGCGTTCGCGCAACCGCTCGACAAGGTCCGCTTCGGCACGAATTGGGTGGCGGAGGCCGAACACGGCGGCTTCTATCAGGCGCTCGCCGACGGCACTTACAAGAAATACGGGCTCGACGTCACCATCGTGCCGGGCGGCCCGAACGTGAACAACGGCATCCTGTTGCCGGTCGGCAAGCTCGACTTCTTCATGAGCGCCAACTCGCTGCAATCCTTCGACGCGGTCGCGCACGACATCCCGACCGTGGCGGTGGCGGCGAGCTTCCAGAAGGACCCGCAGGTGCTGATCGCGCATCCGGGCGTGCAGACGCTGGAGGATCTCAAGAAGCTTACGCTGTTCGTGTCGCCGGAGGGCATGGTCAGCTATTTCCAGTGGCTGAAGGCGAATTACGGTTTCGACGAATCCAAAGTGAAGCCCTACACTTTCAACGCGCAGCCGTTCCTCGCCGACAAGAATTCCGCGATGCAGGGCTACGTCACCTCCGAGCCCTACGCGGTCGAGACGCAAGGCCACTTCAAGCCGAAAGTGTTTCTGCTCGCCGATTACGGCTTCAACGCCTATTCGACCTTGATCGAGACGCGGCGCGATCTGGTGGCGAAGCAGCCTGACTTGGTACAGCGCTTTGTCGATGCCTCGGTCGTCGGCTGGTACCATTATATCTACGGCGACAGCCGGCCTGGCAACGAGCTGATCAAGAAGCAGAACCCGGAGATGACCGACGCGCTGCTCGCCTATTCCATCGCCAAGATGAAGGAATTCGGCATGGTCGACTCTGGCGACTCGATCAAGCTCGGCATCGGCGCCATGACCGACGCGCGGGTGAAGAGTTTCTTCGACAAGATGGTGCGCGCCGGCGTCGTCAACCCCGGCCTCGATTACAAACGCGCCTACACGCTGCAGTTCGTCAACAAGGGCGTCGGCGCCGAGTTGCGGCCCAAATGAGTTCATCCGGATCGAACATTGTCTCGCTGCGCAACGTCGGCAAGACCTTCGAGAGCGGCACGGTCGCGCTTGACGGCCTCAGTCTCGACGTTAGCGACGGCGAATTCGTCTCGCTGCTGGGGCCGTCCGGCTGCGGCAAGTCGACCGCGCTGCGCCTCATCGCAGGGCTAAACACGCCGTCCGCGGGCGCGGTCGAATGGCCGGGAGGCAGCGGCAAGATCGGCTTCGTGTTCCAGGAGCCGACTTTGATGCCCTGGGCCGACGTCGCCGCTAACGTGCGGTTGCCGCTCAAGTTGGCGCATGCGGATCCGGCAAAGGCACAGGCCGCTGCGATGCAGGCGTTGACGCAGGTCGGGCTGGCCGATTTCGCGCAAAGCTATCCGCGCGAACTATCCGGCGGCATGAAGATGCGCACCTCGATCGCGCGCGCGCTGGTTACCGAACCCCAACTGCTGCTGATGGACGAGCCGTTCGCCGCGCTCGACGAGATCACCCGCTTCAAGCTCAACAACGATCTGCTGACGCTGTGGCAGTCGTTGCGGCGCACGGTGATCTTCGTCACCCACTCGGTGTTCGAGTCGGTGTACCTGTCGCAGCGCATCGTGGTGATGACGCCGCGGCCGNNACCTCGGCCGATTTTGCCGGCTATTGCCGCACCGTCTCCGAAGCGCTCGGCAAAGCGATGGGAGGCGCGTCATGAGCGAGCGCGCGCTGCGCGTCGGCTTGCCCATTTTGGTACTCGCCCTTGTGCTGCTGGTTTGGGACCTGGTGGTGCGCGCCTTCGCCATTCCGCCTTACGTGTTGCCGGGTCCCGGTCTGGTGCTGAGCACCTTGATTTCCGACGGCGGCCTGCTGTGGCATTCGCTGCTGGTGACGCTCACTACCGCCTTCGAGGGCTTCCTGCTCGCCGCCGTCGGCGGCATCGGCTTGGCCGTCCTGTTCAGCCAGTCCCGGCTGATCGAATACTCGCTTTATCCTTACGCGGTGATTCTGCAGGTGACGCCGATCGTCGCCATCGCGCCGCTGCTGCTGATCTATCTGCCGCAGCCGCTGGCGGTGCTGGCCTGCGCCTGGATCGTGGCGTTCTTTCCCGTGCTCGCCAACACCACGCTCGGCTTGAGCTCGGTCGACCACAATCTTGTCGCGCTGTTCGACCTCTACAAGGCGTCGCGCTGGCAGCTGCTGTGGAACCTGAAGCTGCCTTCGGCGCTGCCGCAGATGCTCGCCGGTTTGCGCATCGCCGGCGGGCTGTCGCTGATCGGCGCGGTAGTGGCCGAGATCGCCGCCGGTTCGGCCGGCGCCGGTTCGGGGCTCGCTTATCGCATCGCCGAGTCCGGCTACCGGCTCAATATCCCGCGAATGTTCGCCGCGCTGCTGCTGTTGTCCGCCGCCGGCGTCGTCATCTTCTTTGCGTTGTCGGCGCTTTCGCATCTGGCGCTGCGCCGCTGGCACGAAAGCGCGCTCAAGCGGGAAACCTAAAAAGAATACTGCGTGACGATCCCGAGCAGCGCCATGACGACGATGACCTCGATCAGGCTGCGGTGGAAGCGGAACGCCAATATGGCCGCGGTGACGGCAAGGATGGCCGCATGGGTATCGAGCGCGCGCGGATCGAAAGCATACCAGCGCAGCGGTCCCCAATGGCGTTCGGTGACGGTGCCGAACAGCACGTGCAGCGCGAACCAGACCGACAGATTGAGGATGACGCCGACCACCGCGGCGGTGATCGCCGCCAAGGCGCCGGCGAGCCGCCGGTTGCCGCGCAGTTGTTCAATGAACGGCGCGCCGGCGAAAATCCACAGCATCGCCGGCACGAATGTCACCCAGGTGGTCAGCGCCGCGCCGATGAGGCCGGCGACCAGCGGCGTGAACGGCGCCGCTTCGCGGAAAGCGGCCAGGAAGCCGACGAATTGCGTGACCAGGATCAACGGCCCCGGCGTGGTCTCGGCGAGGCCGAGCGCGTCCACCATTTCCGGCGCCGTCATCCAGCCGTGGGTCTCGACCACCTGCTGCGCCATATAGGCCAGCACCGCATAGGCGCCGCCGAAGGTCACCACCGCAAGTTTCGAGAAAAATACGCCGATGTCGACCAGAACATGATGCGGGCCGAGCACCACCGCGGCGAGGGCGACCGGCGCCCACCAGATCACGAGACCGGCGACGCTGGCGACCGTGAATTGCCGCCAGCGGTCGCCGGAATATTCGGTGATGTCATGCGGATTGGCGGCAAGGCCGAGCAAATCGGGACGCGTCCGGGCGATGACGTAACCGGCCAGCGCCGCGGCAATAACGATCAGCGGAAACGGCGCGGCCAAAAAGAAGATGCCGATGAACGCCAAGGCCGCGAGCGAAACCAGCAGCGACGACTTCAAGGCGCGCTTGCCGATACGAATCAGCGCTTCGAAGACGATCACCAGCACGGCGGCCTTGATGCCGAACAGTGCGCCGTCGATCGGACCTAGGTCCCGCCCATAGGCGTAGAGCAGGCTTAAGGCTAGCATCACGAAGGCGCCCGGCAGCACGAATAGGATGCCGGCGGCGAGCCCGCCGCGCACGCCGTGCAGCAGCCAGCCGACATAGGTCGCGAGCTGCGTCGCTTCCGGGCCCGGCAGCAGCATGGAGAAATTGAGCGCGTGCAGGAAGCGCGGCTCGTCGATCCATTTTTTCTCGTCGACCAGGATGCGATGCATCATGGCGATCTGGCCGGCCGGGCCGCCGAAATTGATGCAGCCGATCTTCAGCCAGACCAGGAAGGCCTCGCCGAAGCTCGGGCGCATCTTGTTTCCGGTCGTCGTCATGCGCGTTCAAGCCGCCTTGGCCGGCCAGTTATGGCGTTCCTCGGGGGCAAAGCGCAGCCAGGCGAACAGGGCATCGTAGACCATGAAGCCGCGTTCGAGCAGCCCATGATCGTCGTCGCCGGCCAATACCGACAAACCGAGCGAAACCGCGTGCGGGCCGGCGGCTTCCGGTGCCAAGTCGGGCCGTGCGGTGTCGGCACCGCGCACGATCAAAGCGAGCCGCGCCAGCGACGGCTCGCCTTCCAGGGCGAACAGCTTGAGCATGGTGTCGAAGATGCAGCGTCCGCCGTCATGGCTCAATTCGACGTCCTTGATGTCGAACGGCACGGCGCCGCTCTCGCGCGCGACGTTCACGACCACGTCCGGATCGACATACAGAATGCGGGCCTGCGGATCGAGGAAGCGGCGGATCAGCCAGGGGCAGGCGATGCGGTCGATCTTCGGCCGCCGCCGCGTCACCCAAAGGCCGGGGCGCTTCGGCGTCAGCCGGTCGAGTTCGGCCTTGGCGACAAACGGCAAGCCGGCGTTCGCCCAGGCTTCGTAGCCGCCCTCCAGCACGCGCGCGTCGAAGCCGTCGGCGCGCAACTGCGCGACCGCCGCCTGGCTCATTTCATGACCCGCCTTGCAGGCGATGACGATCGGCCGGGCACGGCCGGGTTCGACCGACCATGTTTGCGTCTGACCGGCATCGCGCCAGAGCGCGCCCGGCAAGAGTTGCGGCGATGCCTCGAAAGCATCGCGGCGACGCACATCGACAAGCTGCGGCGCATCGCGCGTCGCCATCGCATTCCAGAGATCTTGAGGTGAGATCGAATAGCTCGGAGACAGCATAGGTCCCCTCCGTGAACGAAGGAGACGGTGCTTGGGCTCTCGCAAGCCTTCAAGGGAGCGGGGCGACCGTCGCAGGCCCCACGACAAAAATCTAACTCAGCGGATCATCGCGGGCAAGCCGTCAATGAAGAAACGCTGGCAAAACCAGCGACAATCCGGAAACCAGCAGCAAGATCAGGATGACTTTGCGAAACGCCGCATCGTCGAGTTTTCCATATAGAAAAACACCGACCCACAAGCCGAGCAACAGAGCGGGCAGGCCAAGCAGGAAAAGCTTGAGGGTATCGACGTTGAAGAGATGGCCCGCCGTCGCGAACGTCAGCGTGGTCATCGTCATGGTGAGGAACAGCACAGGCTGAAATATCGCCCGCTGTGCATCTTTTGGGCCGCCGCCGAGCTGGACCCAGATCGTACTGATGACTCCGCCAAGTCCGGTGAGACCGCCGAGCAATCCGTTTAAGACGCCGATGCCCACATCGGTTGCCGGATTGGACTTGATCGGCGTGAATGTCGGCCGTGCGAGATTGTAGGTACTATACACGATCAGCAAGGCGCCGACGCCGATGCGCAGGTACGCTGGATTGAGATAGGTCACGAGATAGGCGCCGAGCGGAACACCAACGGCGCCGCCGATGACGAACGGCAAGATTCGCCGCCACTGCAGCGCATGGCGTACTTTCCAGACACCATAGGCTTGGTTGATCATCCCGTAAGCTGCGATCAGAACCGCCGTTTGCAGTGGCGTGATGATGTGCAACCAGATGCCCGACACGACAAGTCCGGCCGCGAAGCCGGTCAGGCCGCTGGTGAATCCGCCGAGAAATGTCGCGAAAAGAAAAAGCGCAACTAGAGTGCCATCCATGGTTTGCTCCCAAGCGAAAGCGATCAGCGCTTGGATGGACGGAAGTCGCATCTGACGGGGAGGCTTTGGAAACCCCGAAACGTTGCCCAGCAACGATCGGCGGCGCGCACGGCGTCGCAAATCGCATGGCAGATTGATGTGAGGGTGTTTTAGCCAGCAGTCGCCATAGGTCCCCTCCGTAAACGAAGGAGACGGCGCTTGGGCTCGAAAGCCTTCAAGGGAGCGGGGCGACCGTCGTTGGCCCCACGTGGCGATTCCTAATTCAAAACGCGCCGGCTTTCAATCGAATGTTTTACATTGCTGCCAGTCTGCTACGCTCCTCGCCAAGGTGAGGTCGGTTCGATAACGACATGATGGCAGCGTAGAAGATGACCGACCTCGCGCAGCATCGCCGCCAGCGGCTCACCGGCATTGCCTTGATGTGCGGGGCGGTGGCGTTGTTCGCCTGCCTCGATGCGACGGCGAAATATCTCAATCCGCATATGAGCAGCTTGCAAATCGCCTGGGCGCGCTACACTAGCGCCTTCGTGCTGACGCTGATCGTCTCCAATCCGCTGACCCATCCGGCTTTGTTGCGCAGCAGGCGCCTGAAGTTGCAGATCACGCGCTCGCTTCTGCTGGTCGCCTCGACGGCGCTTAATTTCATCGCCTTGCGCTGGCTGCAACTCGACGAGGCCCTGTCGATCATCTTCATCTTTCCCTTCATCGTCGCCATCGTGTCGGGCCCAATGCTGGGTGAATGGATCGGCTGGCGGCGCTGGTCGGCGATCTGTGTCGGCTTCGGCGGCGTGCTGTTAATCACGCGGCCCGGTTTCGGCGGCATGCACCCGGCGGCGCTGATCACGCTCGTCGGCACCATCTGTTACGGCTTTTACGCCGTGATCACGCGCATCGTGTCGCGCGTCGATTCCAACCAGACGTCGCTGTTTTACGCGAATTTTATCGGCGCGCTGGTGATGCTGCCGGTGATCCCCTTCGTCTGGACCACGCCGGACAGTTGGCCGATCGCCTTAATGCTGCTGGGAACCGGTGTGCTCGGCAGCGCCGGCCATTTTCTTTTGATTTCCGGCCACCGCCTCGCGCCGGCCGCGGTGCTCTCGCCCTTCGTCTACACCCAGCTGATCTGGGTCGTGATCCTCGGCTACTGGGTTTTCGACCACGTGCCCAACCGCTGGACCATGGCGGGCGCCGCCATTGTCATATGCTCCGGTCTCTATCTGCTCTACCGGGAACGCAAGTTGGGCAAGACCACCACCAGCGAAGCGGTGGTCGAAGGCCCACTGGAATAGCCCCGATTTCGTCAGGCCGGCCCTGGAATGACAAGTATTGAAATAGGAGAGTTGCGAGGCCGCATTCATCGGGTCTAAGTTCCGCCCGCTCAATGCAGAATACCCCCTTCGAGGATCATTCATGGCGACAGTAAAGGACCGGGCGCCGGCCGGCTTGGGCTTGAACGACGATATCGGCGAGCAAAAGCGTCTGGCCTTGTACCGCTCGCAGGTGCGCCTGCGCGAGGCCGAACAGCGCGCCTACGACCTATTCTTGCAAAATCTGGTCAAGGGCACCAGCCATCTCTCGCTTGGGCAGGAGGCGATCGCGGCGGGCTTTGCCGAAGCCATGGTCAAAGGCGACCTGAGCTTCTGCACCTATCGCGGCCATGCCCATACCCTGGCGCGCGGCGTGCCGGTCGAGAAGGTGCTCGGCGAGCTGATGCAGCGCGACAACGGGCTGATGCGCGGCAAGGGCGGCTCGATGCATCTGACTTCGGAAGAACACGGCGTGATGGGTTCCTACGCCATCATCGGCGCGCATTTGCCGATTGCCTGCGGCGCCGCTTGGCGGGCCCAGTACAAGGGCGACAAGGACGTGTCGGTCTGCTTCTTCGGCGACGGCACCACCAATATCGGCGCCTTCCACGAGGCGCTCAATTTCGCCGCGGTGTGGAAGCTTCCGGTGGTCTTCGTGTGCGAGAACAATCTCTACATGGAATATACCCCGATCGCCGACGTGACCGCAGTCGAGCATCCGGCCGCCGATCGCGCTTCGGCTTACGGACTCGAGCGGATCGTTATCGACGGCAACGACGCGGATGTCGTCTATCGCGCCGCCCAGAAGGCATTTGCGAAAGCGCGTGCGGGCGAGGGGCCTTCCTTGATCGAGTGCATGACCTACCGTCACAGCGGACATTCACGCGCCGACCCGGCCAAATATCGCCCCGATGGCGAGCTGGATAGATGGAAACTGCGCGACCCGATCAAGATCTACCGCGAGCGGCTGAAGCAGTTCGGCGTCGCCGAAAAAGTAATCGCCGATATCGATGCCCAAGTGCGCCAGGAGGTCGATGACGCGACCGAGGCCTGCAAGGCCGCGCCGAACCCGCCGCTCGATATCATAACAACCGATGTCTATGCCGATGGAGGCTGGGCATGGCGGAACTGAGCTATCGCGACGCGGTCATCCGCGGCATCGCGCAGGAAATGGCGCGCGATCCGGACGTGGTGTTCCTCGGCGAGGACGTTGCCAAGGCCGGCGGCGTGTTCAAGGCGACCGTTGGTCTCTACGAGCAGTTCGGTCCCCTGCGCGTGCGCGATACGCCTATCTCGGAACAGGCGATTCTCGGCGCCGCCATGGGGGCGGCAATGACCGGCTTGAAGCCGATCGCCGAGATAATGTTCTCGGACTTCTTCGCGGTGTGCTTCGACTACATCGCCAACGAATTCCCCAAGAGCCGCTACATGTCGAACGGGCAAACGAAATGCCCGCTGGTGGTGCGCACCGGCAACGGCGCAGGTTCCCGTTTCGGCGCCCAGCACTCCCAGAGCGTCGAAAACTGGTGCATGATGATCCCGGGCCTCAAGGTCGTGGCACCGTCGACGCCGCTCGACGTCATTGGTCTTCTTGCCGCCGCCGTGCGCGATCCCGACCCGGTCATCTTCCTCGAGCACAAATCGCTCTACGCGACCAAGGGCGAAGTGCCGGACGGCGAGATCGTCGATACGCTCGGCACCGCCAAGATCGTGCGCCCCGGCAAGGACACCACGATCATCGCGCTGGCGCTGATGGTGCCGCGCGCGCTGGAGGCGGCCGAGAAGCTCAAGGCGGAACACGGCATCGACGCGGAAGTTGTCGATGTGCGCTCGCTAGTGCCGCTCGACACCCAGACCATTCTCGGTTCGGTCGCCAAGACGCATCGGCTGTTCACGGTTGAGGAAAATCCGCGGCTGTGCGGCTGGGGCGCCGAGATCGTGTCGATCGTGGCGGACGAGGCCTTCTACGACCTCGACGGGCCGCCGGTGCGGATCACCACGCCGCATATTCCGCTGCCGGCCGCCGATATTCTGGAAGACGCCGTGCTGCCGACGCCGCAACGCATTGCGGAGACGGTGCGGCGGTGCTTGGAGAGTTAAGGCTTCGTGTCCCGGATGCGGTGCAGCACGAAGTGATGCACTGCTGATCCGGGACCCAGCTTGTTTAGAGGAAGTAACCGGGGTCCCGGTTCTGCAGCGCACCGCTTACGCGCTGCGCTGCGCCCGGGACACGAGGCAAAGGAAACGTGCCATGTACGAAAATCTTCTCGCCGACGTCCCGACCGATCTGTGGATCGGCGGCAAATGGCGCAAGTCGTCCGACGGCGCCCGTTTTGACGTGATCGACCCGGCCACCGAGCGCAAGATCGCCTCGGTCGCCAGCGCGACGGTGGACGACGCCAAGGCCGCGGTCGACGCCGCGCAGGCCGCCTTCGAAGGCTGGGCCAAACGCAAGCCGCGCGAGCGCGCGGAGATCCTGCGCAAATGCCACGAACTGATCATGCGCGATGCCGAACGCTTCGCCAAGCTGATCACGCTGGAGAACGGCAAGGCGCTGTCGGATTCGCGCGGCGAAGTCGCCTACGCCGCCGAGTTCTTCCGCTGGTATGCCGAAGAGGCCGTGCGCAATATCGGTCATATCTCGATGGCGCCGGCCTCGGGCGCGCGCATCGTCGCGCAACACAAGCCGGCCGGCGTTGCCGTGCTGGTGACGCCGTGGAATTTCCCGGCCGCCATGGCGACCCGCAAGATCGGCCCGGCGCTTGCCGCCGGCTGCCCGGTGGTGCTGAAACCTGCCTCCGACACGCCGCTCACCATGCTGGCGCTGATGCCGGTCTTGGAGGAGGCGGGCGTGCCCGCCGGCGTGGTCAACGTGCTGCCGTCGCGCCGCTCCGGGCCGGTGGTCAGCGCCATGTTGCACGACCCGCGCGTGCGCGTCTTGTCGTTTACCGGCTCGACCGAAGTCGGCCGCAAGCTGCTGCACGAGGCCGCCGACCAGGTGCTCAAGCCCTCGATGGAACTCGGCGGCAACGCGCCGTTCCTGGTGTTCGAGGACGCCGACATCGACGCCGCCATCGAAGGCGCGATGATCGCCAAGATGCGCAACATGGGCGAGGCCTGCACGGCGGCCAACCGCTTCTACGTGCACGAGAAGGTGCACGACGAATTCGTCAAGAAGCTCACCGCCAAGATGAGTTCGCTCAAGATGGGCAACGGCCTCGACGATGGCATCAATCTCGGGCCGCTGGTCAACAAAGACGGCCGCGACAAGGTCATCGAGCTGGTTGACGACGCGGTCGCCAAGGGCGCCAAGGTGCTGGTCGGCGGCAAGACGCCGGACGGTCCGGGCTTCTTCTATCCGGCCACCGTGCTCACCAACGTGCCGGATTCGGCCAAGATGCTGAACGAGGAAATCTTCGGGCCCGTGGCTTCGATCCAGACGTTCAAGGGTGAGGACGAGGCAATCAAACGCGCCAACGACACCGAATACGGCCTGGTCGCCTATCTCTATACCAAAGACCTCAGCCGCGGCATGCGCGTGTCGGAGAAACTCGACTTCGGCATGATCGGCCTCAATCGCGGCCTGGTCTCCGATCCGGCGGCGCCGTTCGGCGGCGTCAAGCAGTCCGGCCTCGGCCGCGAAGGCGCGTCGGAAGGCATGAAGGAGTTCCTCGAGACGCAATATGTGTCGGTGACGTGGTAGGCCGCTTCGGGCAGTTTAGGGGAATCGCGTGGACGTTTTGATGCCGCAGCTCGGCGAAACCGTCGCCGAGGGCAAGATCGTGAAATGGTTCAAGTCGGCCGGCGACGCCGTGAAGCCGGGCGAGAACCTGTTCGAGATCGAGACCGACAAGGTGACGATGGAGGTGCAGGCGACCGAGAATGGGTTGCTCACCGAAATCCGCGTCGCTGCCGGCGAGACCGTGCCGGTCGGCACCGTGGTGGCCGTACTGGGCGGTGCCGACGGCAAGCTGGCGCCGGCGCCGGCCCAGAAACCGACGGCCAAAGCCGCCGCCCCGGCCGCCAAACCCGTTGCTGCTCCGGCACGCGCTGTCGAAGCGCCCGCGCCGCAAGCGGCAAGGCGCAACGGCGCCGCACCGTCGGGAACCAAGGCGGCGCCTTACGTCATGCAGCCCTTCGCCGAGCTGCGCACGCCGACCGGCCAATACATCAAGGCCGATGCGGTGCCCGATCTTAAGATCACGCCGCTGGCCCGCCGCCTGATCAAGCAGAGCGGCATCGATATTTTCGCGGTGGCGCAGGGCGTGCGGTCGCGCGGCGGCTGGCGCATCGCCGCCTCCGACGTCACATCGGCACCGGCCCAGGCGCTGCGCGCGCCGGAAAAACCGCGGCTCACCTCGCGCGAGGGCGATACAATCGAGACCCTCAACCGCATCCGCGCCCAGACCGCGATTCATCTTGCCGAATCCTGGCGCAAAATTCCGCATGCCTTCCAGGCGGTGGAAATCGATTTCTCGGCGGTGATGGCGGCGCGGGCGCAGGCGAAGGAATCCTTTGCCAAGCGCCATGGCACGGCGCTGACCTTCCTACCCTTCGTTGCGCGGGCGGTGTGCCTGGCGCTGGCGGAGTTTCCGCGCCTCAACGCGTCATTCGATCGCGACCGGCTGATCCGCCATGACGACGTCAATCTGGGCTTCGCCGTCGATCTCGATCACGAAGGCTTGCTGGTGCCGGTCGTCCATCACGCCGACGAGATGAACGCCGGCGGCATCGCCAAGGCGCTGGCGCGGCAGGTGGAAAAAGCACGCAGCGGCAAGCTCGCTCCCGGCGATCTGTCGGGCGGCACCTATTCCATCTCTAACAACGGCAGCTTCGGGACTCTGTTCACCATGCCGGTGATCAACGCGCCGCAAGTGGCGACGCTGTCCTTCGACGCCGTGCTGAAGCGGCCGTGGGCGGTCGGCGAGACCGTGACGGTGCGACCGGTTGCCATGCTGGGCCAGAGCTTCGACCACCGCGCCTGCGACGGCGCCTATTCGGCGCAGTTCCTGCAGAAGCTCAAAGCGGTGCTCGAAACCCATCCCTGGGCAAGCGAGCTCGCCTAATTATCAATACTGCTTATAGGGCAGGAATTTTCCGGTCATAGTGACGCGCACGCGATCGCCCTTTTGATCGGGCTGGCGCTCGAGCTTCATGTCGAAATCGATCGCGCTCATGATGCCGTCGCCGAACTCCTCCTGGATCAGCGATTTCCAGGTCGTGCCATAGACCGAGACCAGCTCGTAGAAGCGGTAGATC
>PMAF01000106.1:19918-20117 GCA_003152455.1 Hyphomicrobiales bacterium
TTGGCGGCGATGTCCTTCCAGGCAAGTTGCTTCTTGCGCTTGGAAGCGACGATCTTCTCGGTCAATTCGGCGCGGGTCATCAAGGGCCTCCCTCGGTTTGATAAGGGAGCACGGAGCAAGCGCCATGCCAGAGCGGAAAATTGCGGTTTAGTAACGCGCCGAGCCGACTGGCGCTGGCGTTTGCCTAAGGCTTAAGCAG
>PMAF01000043.1 GCA_003152455.1 Hyphomicrobiales bacterium
GATCGCGGATGTGAGGCCGCCGAGAACCGCCATCAAAGTCCTCGATTGCGGCGTGTCCTTACGCGCTTGCCGTCCCGCCCGAATCGTTTGCCCGTCCGCACGCTCATGCAGCGAGATTTTTCTCGTTGAGCGCAGCGTGGGTGATCCCTATAGTCGTCGAGACAAAAGGTACCGAAACAAATCTGGGAGGGCCGTCCATGGCGGATATGCGCGCGATCGCTCGGGGATTCCTTTTCGTCGCATCCATTGCGCTCACGTGCGGATTGGGCAGATCCGCCAAGGCCGACGATCCGGGCTATGTTCCGGATGGGCCGAATTTCCCGACCATCACGCTCAACGAAGGACCGGAGGGTGCGCCCGGCCTGCCGCCGCTCAAAGTGCCGCCGCCAAAAGGATGGGACAAGCAATCGACCTGGAACATGCAGGTCGTCGGCTTCAACGACGGACAGGGGCGGCCGAGCTCGGACGACGGCTGGGTCGAGAACCAAAATGGCCGCTACATCGTCTATATGACGAGCACCGGCGGAAACGGCAACAATCCCTTGACCGGCAGGGTCGAAAACAGCGGCACGTCACTGATCGACGCGACTGACCCGCCCCATCCGGTCTATCTCGCCAATGTCGCGACGAAGAGCGACAAGGGCGCGCCGCATGTCGCGGTCTGCGGCGGCAATCACTTTCCCAATGCCGAAGCGAACGGCTTGCTGAACCGCTGGTTCATGATCCGGCACGATGGCAACGACGATTGGGAGATATGGGAGACGACCGATCCCGCGCACCCGAAACTGCTCACGACCATCCTGAGCAACGGCGTCAATTCGCATCACGCGTGGTGGGAATGCGATACCGGCATCGCCTATATGATCTTCAATCAGAAGGGCGACGGCTGGCACACCGGCAACCATATTTACATCTATGATCTGAGCAATCCGACGAGCCCGAAATTCATCCGCCAGTTCGGCCTTCCCGGCCAGCAGCCCGCAGCCGACGTCGCGACGCAGAAAAGCTGCTACAACGCTCCGAGCGATACATGCTTCGAGGGCGTCACCAATCCTCCGACCGGCACGCACGACATCTACTCGGCCGGCGTGAACAAGAACCGCGTTTATATCGGCTACGGCAGCAGCAGCGACGGTATTTTCCAGATCCTAGATCGGACCAAACTGTTGAAGGGATGCAACACGAGCGTCAATGCCGCCGCATCGGCCGATTGCGGGACGAAGCCGACGCAGGCCGATCTCCTCTATCCGCAGATCAGCTATCTCACCGCCAATCCCCACGATGGGGCGCATACATTCATCCCGATCTTCGGAGTTCCGATCCCCGAAACACAGACGAATTTCGAGACCGGCGCGCCGGTGAAAATCGATATTGCCGTGGGGCTATCGGAGCAGACGGCCAACGAATGCGCGCCGCAAAAATGGAAGAATCCGTCGCTGATGGACATCAGTGACGAACGCACGCCCTACCCGATCTCGACGCCGACCGTCGGCCAGTTCCCGGGCGACTTCTGCGCCAAGGGCGCGCGGTTCGGAACGCACGAAATGCCGCGACGGATCTACGCGCCCTATTACGGCAAGCTGCTGATCGTGTCCTATTTCAACGCCGGCCTACAGGTCTTTGACATCCGCGATCCCTATAATCCGAGTCGCGTCGCCTATTTCATCCAGGCGCCGGACAAGAACACGATGACGTCGTGCGGATCGTCCCTGGCCAAGAAGACCGATTGCCGCAAGGCGACGTTCTCCGACTTGGGCGAGCTCGATGATCGCGGCTACATCTACAATATGGATCGAAGCGGCTCGGGCCTCACGATTCTCAAGCTGACCGGCGACGCGCTGAAGGTCATCGCGCCGCCCGCGAGCCCGGCGAAGGCGAAGTGAGGCGCTCGCCGCGCCGAACGGCGGGCTGATGGCGTCGACGCCTGTGTGTACCGAATATTCGATTCGGCATGGACGCAGAGAACAGACGGGGTAAGCGGCCGCATCAGCCGTGCCAAATACTGGCTCGCAGCAGTCATCTACATTGCCATCTACATTGCCGTCATGGTGGTGCTCGGTGGCCTCGCCTATGAATTGGATATTGCTGAAGAAATGCCGGCAATATCTATTGTTCTTGCCGTCATCATTTACATTCCCGTCGTTATTTCGGGCATCTTCACGTATGCAGCCTTGGTCGGTGCAGCCATGTGTTCGGCCTGTTAGTGCGGCACACGTGGCCTCGACCATCTGCCGAACGCGCTTTTGTTCTACTGGACCCAAGGGTACCTGAGCGCTGCCAACTTCTTCTTGCTCAACAAATACACTGACTATATCGACGTCAGCGCGGTCACCGAGCCGGCTATTACCAAACTCGTGTTCGACTTTTGCAAGGCCAATCCCGACAAGAAACCGATTAGCGCCATCGATAAGTTCATCCGCGACACCAATAAAGTCGCGGCTAAAAAATCCGACGCTATCGACCTTTGGGAGCACACGCCGGCACTTGCTTCAACCCCGGGCAATGTGAAGCCTGCCGCGACAACGGACGATGAAAAGTGGATCAATCAATGCGTGAAGGACAACAAGGATGAAGGGGCGAAGGCAGATGTCGTGCTCAAGTACTGCACGTGCATGAACGACAGGATGGACAACAATGAAACCCAGTCCATCACACAGTGGGAAAAGACCCATGTTGCGGAGCGGCGTGCGTGCGACCGTGAGGCAGGGTGGAAATAACTCCGGCGGTTGCCGAGGTAGCGCTAGTCTCCGTCGCACAAAAAAATGGGCAACTACCAATGGCCCGCCCTCGCGTACCAATAGGTTCGCCAGCTTGGCGCCGATATCCCGACGAAAGCCTCCGGTAGCAATTTTGACGGAGCGGTTTTGCGAAGTTATTGAAATCAAATAACGGAAGGGTGGCCGAGTGGTTTAAGGCACCGGTCTTGAAATTCGAGGGCCGCCCTCCCTTCTCGTACCGTCTAGTGGCCTAACGTCTTAGATGATCAGGCAATTTCATATACTGCGGCGTTCGCTGTTCGTTTCAATCACAGCCCGTACCGTCGTGTTCGGTAGCAATTTCGGTAGCAATGGACCCTAACTGTTCTCAGCGAGCATCAGCCTTCTAAGCTGGGGGTCGCTGGTTCGAATCCAGCCGGGGTCGCCAATAAAAACAAGGGCTTAGCTTTTCTGCTAGGCCCTTTTCCATGTCGCATTTTGTTGCAAGCGTTCCCATTACGTTTCAAGGGTTTACAATGACGCGCGGCAAGTCCGTGCGACATGAACGCGACAATAGCCTTCGGGAATTTAAGTCGTTTGGTCACGTTACTTGGATCGTGAGATTACAATGCCCCTGCTCGTTTCCGACTGTCCCCGTTGTCACTCCGAGAAGATGACTTTTGACGTATTGAGCACCGTGCCGACAGGCATGCAGGACGGCTGGCAGCGATTCTATGAGGCGTTCTCAGTCTGCAGGCACTGTCACCGTTCGACAATTCTTGCCATTGCTCAAAGCGATTATCATGCCAAAGATTTCCTCGACGAAAACCCGCCGACCGCGCTCAAAGGGGCGCTGAACCAATATTTCAATGTCGAAGGCTTCATCTGCTTGAAGGATATGGGCGCGGAGCAACCGCCGGCGCATGTACCAGATCCAATCGCCAATGCGTTTCGAGAAGGAGCGATCTCGATCGCCACCGGCTGTTGGAACGCTGCTGGCGCGATGTTTCGGCTTGCGATCGATCTCACGACCAAACCGATGCTTCCGGCCGAGGAGGTTGAAGGATTAAACAATAGAACGCGTCGGGACCTCGGGCTTCGGCTGCCATGGCTGTTCGATAATGGAAAATTGCCCGGTGACTTGCGCGGCCTCTCGAACTGCGTCCGTGAAGACGGCAACGATGGTGCACATGCCGGCACCCTCAAAAAAGAGGACGCGCAAGACCTGCTCGATTTTACGTCAGCTCTTCTCGAGCGTATCTTCACCGAACCTGAGCGCATTCGACTAGCGCAAGAGCGCCGCGTAGCGCGTCGAGCACCAAAAGAGTGATAGCGACGACCCTCACCAACATGCGCGAAAACGGCCTATGCGCGCTCTCGCCGTCTGGTGCGGCCGATCGCCGCGATGTCATTGACTTGGCCAGAAGCGGCTGGCGCGCGGAACATGGTCTGTTTGAAATCCAGTGGCCTAGGCGGATAGCTTGGATGGGCGCATAGTGCGGGCGGTGAAAAAGGTCGCCTAATGATAGCTCTCAGCACCACTACCTTTCTGATCGTTTTCGCTGTAGCGCTTGTGCTGTTTGGCCTAGTGGTGGGGTTCAAGTTCTATTTTGAAAACAAGAAACGCTCGTAATGCCCGCGACCCCAGAATTGATAGTCGGGCGTGAGCGTCACTCTCAATAACGTCACATCCCGTTCAATTAGTATTTTCGGGCAATTCTGGCCGTCGGCCGCTGCGAATATTCCGCCTGGTAACGTCGAATACTGTCCCGTTGGGTCCAAGTTTGGGTCCGGAGCGTCGACCATGCATCAGCAACCCATGACCCATGTTGACGCTTATCCGCTCTCGCGCATTTCGCGAACGCTTCGGCGGGCTTGGCGTCCTCGGCACTCGGACGGTGATGGCGTCGCGCCCTTGTCTTGGCGCCAACATTTTGGGAGAGCGCGAACTACTCGGACGAATCCGCACAATTTTACCTCAAGACCGCACCTGAAGTGATGGGATACTGGCTGCGCATATACATCTCATTCTGTGTAACGGGCACACCTTTCCTGGTGCCATTCCGTCCGGCAAACCGGAATGAACTTGTCTTCGAGCAAGTGGCACGCGCCATGGAGATATTCGCGATTGCGCATGAATATAGCCACCACCATCTAGGCCACGGCCGTCGGATCGACGCCGATCCAAAATTGGAAGAATTCCGCGCTGACCAATTAGCGCTAAAAATCGCCTACGAAGTTGAGCGGAAGCCTTTAGTGTTCGTAAACCCGTATCTGTCCTCCGGCGCAGAGGCCGTAATACTCTTGAAGGCGTTGCAAACGCTGCGGGAGGTTACGGAAGTGATCACCGGGGTAAAGACAAAGCAGACTGATTCCCACCCGGATGTCGCTTCGCGCATCGCAAAATTCGATAGCGTCGCTGTGTTGAAGCCTAAAGAATTCGAAAATCTAAATAGCTTCCGGAAGGTGTCTGCGCGAATTATGGAGAAGACGGGTACAGAGGTCTCTAAATTGTTACAGGCGATGCCGACAGATGTTCGGAATGAACTTCGAACCCTTAGTCAGACCATCTAGCAGTAGCCACTCTTCCGCGCGCTGGATTTTTAGCGGCAGGAGCCAACCAATGAACAAGGGCGTACGGGCGAGCCTTGAAATTGGGTCAAGTCGAACCGGGCAAACCGGAGCCATTCAACTGGCTAACAAACACGCTTTTGTTAGCCAGTTGCCTATCAGTGACGGGGCGCCTCCGTGAAATCCATTTTGACATCGAATTCGAGCAATTCCGAGGGCAGGGTCAGACGGCTTTAGCCTTGGCTTGCACATAAATTTGCTTTGGCGCTTTTTCGAAGTACTTGAACAGTGCTGGGCAAAGCCAGCCTTCCATCCCGAATTCATCCGAGTAGTACCAATTTCCACCGTCATCGTCAGTGCGCAACCAGTCAATCCGGTGCTGATGACCGGGGAATGGCGTGCTCGCAAATATCAGAACAAATCCGCTAGCAGCCGCAGGGATATCAACAGCGATACGGTCGATCAGGGTGTCGGCCCCAGCGACGAAGGGCTCTTTATCCAGGCCAACGCGCTCGTCGTCGAAGACCCACATGCCTTGCCACTTGTACGGGGCGATGACGTTGATTGCGTTCATGGATTATTTGGGAACTAGAACGAGATGAAGCACGTCTTGACCATCCTCGACTGTCACACGCGAAGCCGCGTTAATGACGAATGGAAGACCCGGAGGGATCAAACACTCTGCTTCGTGGGTGAAATCAGCCCCAAGTACCGCCATTGGGAGCAGTCGAAAGCCAGCAGGCAGACGGAACTCTAGCAGGACCGGAGTATCGCGCGAACTATTTGCTCGCGTGCGAACAAAATTGTCCGCCACACTTTTATGTGTTGTCGCCGAGGTGGGCCCGCGATATTGCCACGTCATGCCTTTGAAAAATCTGTCTTCGCTGTGGCCAAGCGCGCCGACCACTCCCACGCCGTTTCCATGACCGGAGTACAAGGTGGCGGCCGCAGCCAGTTCATATCTTAATTCGGTGGCTCTTTTCAAAGCAACGAGCTTTTTGGATTGTAAAAACTCCTGGTACAGCTCAAAGCTCTTTAGAACCAGGCTGTGGTCGGCTTGGACCGCTAAATGAACTAGCCCCGATTCTGCACCATAGGCGCGCGCAGCTGCTATTTCGCAAGCGGTCAGCTCGGCAATTTGTCGATACTTCACCTCCGCCATTGGATCTCCTAGTCCTGCCAGAACTTCGCGAACCTATGCGGCGCCAACGCCGTATACCTCGCCGTGGACTGCAAATTCCGATGCCCAAGATAGTGCGCCAGGCTCCGCGTGTCCGCCCCATCATTCGCAAGCTTGTACCCAGTCGAATGTCGAAGCATGTGCGGATGCACGGGGAAGGGAAGCCCAGTAGCTAAGCCGGTGCGCTGAACCATACGTAGAAACCATGAAGTGGTCACTGGCGTTCCAGCTTCGGTAACAAACACGTAAGGGCTCGCCCCCTGCAGCGGCCGCAAGGCTCGAAGCTCGGGACCACGCAATGGATGGACACTTTCAATCCCGCCCTTGGCTCGGTTCACGTGCAGCCGGCCATGCCTCAGATCGATTTGCGACCAGCGAATCTGGCAGAGTTCAGCAGCACGAAGGCCATGTCGATACGCCAGCAAGATCGCTGCAGCATCCCTGGTGCCATTGCGTCCTCGTTTCCGCGCAGCATCGATCAATCGATCAACTTTCACCTCCGTTAGATATTCCCTTGGCCTGTACGCCGCATTAGGCAAACGGCACAGTGTTCGGTTTGCTTTCGTTGAGACTGTCTCGGTCATCCCTGATTTCCCTTGCGTCGGCGCTCTTCACGTTCGGCTAGCGTTCGTAATTGTGGGACTTTGCGAACAGTCAGCTTACGCGCACGAGCCCAGCAGACAATTCAAAACCGCGCATCATTGATTCGTTCTTTGAGCGCGTTTTGAATCTTTATTGCTCGCCTTCGCGGAGGGGGTGGGGGCCAAAATTCACTCGCTTCGGGCGGCGCGGTAGGGCTCAACAAATTTTGTGAAAAAAATGTCGGCACAGGGGGGCATAGAGGCTCAGTAAAAAATGTGATATAATTTTCAAGTTGCGTATGTGAAAGCGAGTGCCTGCATAGTCATGACTAGTCGCCTGGATACATGCCTTAATGCGTTGCGATTTTTAGCTCGGTCGTCCGAACTGGAAGCAACTAGGCTGATAACAGCAGAACTACGAATTCACGAATTTCTAGCGCCGGTAGCATCAAGTCCTATCGCGGTTAGAATTTCGCTGGAAGAGATCGACAACGCGGTCAATCAAGAGCCCAAGGTTGGACTGGGAGACGCTTCATTTTGGCAAGGGATTAGGGAGTTCATTGCTCAGCAATTGGCAATGCTTGATGATGATTGATGGCGACGTGATCCCCTGTGCGACGCTGTGGCGCTCGACAATTTTTGTGAGAAAATTCCGAGGTGCCTATTCTGATGATTGGGAGGGGAGCCGATTTACTGCAAAGCGTCTAGCATCTCGACGCGACCAGCGGCCCCACACAAACGAATGTAGGCCTCCGCCGAACGGCCTTTCGCCAACAATGTTTGCAGCCCATTCGCCACCCACGATCTCGTTGCCATGTCAATTTTATCGAGACTTACGTCCACATTTATAAATTCTCGTGAGCCATCGGGTTCTTCTAGGACGACCCCTTTAAGCGTTACCCCGTCTTCGCCGAATTGGCGCTTCACCACTTTTCCCGTCGTCCAAGCACCCCAGCAGTCAGAATCAGGACTTAAGTTAGATAAGGAAAGAAGCTTAGTGTTTGTTCTGTCTAGTTGATATCTTGGGACGACGGGGAAACTCTCGCTTGCAACAATTGTTGAGATTTGGCGCCTTACTACGCGACTGTTTTCCGAATCAATTTTCCAATCACCTGAGCCTTTGTTCCAATTTAAATTGATAGATGCTGATCCAGTCGACAATTTGGAATTGCCGCTCGCGATCCAGTCAACTATTCCCTGCGCATTGCACGAAGTATCGCTTTCACATGCCACTGACATTGAATCGGGTCTTATAGAGTAATTTCGTTTTGGCCATCTTTTAAAAAAGGTCTGCTTGTCAGCCAAGACAGCCGACTTTGCCATTGTCTTTCCGAAATAATTGACGCCGTCAGCGTATACCCCATCTAGAAATATCATCACGTCATCGTTTGGACGGTTGGTCGCTGTAATGAATCTGTAAGTCGCTGACTTGATCGTTGCGAGCTGAGGACCGCTAGCATCGTGCCGAGGCGACTCTTCAGTCTGTTGCGGTGTAGCGTTCGCGACAGACGAGTTTTTGATTTGCTGCACATCGATACCGACACGCCGAGCATCCGCAAAGCTTAGCCATTGCATGCCCTCTGGCGGAGGAGTCGAGATGTACAAAACTGCAGATGTGGAAAGGCCTAGCTGATTCAGGTAGGCCCCCACCAATGCATTGCCAGCAGAACTAATCGCGGCTTGACCGCCTTCAGTCGTATAAACTGCATGGAATCCTACTTTTCCGGTTTCACCCATGAATCTAGGGATTCCGCCAAGCCATGCGAGCGCGCACGCAGACGCGCATCCAACGCCATCTGGAACAAGTGTCGCAAATCCCTTTAAATGGATTGCTCGTCCAATCTCGATTCCTGCATAGAGGTTTCCACCGCGGCTCTGTAAAACGACCAATGCGTTTTTGCTGCTAAGTGCGAGATCAACAAACTTCTTCTCGTCTCCAAGCACAAAGTCGCCATCGATGGCGATGATATCCGGGCCGCCGTTTGTCGGAGTTATCGTGATATCAGAAGCCCATGACAAATCGCAGCAAACTAAGCTGAGAATTGCAGAGCCTACAAAATGCGAGATTAGACGTGTCTTGGGTGCCAATGCAAAGTACGGCAACATCGAATTAACCACCGCAAGGTTGTTACTATCGACAATTTAGCCACAGACTGATCTTGGTTCCACCCCCTAATGATCCGACCTCCGGATGACCGATAGCGATTCGCCAGACCTATGGCACTGACTTACGGAAACCCGAAATCACCCAGACAATCACCAAAAGCAAAATCGGTCCGCCAATCGGTACAATTAGCAGCGACCAAAAAGCGTGGGATATGTCACGCCAGTGCCAGTAATGATGATGCTGAACGAAATCGAAAATAACGTACCCAAACCAGGCCACCCACGGCACGGCGACAACGAGATAAAGCCTTAGAAGCCCCTTACGCACGTTCGTGGGCAAACTAAGCCAATGCTCTTTTGCAAAGTACCTCCAAGCCGACCAAATACCTATACCAGCCAGAAAAAGGACGAGGGGAGGAACAAACGCAAATGCGATAAGTGCAATTCGCTCATTTCTTATTGCGTCTGCCTTCGCGATTGGCATCCATTGAACCTCTTCGCAGTCAGAAACCTCGCTCCGCACCTTGTTTACCCAATCCCGGGCGGCGTCGGCGGGCATGTCAGATCGCAATGGAACAGGAGTGCCTATGTCGGTGCCATAAAAAGTATCAAAGTATTTCGGATTCATTTCCTTGCCGTCTGGCCAGAATGCAAATTTATTCCGACATTCAGGATGCTCGTCGCCCCACTCAAATTGATATTTGTTGTTGAACCAAATTGACTCGCGAGACGATACCCGTTCGCCGGACCAGTTTATTGCGATTAAAAACGCCATCATCGCGAGCCAAAGGATATTGATCGCAATCCAAATTCGAACGAGAAGGGGTCGCCACAAGATTACCATTGGTCTCGCGCATGCCTAAAGTTCTGTACTTTGGCTCATGGGCTTACGAGCCAGCGGCAAGCTTATCAGGCAATATCGACTTTTTCGATATTCGATAATTCGATCTAATTGATCAACCCACGCGGAATGGCCAGGAGGCCGACGGTGTGGGTTCAGCCAAAGGAATACAAATTCCTCACTCATGGACCATAGATGGCAATCGTCGCCCTAATTTTCAAATTGTNNGCCACAGACCCGTTGATATTGGCTCGGCCAAGCAAGAAGCCGCAGTTGCGCGGCCGGCGTGCACAACTGCGATCTGGATATGTAGCTCATCCGGGCCGACCCGCTTCCTACCGTCACGCGGTCCCCAAGCGCAGCAGATCCGCATCGGCCAAGGGCCTCGACTCGGTTGACCCAGATCATTGCGCCGGTGGCAGGTAAGACACAGCCTGCCGGGCAGTGAACTGGAGGTTGCCAAATGACGACGCAGCCCCTCGGCCGCCTCACCGGTGTTGAATTGATGGCCTACAACATCGGCCGCACCGGCTTCAGACTGCATGCGGTGATGGTCCGCCAGAAGAGCCAAATCCGGGCCGAGATGTACATCTCGGGCGACCACGCGAAGGTGTTCTTCGGCCTGGTCAAACGCCAGAAGGATGCCATCGAACGGGAGCTTGGCTATCCGCTGGAGTGGGAGGAGCTACCGGCAGGAAACGACTGCCGGATCGCATCCTACCTCAACGACGTGGACCCCGCGGACAAAGCCGATTGGCCGCGCCAGCATGAGTGGATGGCGAAGCGGTTAAACGACATGCACCGGGTTTTCGCTGATCGCATCAGTGCGCTCGATGCGGATGCGTAGCAGCCTGAGAACCAAAATTGACAAGGCGCTACCGCCTGTGTGTACCGAATATC
>PMAF01000150.1 GCA_003152455.1 Hyphomicrobiales bacterium
TTAATGGGTCCTGACCCTAGGTCGAGATGCCCGGATCACGGTTGCAACTACCCGGCGCTTCGCAGAAAGCGACGACGTCAAAGCAATGCTCCCTTCAACGCAACGTAAGCAATAACGCGTGAGCGGCGAGATTGGGCATCGGCAATGACACCGTGACCGTGTTCGAGGTGGCGCCGCCTTGCCCAGCCGCACCGTAGGCGCACACGTGATAACGATATTGCATGCCCGCCAGCAGGTTGTGATCCTCCCAGCGCGTGACTTTGACGGCGTCCGCGATCTCGACATGGCCGAGCGGGTCGGTCCGGCAAACATCGTAGCGCGCCGCGCCGGCAGCCTTGTTCCATTTCAGCGCCGCCCTGCCGTTGCCGACGGTCGCGATCAGGTTGGCGCCGTCCGCGCTCCAGCGCGGCGTTTCAATGCTGCGATCATGCGGCGGCGCCTGCAGCGAACCTTGCGGCCACAGGGCGCAGATGACGCGGCTATGCGTGCCGTCGAGATGTTTGCAGACGTTGCAATAATCGCATTTGACGATGCGGTCGGCCTCGCGGTGGCGGACCTTGTTGGGCCAGTCGGGATCGGCCAGCAGGCCGCGCGCGATGCCGACGATGTCGACGGCACCGCTGGCGACTAGCCGCTCGGCGTCGTCGGGATGTGAGATTTTTCCGGCGGTCGCGATCGGCGTGTTGAAACCGTGCGCCCTGATGAAGGCTTTGATCTCCGCCGAGAAATGCGCGTGCGGCACCGCTGGATACCAGTCTCCAGGCATGCAGCGATCGCCCGAATAGCCGGTGTAGGGATAGGGCACCTGTCCAGGAAGATGAATGGCGTCTTCGAATTTTCCGCCGACCGACAATGACAAATATGCCGCGCCGAGCTGAGCCAGCCGCAACCCGATGAGCTTTGCGTCGCTCACCGTATAGCCGTCCTTGATGAATTTGTCGGCGAGGAAGCGCACGCCGACCGGAAAGTCTTGCCCGACCTTGCGACGGATATTTGTAAAAATTCGGCCGATCAAATACAAGCGGCCTTCCAAGGTATTCCCGCCATAGTCGTCCATGCGTGGATTGGTGCGCGAAAGAAACGACGCTAGCGTGTAGGCGTGTGCGGAATGCAGCTCGGCGCCATCAAATTCGGCAGCCCGCGCCCGCGCCACCGCATCGCCGAACTCCTCGACGATGCGATCGATCTCAGGCACCGACAGCATGTCGACGGTCTGCCGCCAGCCCGACTTGGCCACTTTGAGGAAATGGATGATCTGCGGGACGACCTTGGAGTCGGAGGTGTCATGGATGCGCCGGACCAGATCGCTGAGGCCTGGCACGTATCGATCGTCGCTGATGCGCAGTAGCGGGCCGGATTTGGCCTGATGGACGGCCATGGCTTCGATCACGACGAGACCGGCGCCACCCTGCGCGTAACGGACATAACGATCGCTGATGTCCTTGTTGACCAGGCCGTCTTCGCCCGACAGCCGCGTCACCATAGCCGGCACCATCACGCGATTGGGGATGATCATCCCGCCGACGTTCAAGGGTTCGAATAATTTCATGATATGGCGTCCTCAGGCATGCACGCTTGCCACTTCGATCGCGGCGACTTGCCGCAATTCGCGGCGAAGGACCTTACCGACGGCGCTGGTGGGAAATTCCTTCATGAGCATGAGCCGCTCAGGCAGTTTGAACTTCGCGATGTGGCGGCTTATCAGAAAATTCTTGATCTCGTCCAGATCGACTGTCTCTCCATCCACCGGGATCACGAAGGCGCAAGCCTTTTCGCCGAACACCTCATCAGGCATCGCCACCACGCAGACGTCCTTGATCTTGGGATTGCCAAGAATGTGGTTTTCGATTTCCTCACAACTGATCTTTTCGCCGCCGCGATTGATGATGTCCTTTAGGCGTCCCTCGACATACAGATTACCGTCGAACCGCCGCACCATGTCGCCCATTCGGTAATAGCCGTCGCTGGTAATCGCGGCGGCGTCTTTATCCGGAGCGTTATAATAGCTGCGTACGGTATAGGGACCGCGGCAGATCAGTTCACCGACCGCGCCATCGGCCACATCTTCGCCGTGCTCGTCGACAATGCGGATTTCGTCCGCAGGCGATATTGGCCGCCCCGAACTGGTGAATCGAATTTCGGCAGGATCGTCGAGCCGGGTCATGTTCAGCAATCCCTCGCCGGTCCCGAAACTCTCCTGAAAAGCGCATCCGAACCGCAGTTCGACCCGGCGGCGCAGCTCCGGCGCGAGCTTAGCGCCACCGTTCATCACCACGCGCAGGCTGGAAAAGTCGTGATGCTGCGGGCGATTGGCGTTCAGCCAGTCCACGATCAGCGGAACGGCGGCGGAGATGACCGATACGCGCTCGGTTTCGATCAAGCGTGCGACAGTTTCGATCGTTGCATCCGGCGCGATCACGGCCGTGCCGCCGTGGCCCAGCGCGCCGAGCACGCCGGGACAGCCGAACGTGTAGTTGTGCGCCATCGGCAGCAACGCCAGGAGCACGGTTCCGGGGTTGAAGCCGGCGATCTCGCCACTCTGCCGGCAATTGTAGACATAATCGTTGTGCGTTCGCGGGATGACCTTCGGCATACCGGTCGTTCCACCCGACAGCAGCATCAGCGCAATTTCATCTGGCGCCGGGGCGACGGCGGCGAGGGCGGCAGTGTTCGCGTGGCGGCCAGCGTCATCCGCCAGCAGGTCGTTCAAACATATCTGATTGGGACCGGGCTCCCCGAGCACGAGCACGCGGCGCAGCGACGGCGCCAGGCCGGACATTTCTGCGGCCAGCAATCGATAGTCGTAGCCACGCCAGACGTCGGCCACGACGTACCCCGTAGCTTTGGTGTGGCTGAAAATGCGCGCGATTTCATCGCGCCGATGCGCCGGTAATGCGAGTACCGGGATCACCCCGATGCGCAGCAGCGCGAAGAATGCGATGACGAACTCGATCGAGTTGGGCAATTGGAACACCACACGATCAAGCGGCCGAAATCCGAGATCGAGCAGGCGGTGGGCCAGCCGATCGATCGCGTGGCCTAGTTGCGCGTAGCTCAAACGCCGCGTACCGAGCACCAACGCAATTTTGTCGGGCGCGGCACCGACCGAGCGGAGCAGCATGTCGTAGAGCGTGATGTCAGCCCAATAACCCTGCTGCCGAGGTCGGCGGGCAGAGTCCTCGGGCCAAGCGGTGCATCCTTGCAGCATTTGCTGGCTGGCTTCTTCGGGCCGCGTGAAGGTGCCGATCAATCAATTGAATTAAGGTGAATATTCGGAGCCACCCGAAATCGCCTTGATTATCGTCAAGGGCAGTTTGCCAGGTCGGTACAGCCATGTGTTCGGCCTTTAAGCGCGGCACACAGGGCCGCTGGCCATAATGCCCTCCGCGGATCAGGTCCCGGTCATTAGGACGCATTCGACAATGCGTTGGCACAAGTGGGTTGTCCTGATCGCCAGAATCTCTAGCTCGCCCACCGTCGCGAGTTGCGTCCGGAGTCGACAACCCCAAGCACCATCAGAAGCCTAACTCAGCTTACGTTCTCGGACCCCGATCAGCACTGCTGCTGCTCCGAGGAACATGACGCCGCCGAGATAGTATTGGCCCGCTGCGAGCGAGCCGGTGATGCTCGTTAGCCATCCGACAAATGCTGGACTGCCGAAGCTTGCTGCCGCGCCAATGCTGGATATCAGGGCGATGCCTCCGGCGACCGCGCTGCCGGTCATCACTGCGGACGGCATTGACCAGAACGTGGGTGTTGCACCGAGTACGCCGACGGCGGCGACGGTGACGAAAATCAACGCCAAAGTCGGACTCCAACTCACCGACGGAAGAATGCCGTGCGGTCAAAATATTGGTC
>PMAF01000012.1 GCA_003152455.1 Hyphomicrobiales bacterium
CACGTTCGCAGGCTGCCGTGTCGCGCGTGGCCATGACGGCGGCTGCACCGGCGGACCGGCAGCTGGGACCAATATCGAACTTGGGAACCGGGTCAGCCGCCAGAACGATTTGCGAACTGAGCAGGAGTACAGGCAACAGTGCGGGCATTCGGATGAGCGTGAGCTTCATGGACTGTGACCTTCGCTCTCACATTCGGTCGCCGATAATATCGCATCGCATTTGGGGTGTCTTGTTGCTGATAAACTAGCGCGGGCAGCACACACTGAACCGTCACATCACCCGCAACAGCTCCGGACACCGAGCGGCGCACATGTCGCCCATGTCACCGGCCAAGTGCTTAGGGCAGTCGCTCCGCAGCTCGCTGAGCAGGTCGACGATCTTGCCGTCAGAGCCGCGCTGCTCGATCAGGCGCGCCACGGCGTAGCGGCCTTTGCGGCCGCATTTCGCGCAAGCGACCTCGAGCAGGTCGAGCTTGCCGACCAGATCGCCGAAGGTGATGGCGCCGTTGCGGGGCATAGGGGCTGGATTAGTTTATAATTGTTGTTAAATCTTGCGTCGCCGAGGCTCGGCGGAACGCTTGAGCATTTTGTCGGTGATCGGTGGCATCTTGTGCTTTTCTTTCTCGCGTTCCTTCATCAAATTGATGAAGTCATCATAGGTTTGAAGATAGGTTGTGCGATCACAGTTTTTTCCGCTGCACAGATTCGCAGCAAAAATCGCGGCAACGATCTTGTCGGCTTCGGTCATGACACCAACTCCTCCAAAACTTACGCCATCTCGCATTCAATCATGCGCGAGTGTGAACAAAGGGGATTTAATCCGCTTTGCTTGCCCTTGTCGTGCCCGTCGCCTACCGCATTGCCTCAAACCGCGCGCGCATCGCGGCGTTGCCGGCTTCGATTATGGCCGCGGATCGCGTCCTAGCTGCCTATACAGTCCAGGGCTAAGGCGCGCCGCCTGCGNNCGAGGCGGTCTTTCTGATTCAGTGCCGAGTAAGTCTGCGGCGCTGATCTTCTAGCCAGCAATATACACGCAATCCGTTGGACAACAGCATAAGCAGTGCTTGACGGCTTCGCGGGCAGTCAATTTCAGGTATTAAACTTTGCTGCGCTCTTAGATGTTGAATTGCGTCTTCAAGCCGTTCTTTAATATCCGCCAATTGAGAATTTTTCGCTTGCATTAAGCCTCCAAAGTGGATCGGCAGTATCGTGTAAGAGGAGGCTTGTCGCCCAAAAGCGCCAAGCAACCTTAAGCCTTACGGTAAATAACGCCGCACACTTTCGACGTGTCGGGATTGTCTTCCGGAGAGGCCGCCGCGTGGCGGTCTTTCTGATTCAGGAGTGAGTAAGATGCGCCTGACACAGAACGTAGATAGGGGCAGCACTGGAATTTGGAGGCCCGGCCTTGGAATTGAACCAAGGCTTGGAGGCCTTGCACGACCTCATGCGTGTCCACTCCGCACACCGGGCCAAGGTCATCCTACTCAATCGCCTCAGGCTGACAATGAAAGTCAATACGGATGGTAAACGCGACACCACGCGGCGAGCGTTCGCACGCCGTTGGCGCGCATGTTGCCTAGGTCATAGGGGTTCGCATTTGCCGGTTGCATGCGCGCGCTGCGCTATCTGGCTGCAGTCGGCTCGCAGTCAGCGACGAAGTCTTTCTTGCCGTTTCTATAATCAGCGATCTCTTCTTGCGTTTGGTCTTTAACGTAGCACCGTGGTACAGCGCCGCCCGGTCTGATGTATGCGCTGCGTCGTCCACATCGGCTTCCATTTCGTGCAGTATCTTCGGGACATGCACACGGACGTCCCGCGTGATAAATCGCCGAACACTCGCGGATGATCGCCTGTGCGATGTCGTTATCAGAGGGGGCGGGTTGCGCCGTTGCTGGGGCGGAAAAACATATTAGAGCGATGATTGCGATTATTGTTTGATGCATTTGCATGCCAGTTCGAGGAAATTGAGCTATTTATTTCACCTGAGTGCTTTCCGCCACCCCGCCGCTTCGGCTTCCTCGGGAGTGCAAAACCATCGCCTGCCGCCGCCCTTATGCGTGACGGCAAAGGTCCTCATCTTTTCCGTGACACGGGACCGACATGCGCAAGAATCATCGTTCAATGACCCAATAAAATCACTGGAAATTACATTGTGTTGTATAATGAGTTCGAAGCGCAGTGAGGCTGAGAAATGAACCTTAATGATCAAGACCAGATCACTTACCTCGCCAACGTAATATTCTTAGCAAACTCTGACGGCGAACTTTCGCCTAAGGAAATGGCGGCGATTGAGGAGGTGCGTACAGCGATTGGAGCAAAGAAAAGCATTTTCAATGTGGCTATGAAGAATGCGCAATCCGGCACTTATGCACTGGTGAAACTTGGAAGTTTTGTTGCTGACGCAAGTAACTTTGCAGATCTTCTTTATGTCTCGATGGTCGACGGCGCCATTGCAGAATCAGCAAAGAAAATAATTTCAGAGTTTTCTAAGACTTCAAATATAACTGAAGAACAGTTTGGTCTATTGACCAAAGAAGCGATTGCCAGGATTAAAGGCAAGGAACCATCCGGTTTGTGCCCTTCTTGCCGGGCCGAAGTCAGTGGTGATTCAACCTATTGCCCAAAATGCGGAGCTGTACTCAAGCCGATTAAGTCGACAACGGAGTATAAGATACCTGATGCCGGATATGCGATAGAGTTCTGCGAATCGACTGCTGTAGGATTTCCGGCGGCACTAAAATATGCAAATGATGCTCCATCCTTTGCGTCATGTGTTCGAAATAAGAAGACGTGGTATTTGGCCGTATGGCCTGAGATCGCTTTTGAAAGTGTTGTGGGATTAGCTGGACTTCTCAGTGGCATTCGTAATCGCAAATGTTACCACAACGCGGCCGAGATGCAGTGGGATGAAGTTTTCGGATTTGTTTGGTGCGCTGGAGAAAGGAATAAAGCCTATCGTCCGATCGAATATTGTTTCGGAAAGGATGAGAATCGTCTGAACCCATGGGGTTGCAAGCAAGCACGAATGGAATGGACTGAATGGGCCAGGTGGTTTTCGTATGGACGATTCGAAAAAACGGGTGGAATATTTAAAGGCGAAAGTGTGTTTTGGATTTTTGATAAACAACGCATTTATCATGAATTAATGAGCAACTTGCACCGGTTTCGATATTGCCCATACCTGCGGATGAAATTCATTGATGCGGTGCTTAACGTGCTTCCTGACAAAGTAGAGGTAACCGATAAAGGACCTTGGAAATACGGCCACTCACAAGAGGATGTTCCCGGATCGATCAAAATTGTGGAAGTCAATAAGTCCGATGGATATGAATTCAAGAATGAATATTACGCGGACGGTGTTCGTCCGCGCAGTCTAATTTATCTAGAGGAAATACTTCAGAAGGCATTTGCAGATGCCGGCATATCAAACGTTAAAGCCAGCGATCTCGTGCGCTAAAGCTAAGTGCTATGTGTGTATCACAGAACGGTTTAGATCGAACACGATATCCATTCTAATTCTGGCGTAAGAGCTTTGATGCTCCGTGTGATAAATCCGCTCGCCATCGCGGTTGATATTGCCCTTAAGACGCAGACTCATTCATCGATACCCTCACCCAGCGGGGAANNTATGATCCTGCTCAACTGAAGACAGGCCCTAATCCAACAAAGCGCGGCCACCGCTTCCGTCTATCGTGCGTTACATTAGCCCAAGGGAAAGGCAACGTTATCGCCTCGTGCTGCGCTCAGCGCGTTGTCGTTGATAGTTATTTGCCATTTGCAATGCCCTGGATTCCAAAGGCAGGTGTTGCAAAAGAAGTGTAAGCGGTTTCATCGGATCGAGCACTGTTGGACCGGAAAAAAGTGGAAGTGGTCGATGGTCGATCTTGATAACAGCGCAATAGCCCCGCGATGTTCCAAGCGCGGCGGCAGGTCTTCACGGGGGCGGCGAATGCTGCTGGAGCGAGCAATAGTGAAACCGCAATGGCGATGATACCCGAGAGGTCCCGCATCATTAAAGGCCATCCTAATAGTATAGCCGCTCAGTGGCGGCCTCTTTCATTATAGACCTTTGCGCGCCGCACTTGTCGCAGGCGACCTGCAGCACGTCGAGCTTGCCAACTAAGTCGCTGAAGGTGATCGCGCCGTCGCGGGGCATCGTGCGTCTTGCCGGGTGGATTGAGCGGGGCACCGACCGGCCGAAAGCCTTCGGACCAAGTCCCGGCTTGCGTCTTGAGCGGCCGGGGCGGTCTATTCGGCGAGTGACCGCGACAACCCCGACAGCCCGCGGCCAGGTCTCCCCTGGCGTGGCGGGCATGCACTCCTCAAAGCACCTGCGACTAACTTGATGCGGCAAAGGCCGCCGCCGAGGCCGCGCACGAATTGTCCCGACGTCGGGACAAAGGACACGCGGGCACCTTCAAAAACGCATCAGCGGCCTTCCCAGCGCGCCGCGTCCAGCGATCGCCGGACAGGCAGCGCAGCATCGAGCCGGGCGCCGCCTCGCCATGAGCGGACCCATGCCGCCTAACCTGGCCTGCCAGTTCACCGTGGGCGAGCTCGCAGCGCTGCGCATCGTGGCGAACGCAGCGATAAGCAGCGGCGGCTGCAGGCTGCATATCGACGCGATCGCGGCGCAGGCTGGCGTGTGCAGATCGACGGCGCAAAACGCGCTGCGTGCGGCGCGGCGCCTCGGCCTGATCACGGTGCAGGAGCGACGGCGGCGCGGCATGGCCAGCCTGACGAACGTGGTGCGGATCGTCTCGCGCGAGTGGACGGCGTGGATCGATCGACGGGGGGGGGTTCAAAAAAATGAGCACCACGGATAACAGAAATAGCTATCAGGGTAGATCAGGGCGTCGTGTTGCGGTCCGCGCCTATCACGCGACGTTGGCGGCTATTTGTGCTATGGAACCTGATGAAAAGATGAATGGGGAAGGCAAATGATAAAAATAATAGCCCTCGCATTAGTAATCGCTACGCCCGGAATAGCCCAAGCTCAGGTTGGACGAGGTCCTACTGGTGGAATATGTTTTGGAGCCGAATGCGAACACGCCTCTCCGGACACCGGTGGCGGCACGAACGCTTTTGGTGGAACGTGTCTAGGTGCCTATTGTAATCCTGTTGAACAACAACAGCCTCAATCTGGATACCGTCCAGATCAGGATCAGCAACAACAGCCTCAATCTGGATACCGTCCAGATCAGGATCAGGAGCCTCAAGGATACCATCCGTATTAGGCGCATTAGTTAGGATGGCATCATGAGCAGAAAGCACCCCCAAGACGGCCCGACTTTTTCCAAGGCCACAATAAAAAGGCCCCGCCGTCCGGCACCGTCGCCTGAACAAAAGAAAGCCGAGCTTGCAGAGGCGGCGCGAGACAGCAAGAAGCTGAGAGAATGGCGAGAGCGCCTGAACGACGAGAGCGCGAAGCCCACCATAAGCCGTCGCTAAGCGACGCGGCGCGGCGCGACTAACGCATAAGAGCTTGAACCGCGCTCAGCTGCGCCTTCTCGATCGCCTCCATCGCGATCAGATCGCGAGGTTTTTGTTCTGTCATCGTCGCTCACCTCCGCATGACGTTCGCCACCTGCGCGGCGTTCCACTGGCCGCCCCGCGCAGTAGGCACGCCCCTCGCCTGCAGCGCGGCCGCCACCTTGCGCAGCGCCGCCACGCCGACAAAACGACAGAGATTTCACGAATCGGCCGCTAAGCCGTTGGCGCCGCTAGCGAGGGGTAACGGCGCTGTATCGCTGTTAGTCGACAAGCGGCCAAGTCGGCGTTGATAAGCCGTTGACCCCCCGGGCGCGTTTCGTCAGCATGATGGGCGAGAGATTCTCAACCGCGACGTAGCTCAACTGGATAGAGCGGCCCCAAATGGGTCTCCATCCCAGACTCGTGTGGTAGCGAGCGAAGGATGGCCCGGGGACGATGCAGGTTCAAGTCCTGCCGTCGCGCCCTCCACTAGGGAAAATCCCCACTCCGATCGAGGTGGTCGGAATGGTCTCGGCCGGCCAGTCATCGTCGCCGCCGCATCAAGTGGCGGAAATCCGCCGCGGGCCGGCAAAGTTGGTCGGAGATGAGGGTCATCGTGTCCCTTATCTCCCAACCTAGGACCATGATGGTCCTAGTGGTCGGAAACGGTGCCCGCGCAAACGCGTATAGCGCGACAATCAGGATGAGAACGCGTATTGCCTCACCCGGTAATGCTCCCGGCGCGCCCGTCATTGCCTCACTAGAATGCTTCCGTTGCATCATGGCCCCGCTCCCGTTGCCGCATCACCCTNNAAGCGACGCTGCAGCGTTCGCAATTGCCCGTCCCCGTAGGCGCCGGGCTGCTCCGCCTGCAGCCGCTCAAACAACTCGCGCGACGTACGCCACGGCTCGGCCTCGAACCAACTGTGCAACTGCGCCGTAACTGCTGCAAACGGGTCGGGGCGCCGTCGCAGCCGTTTGGCCTTCTGTTTCGGTCGTGCCGTCGGCCGCACCTCGCCCTCCTGCCACGCGGTCCGCAAACCGGTGAGGAACTGCTCAAGCGGTGGCTGCTCGATCGCGGCCACCATCTCCGGCGTATCGGCGATCTCGACAAGCCGCTGCTGCACAGCCCGAATGTCACTGAGCAGGCGCACCGGATCGAGCTCGGTGCGCTGCGCTTCAACTTGGCGTTTTACCTCTTCCGACGCCCTCGGGTCGGCCATCAACCGCTGATATGGCGTGGCTGGCGGGTGATAGCGCTTGTACACCTTCGCGCCCTCGCGCGTCTTCTCCGCGAGCTTGAACGAAGGCTGGAAAAAATTCACGAACAGACGCACCGACACATACAGCTCCGCCAGCGCCGCCGCGGCCGCCAGCCCCTCGAAGCGCCGGTAGCCCACGATCCGGCGTACCACCGCCCCGTTCTTCTGCTCCACCCAGGCCTGGTCGTTCTTGCGATACGGACGGCAGCGCGTGAACGCGATTCCGGCCGCTAGGCAGTAATCCCGCACGGTCTCGTTCATGAACACGCTGTCGTTGTCCGTGTCGAAGCCCAGCAGGGGGAAGGGCAGTCGTTTGCGGACCTCGGTCAGCACCTCAGTCAACAGCCTCTGCTCGCGCACCAGCAACGGCGCACACTCCGTCCAGCCAGTGGCGATATCGGTCAATGTCAGCGTCTGCACGAAGCTGCCCCTCGTCATCGGCCCGCTGTGTGCGACCAGGTCCGCCTCAACAAACCCTGGCGCAGGGACGCCCCAGTCGGAAAACGTGCGCACCGGCACGCTGCGCCGGACAGCGGCCGAAGGCGCCGCGTGCCGGCGTGTTCTTCCCCTCGCTTGCCCCCTGATATCGCACAGCGCTCGGTCCATGGTCGCCGCACTCATCGCCAGCAATCCCGTGCGCACCTCCGGCGCGAGCTGGAGATGGCCGTGCCGCTCCATCGCCTCCAGCATGATTGGCACCAATGGTCGCAACCGCTTGCCGCAGATCCTATCCGACGCCTCCCAGACCACAATCAGCGCCTCACGCACGGCATCGTCGTAAATCCGCCGCCGCGGGCGCGGGCCGCGTTGCTGATTGGTCTGCACGCCGCGCAGCAACCGCATCGCGTGCTTGCGGTGAAACCCCGTCACCGCCGAGAACTCATCCAACATGCGCCCCCGCTCCGCGCGACCGCTGCCGGCATATCGCTCCCTGAGGACCACCACCAACTCGTCACGCGTCGCCATGCTGACCCGCCTCATACCCACCCCCGCCGCTGAACACCGACGGGGAACAAATCAGCTGAGGCAACAGGTCACCATCCGGGAGCATTTCAGACGACGCAATGCGCAGTCTCACCTTGATTGTCGCGCGGCAAACGCGCCTCGCCCGCGGAAAAAAGTTCGGCGCTCGCTCGCTGCCGTGAGGCATCGAGACGCTGCGACGTTTGCTGAGAGCTGGAATTGGTCTGGTGAATTGATGGCGGGTGGCGGCGCGATCGTCGGCCGGTCGAGGCGGCGGCAAAGCGGACCATTTGGACCGCTTCAGCGCCGCATGATCGCCGACACCTGCATCGCGCTCCACTGGCCGTTGCGCGCCGTCGGCACGCCACGCGCCTGCAGCGCGGCCGCGATCTTGCGCAGCGACGTCGCGCCGCTCTTCCGGATCTCCGAGATGATCGGCCGCACGTTGGCGGCGAAGCGATCGGCCGCCTTGCGGTTGGCCGCGTGGCCGAGCAGCCGCGCCTCGGCGAGCTTCGGGCCGCCGAGCTTCTTGCCCTTCGCCTTCACCGCGGCGAGCGCGGCCTTGGTGCGCTGAGAAATCATCTCGCGTTCATGCTCAGCGACGGCGCTCAGAATGTGGATAGTGAGCTTGTTGGCGAACGGCATGTCGGCAGCGACGAAATCAACGCCGCTCTCCATCAGGCCGGAAGTGAAATGGACGTTGCGCGCCAGCCGATCGAGCTTGGCGACGACGAGCCGCGCCTTCAGCCGTTTGCAGGCGGCGAGCGCCTTCGCCAGCTCGGGGCGGTCGTTGCGTTTGCCGCTCTCCACCTCGACGTATTCGGAGGCGAGCGTCCAGCGTCCGCCATTGAGGAAGGCCTCGACGGCCGCGCGCTGCGCCTCCAGGCCGAGCCCGCTCTTGCCCTGCGCCTGGGTCGAGACGCGCAGGTAGCTGATCCATCGTCCGGTGTGTTTAGGCATATAATCCCCCTTGTCTGGGAGCATATACGAGCGTTTTATGTCTTTACAAGGCTGCCAGGGTTCCAGCCGGTAATAACAATACAACAATATCAGGCACTTACGACGGGCAATTTGGAGGCCCTACGGAGGCCTGGGAAGGGCCTTCCGAGGGTCGCCTAAGATGGGCTCGGGTTGCCGGTTCTGGCGCATGGCGCGCCAGTTCTGTGGCGTTGTCTGGCGGGTTTTTTGGCGATCCGCCTGACAACATGGGTCCGGCGGCGGCGACCCGAGGTTCCTTCGGCGAGGTGCCGGCGAACAAGGTCAAGCACTTACAACCCCCCATGGCGGGGGGTTAGGCGCGTCATCCTCACGCAACAAGCCCTGACGGAGAAAGGGTCATCGTGACCTTTTCTCCCGTCGTCGCCTGACGGCTCGATCGACGCCGCCGCCGCGAAATATTGAATATCCGTCGTCAAAAACCCAAACATTTCAATGGGCGGGGAGTATTATATTGCCGTTCCGCGCCCTGGTCTGGGTCGGGTCGAAAGGTACCGGGTTTTCAAAAAACCCGGCATTAAGTCATTGGCCGATCAAGGAGGGCCTACGCGCCGCGCCGCATGACACGAGGACGCCCAAAGGGTTCGAAGAACAAGGCCACCATCGAGCGAGAGCTCCTGGCTGATCAGCAGCGCGCCAGGATGCTGGGTCCCGACAGGCTCGCCAAGGACGTCATCGAGTATTTCATGAACAGGGCCACGGCCTACGCCATGAAGTACGAGCCGAAGGAAGGCGATCTTAACCTCGCACCGCCTACACCGATCGTCGGCAAGGACGCCAAGAAGCTCTCCAAGATCGACGCCAAGGAATGGCGCGAGAAGAAGTTCAGAGAATGGTCTGGCATTGCTGTCAGCTGGGCTAAAGAGCTCGCCCCGTACGAGTCGCCGACCTACCGCTCCATCGAGATCGCGCCGCTGCAGTTGGACGAAGAGGACGATGCCGTCGTTCTCACCACGATGGAGCAGGTGCGCGCTGAACTCCTGAAGTACGGCGTGCCGCCAGATGAGTTCGCCCGCGCGCTGCTCGGCCCGGTGATCGAGCATGAACCGCTGGAGAAGTTGAAGTGATGGATGCGCCTCCACCTCCCACTCGCCGGAAGGGCCACGGGAGCCAGTGATCCGGCCACCTCGGCGGCCTCGGCGAAGCTGAGGGGCTTGGGGTGGTGCGTCCTGACGCGTCTGGGTGCGCCCGCAGCGTTGCGCGCCTTGGTTAAGGCTGGGTTTCCGGGATATCAAAGGTTTGAGATCGGTCTGGACCGCCTGAGCCTCGGCGGTCCCGATATTTTTACGCCCCCGGAGACGGAGGAGAAACCATGCCGACGATCACCCAAAAGGCCGCCGACGGTCGCAGCACCATCGTCGACCTCGGCGACACCGTTGACGTTGTGATGACCGTTCGCGAGTGGGCGCGCGTGGCGTCGCTCGGCCTATCAACGGCAAAACGGTTGCTGGCCAGCGCCGACGTCCCGCGCAAAACGCTGCTGTCGCGCGGCCGCATCGGCATCGCGACGTCCAGCCACAATGCCTGGGTTCGCGATCGCACCAGGCCCTGACGCCGGAGGAGAAGGCCGACATTGCCGACGCTGTCGAGCCGCTAGAGAAGGCCGCAGCGAAGGAGAGACAGGAACAAGCTGGCGAGCGTGGAAAAGAGGGCGGCCGAGGCAAAAAGAAAACCCTTGCGGGAAAATCCCCGAAGGGTTTAGGCACCCGCGCCCTCGACAAAGTCGGCAAGGCCGTCGGCATGGACCGCAAGACGCTGGATAAGGCGCGCGCGGTGCGATCACAAGGCTGTGGAAAACTTCGGCGCGAGCGCGAAAAGCCCGGGGCCTATCAACGCGATAACGACACGTCGCCAACCTAGCCCGGGCCGTGGCCTACCCCCGGCGGCCGGCACCAACGACGCGACCTGCCGCGTGCGGCTCGACGGCGTCGCGACAGCGGCGGCGGGTGCGTGATGGCACCCACAGCCAACCATAGCCCCACACTTGCCACACACACCCGTTCGTGTATTTTAGCGGCTGACAGGGACGGGAACGGGCGACAAAGCCCTCATCCCCCATCACCAGGCCGGAAGCAGGCGTCGCCACGGACCTTCCCGGCGGGTTTTCAACAAGGCTGGCGCTTTGCCTGGCCTGAAGGGAATCTCGCCCATGACCCGCCATCCCCGTGACTTGACCTTCAGAAAAAATGACGCGGTACGCGCCATTCGGGCCGCGCAAGCCGCCGGCATTCCGAACCCGTGCATTAGGATCGACAGGCACGGGACGATCACCATCCTGTCCGGCGAGCCGGCGAACGACGCCGACGCGCCGACGACTGACACACCCGAGAGCATCATCGAACAGCTATGAGACGATCCGCCCTGCCCCTCCCCCGCTACGTGCTTCGCAAGCCGATCAAGGGCGGCTGGGGCTACTTCTTCAACGTGCCGACGTGGGCGCGCAAAGCCGGCTGCCCGGTTCGCAATGAAGCGCTCGGCACCGAATACGCGGCGGCCGTGCAGCGCGCCGAAACCGTCTTGTTGCCCGCGTTCGACAGCTGGCGAAGCGGCGCGACATCGGACGAATCGGCATCGACCGTGACGGCTCCCGGCACGCTCGACTGGGTGTTCGCCGAATATCGCGCCGACCGTCGCTTCACCAAGTTGGACCCGAGGACGAAGCGCAATCACGAGGTCGGCTTCCGACTGGTCGGGGGCTATGCCTTGAAGGATGGCCGTCGCCTCGGTCAGGCGCGGCTCGCCGCGATCACCACTGCCGCTACTGACGCGATCTATGAAAAGTTGTTGGTCGTCACCGAGACCGACGACAAGGGCAACCCGGTCACGCGCGAGCGCAAGACCACCGTCAATCACGCCATGAAGTCCTGCCGCAGAGCTTGGAACGTCGCGGCGCGTCGCAACCCCGGCAAGCTTCCGACTGTCAATCCGTTCGCTGCAATGGGGCTTGCCTCGTACAATCGTGCGACGCCGACGGCCACGCTTGCCGAGCTAGAGGCCTTCCGCGCCAAGGCGTGCGAGATGAAACTGCCGTCGCTCGCCATTGCGGCGCTGATAGGCTGGGATTGGTTGCAGCGCGAGGAGGCGATTTTTGGCGCTTTCGAGGTGGCACATTATAGGCCAAAGGATCACCCCGACGCCGTCTGCATCAAGCATCCCAAGACTGGCGAGGAAACTTGGTTTCCGCTGTTCGATCCTGACGACGGTTCGGTGCTCTATCCCGAACTGATGGCCGAGCTTGACGCGATCAAACGCGAGCGCATCGGCGGGCTGATGCTCTGCCGTGACTGGGGCGACCGGCGACCATGGCCGACTGAAAAGGGCGACCTGGGGCAGATGAGCAGGGCTGTAAAGAAGATCATCCGGGCGGCTGGCATGCGGGACGAACTGACCTTTACGTCGTTCCGGCATGGCGGTTTCACCGAGGCGGGCGACGCCGACATGACCGACCGCGAGATCACCGCGCAGGGCGGGCATACGACCACGAAGGTCCTGCCGAAATATGTCAAACGAACCCTGCGGCAAGTCGCATCGGGGGCCAAAAAGCGGCGTGCCTCGCGAACAAAAGCCGGACATTTGTCAGAATGAGCAACAGCACCTTGTCAGAATGGAAAAACGAACATGCCCCAAGTCATTGAAAAGGTTGGAGCGGGTGAAGGGAATCGNNTCGTCATCAGCTTGGAAGGCTGTTGCTCTACCATTGAGCTACACCCGCGAACCGCGACGTTCCTCTAAAAGATTCCGGGCGCTTTCGCCACCGCCACGAAGTTAACGTCCATTGACGACCATCTCTTCCCGGCAACCGGCGGACGCCATTTGCGGCCGCCAAACCGAGTTCCCGGCACCCGCGAGCTTAACACTAACGCGAGGTTGTTGCGGGCGGCGCTTGCTCGTCATCCGGGGTTATGGATTATCTAAGGCTGCCATCCGCGTAACGAGATCGTTAGGGAGGCTTCGCCATGCTAGAAAGACGAAAAATCGATCGCAGCCGGACCTATTTCGGCGGCTTGGTGGCATACAATCGGCGCCGCTCCACGCTGGATTGCCTGGTTCGCAACTTCTCCGCCGATGGCGCCAAACTCGCCTTCAGCAATACGGGCACGCTGCCCGACAAGTTCGATCTCATGATCGGCCGGAAAGAACGATCCTACCGCGCGCGCGTGGCGTGGCGTGGCAGGGCACGAACGAGGTCGGCGTTGCCTTTTTGCCCGACGACGCCGGCGCGGAACCAATTCCCCTGGAATGGGCCAAGCGCTTGAGAGATTGCGAAGTCGAAAAGGCCGCCTTGCAACGCCGCGTCGATTAGCTCAGCACGGATTGATCCCGCGTAGCCGCGAAGTTTGGTGGGAGAGGTAGGACTCGAACCTACGAAGGCATAGCCAGCGGATTTACAGTCCGCCCCCTTTGCCGCTCGGGACACTCTCCCCCAAAGCCGTCGCACCGTATTGATCTCGAAAGAAAAACGGCTTTTCTGCCGGCCGGTCGGGATCGCGCGTTTTATGGGCAGCCACCCCCTCGAAGTCAATGGAGGCTGTTCTGCCTGGGGCGGATCGGTTAAGGCACCGCGATGACAACACGCCCCCCCAGCAGCCGTTCCCATCCGGGCGCCAAACCGGGCGCTACCCGCCAGCAGATCGAGCGGCGCGAGCGCTTCGAGCGCGCCCGCCGCGACAGCCTGCGGGCCGCCGCCGACGGCCCGATCATCATGTATGGCTGGCATACGGTGACCGCCGCGCTGAAAAACCCGGCGCGACGCCTGCGCAAGCTGCTCGCCACCGAGAACGCGGCGCGCCGCCTGGCCGACAAAGGCGTCGCTCCCTCCCTGGCGCCGGAACTGGTGCGGCCTTCGGCGATAGCGGAGCGGCTCACGGCCGACGCGGTGCACCAGGGCCTTTATCTCGAAGCCGATGCTTTGCCCTCGCCCGCGGTGGAAGATCTGCCGGCGCAAGGCGTGGTGCTGGTGCTCGACCAGATCACCGATCCGCACAATGTCGGCGCGATTTTCCGTTCGGCCGCTGCCTTCGCGGCCACGGCGATCGTGACCACGCAGCGCCACAGCCCGGACGCCAGCGGCGCGCTGGCCAAGGCCGCGTCCGGCGCGCTCGAATATGTGCCTTTGGTCAGCGTTCAGAACCTGGCGCGCGGATTGGCCGCGCTCAAGCAGAGTGGCTTTCTGGTGGTCGGCCTCGACTCGAGCGGCGACGCCGACCTCGCCGGCCTGCCGCTGCGCGCGCCGCTCGCGCTGGTGCTCGGCGCCGAGGGCAAGGGGCTGCGCCAACTCACCAAGGAAACCTGCGACGCCGTCGCCCGCATCGAACTGCCGGGCGAGATCACGAGCCTGAACGTGTCGAACGCGGCGGCCATCGCTTTGTATATCGCGAGCTGGCGCCTGGCCGGCGGGCAATAAAAAGCGAACGGCGGGCCCCCCAGCCCGCCGCCCGCGTCCCACGATCTCTGCTGGCGATCTAGTCCAAGGGTGTCCGTCCGCGCTCTTTGCGGAACAACCGGATGATCATGCGGTCCGGCCCGAGAATGGTGACTTCCGCTTCCGCGCGGATGGCGCGTGTTTCACCGCTTTCGCGGTACGCGTCGCCATCCTCAATGACCACGTTCCGTTCGAACACGATCGGCGCACCGCTGCCGCAGCCGTCGAGACATTGCGGGTGCACATAAGGGAAGTGGCGCAAACGGTACGGCACCGCGAATAAGTTCGGCGCCAGTTCCACGTCATAGGCCGGCTCATGGTGCGCGACATAATAACGATGAAACGGCGGCGGCTCGGCATAGGCCGAGCGGCAGCAATGCGCCTGCGCGGCGGCCGGCACCATGCCGGCAGCGACGACGGCGACGAGCAGAGCAAGTTTGTGTGAGCGATTGATCATGATGTTCATCCGATTGGCCGTGCTTTCAAGGTTTCAATGCTTGTGGATTCGGTGCGGGCCATGCGCATACGGCCTGTGCCGGCTGCCAGAATGCGTGCCGGGCTGATTGTCGTCTCCGGTCAGGAGCGGCTGTACGCTGGCGGCATAGAGGTGCTGCACCGCCCAGTTGTTCGACCAGGACCGGCGATAGGTCTGCGCCGGATGCTGCGGAAAGCTGACGGCCGACAGATTTTCGTAGCGGCCGGTCCGCGGCCGGATGCCGGTGGCCGGGAAATAATGGCGGTAGTGCCACGGCGCACGCCAATAGGCGCGAATGACGACGCCTGGCTCATCATCGTAGAGCCGCACCATCTCGCCGCGATGAGCCGCTTCGGAATAGCCGAAAAAAAATTGTGGATTGACCGCGGGGAGATCGGCCGCGCGCGCGGCACCGCCGGCGGCGACGCCGATACCGAGCAGAGCGATGGCGAGCAGAATACGCATCCGGTCCATCTCCAGCAAAACCGAAAGACATTTTATACGAAGGCTTTACGTTGCCGCTGCCAATCGCGAGGTAACATTAACTGCCGAGCCGCCTTGAACATGCCGGAATTACCCGGACCAGTCGGCTGGCGGCTACCAGTCGCAATGGATCATCGCAACTGTTAAAGTTAATCGCCGTGCCGCACCGCCGAACCCCCGCTCCGCCCGCCAAACCTTCGCCGTCCTCGCGCGCGGGTTTTCGCGAGCGGTATGACGAGATCGAATCCCGCCGCGCGGCATTAGTCGCGCGGCTGACCTCGCTCAGCGAGGCCGGCCAGCGGCATCCGGGCTACCGACGCGCGTTCACGCTGCTCAACGCCACCTTCCGCCGCTCGAAGCTGGCGCAACGGCTGGCGATCTTGCAAGCGGCAGCGTGGCTAATCGACATCCTGGAAAAGCTCACCACGATCGCCTGATGGGCCGGGATAAGCCGAGTTTGTCCAGCGGCCAGAATCCGTTGTATTTTCGGTTTTTTTCTCAATAGCCTAGGGCGCCCCTCTCCGACTTTAGACGTAAGACCTCAGGCGCACAGACGAAGCCGTGAGACGCGGCTTACTTTGGCCTCGGGGGCGTTCTTGGCGACAATGCAGGAGGCGACCCTCCAACAAAAAATCAAAATAAAAAACCAACGTAGGGATAACGCCCATGAGCGTCATGACAGCAAGCCAAGACCGCGCAGGCGGGATGACATCCGAAGAACGGATGGTCATCTTCGCATCTTCGCTCGGCACCGTGTTCGAGTGGTACGACTTCTACATTTACGGCACGCTCGCGCCCATTCTCGCGGCGCAGTTCTTCTCCGGTGTCAATCCGACGGCGGCCTTCATCTTCACGCTGTTGGCCTTCGCCGCCGGCTTCGCGGTGCGTCCGTTCGGTGCGTTGTTCTTCGGGCGCCTCGGCGACCTGATTGGCCGCAAATATACCTTCCTCATCACCATGTCGCTGATGGGCGTCGGGACGTTCTTCATCGGCGTGCTGCCGTCCTACGCGTCCGCCGGCATCATCGCGCCGGTTATTCTGATCGGCCTTCGTCTGGCCCAAGGCCTCGCGCTCGGCGGTGAATACGGCGGGGCGGCGATCTACGTCGCTGAGCACGCGCCGAAGAACAAGCGCGGGCTATACACCTCGTGGATCCAGACCACGGCGACGCTTGGCCTGTTCATGGCGCTGCTGCTCGTGCTCGGCATCCGCTCCTACCAGGGCGAACCGACCTTCGCATCCTGGGGCTGGCGTATTCCGTTCTTGCTGTCGGCGATCCTGCTGGTGGTGTCGATCTGGATCCGGCTCAAACTCAACGAGTCGCCCTTGTTCCAGCGCATGAAGGAGCTCGGCAAAGGCTCCAAGCAGCCGTTGACCGAAGCCTTCGGGAACTGGACGAACGCCAAGATTGCGATCTTCGCGTTGTTCGGCGCCACTGCCGGTGAGGCGGTAGTCTGGTACGGCGGACAGTTCTATGCGCTGTTCTTCCTGCTCCTGACGGCCAAGGTGCCGGCGATCCAAGCGCAAATCATGATCGCGGTCTCGCTGCTGCTCGGCACGCCCTTTTTCATCGTGTTCGGCTGGCTGTCTGACAGGATCGGCCGCAAGCCGATCATTCTGGCTGGCTTCGCGCTGGCGGTGGTCACCTACTTCCCGATCTTCCAGGGCCTGGTGCACTACACCAACCCGAAGCTGGAAGCCGCTCTGGCTTCGGCACCGGTGACCGTCATTGCTGATCCGAGCGAGTGCTCGTTCCAGTTCAATCCGGTCGGCGTCGCCAAGTTCACCACCTCGTGCGACATCGCAAAATCGGCGCTGGTTTCGCGTTCGGTGAACTACCAAAATGAGGCGGCACCGACAGGAACCAAGGCGAGCGTGAAGGTCGGCGAGCAAGTCATCCAGACCGGCACGCCGGACTTCGCCAAGCAACTCGGTGACGCGATCACCAAGCATGGCTATCCGCCGAGCGCCAATCTGGCGGACATCAACTACGCGATGACGGTGATCCTGCTGACCATCCTGGTGATCTACGTCACCATGGTGTACGCGCCGATCGCCGCCTGGCTGGTCGAGCTGTTCCCGACCCGCATCCGCTACAGCGGGCTGTCGCTGCCGTACCACATCGGCAACGGCTGGTTCGGCGGCTTCCTGCCGGCGACCGTGTTCGCCATCGTGGCGGCGACCGGTAACATCTACTCCGGCCTCTGGTACCCGATCGTGATCGCGGCGATGAGCTTCGTCGTTGGGCTGATCTTCCTGCCCGAGACCAAGGATCGCGACATCACCACGATGTGACAAAACGGCGGGGCGGCCCGGATAGCCGGCTGCCCCGCCTTTTAACCTCGACGCCCCGCACCCTTTGTGCGGGGCGTTTTTCGTTGGCACGCCGGGTCCGCCCCGCCGAGCGCGGCTTGTGGCCGCGCGGCGACGCTGATAACCGCATCACACCAGAAGTGGACTCTTTGAGCTTTCTTCTGGGCAATGTCCGCTCTTCCAAAAGCGGACAAACTATTGCGACGCAGCGAATGTCCCCTTTGTGCCGATTTTGTTGCAGAAGTGATTTGAAGACTTTTGCGAACAGTGATTCCGTCTTCCGACGACATTTTGCGTCGGAGGCCGGCGATGATGGGACGTCAGAACAACGACCAGGGTCCTCTGTTTTACGAGTTCTGCCTCGATGAGGCGGTTCCTGATGATCATCTGGCGCGCAAGATCGACGCCGTTCTCGATTTATCGTGGGTTTACGCGGAACTCGCGCCGCACTATCCAACGCTCGGGCGGCCTTCGATCGATCCGGTGCTGATGATCCGGATGCTGATCATCGGTTATGTCTTTGCGCTGCGATCCGAGCGGTTGCTGTGTCGCGAGATGCAGGTGAACCTCGCCTATCCTCTATCGCGCAAGCGCCCATGATTGCGGCTCTTGCCCGCTCAAACCCAAATGCTGCCCGAAAGCCCCGGGGCGCAAAATCCAGCGCAGCATCTATGAAGAGGCCCGCGACGTTGCCCGGGCACTGGCCAAGACTCCCGCATTCGAGCAATCACGCTGTGACAGGAAGCGTGTTGAGATGCTGTTTGCACATTTGAAACGCATCCTGAAGCTTGGTCGCCTT
>PMAF01000026.1 GCA_003152455.1 Hyphomicrobiales bacterium
CATCCGGACAAGACACGCTTGATTGAGTTCGGCCGCTTCGCTGCGAACGATCGCAAGCTGCGCGGGCTTGGAAAACCGGAAACCTTCGCGTTCCTGGGCTTCACCTTCATATGTGGTCGATCTCGTCGCGGCAACTTCCAGCTTCAACGGAAGACCCGACGCGACCGCATGCGGCGGAAGCTTGGGGACATCAAGGCGGAGCTACGGCGCAGGATGCATCAGCCGATTCCAGAGCAAGGGAAATGGCTGAGGCAGGTCGTGGCTGGCCACTTCGCCTACTACGTGGAGCACTCTCAATCAGCGAGCCAAGTCCGAAGTGGACGGCATACTGGTGCCCTCGCCCGACGACGAATATCTTCTCTATCAAACCTTGGTTGGGGCATGGCCGATAGAGCTCTTGGGCCCGGATGAACCCGCAGCATTGCCACTCGAGCGGTTCCGCGAGCGTATCAATGCGTACATGATCAAGGCAGTGCGCGAGGCGAAGCAGATGTCCTCAAACTCTACGCCACTACAAAGTTGCTTGCGGAGCGTCATCGCCGCCCCTTGCTATTTAACGAAGGCGTTTACACTGCATTGAACGTGACGGGCGAGCGGGCCGAAAACCTACTCGCATTTACGCGCACCAAAGACGAAGCAGCAATCGCTGTCGCGGTGCCTCGGCTTGTCGTAAGCCTGGGCGCCGGGCAGCGGCGGATGCCGATTGGCGACGTCTGGTCGGACAGCGCCATCGTTTGCCCGCCGATGTTGGCCGGTCGGCGTTGGACGGACGTCTTCACCGGCGAGGTAGTCGCACTGCATTGTAAGGGGCAAGATCACGTGTGGAAGGCACGCGACCTTTTCGTGGACTTGCCGATTGCCGCACTGATCGCCTCGGAGCCGTGAGCCAATATCGCGTCACGATATCGGCGCCACGTTCCAGACTTGCTCAGCATATTCCGCAACCATTTTAAAGCTCCCATCCTAACTAATATTTGGCGGGTTGTTGATCGGCTCCTTGATTACTTCGTCAATGGCAGCAATCGCCGTGTGTGTTTGCGCCAGATCGTCCATCAATTTGGTTGCCGTCTTTGTGGGGCGGGCTGACCCCAATTTAATAGCTAGATGCTGGCGTCGCGCGACCATCTTTACTCGCGCGTCCTCGAGCAGTCCTCTCTGAGTCCTAGCCTCGGCGGCCTTTTTGGTTTTATCCGTCATCATGTCCTCCTTTCGTTAGCGCGCATATCCCCAACAAGTCGGACACTTCCTCGAGCGTGGACCAGACTTACGTGAAGCAGCGATCGATGAGATGCATCAGATATGGCCATAAAACACGGTCAGTGTCGGTTCGCACCCGATCGGTAATTCTGACGAAAAAGGAAGATGTCCCGCGCTTTGTTGAACTTCGCGCGGCAAGCGTTGCCGGTTTATGAAGTTATGCGGCTTGTTGATTTTCCTCAAGTTCATTTTTCATCGTGTGCTTGGCCTGATGATCAGTCAGTGCGGCTCTGAGTGCGGGCAAGTGCTTGTGTGCCTTCAGACGACGGAAGCCCTTGTCCGCCCCTGTTTGATGCGCGACTCGGAACTGACGCCAAAGTTTCTTGGCAGCGGAAACCGCTTCATCAACGTGGCGCGCGGCATTTGATTTGAAGATCATATTATCATTCGGGCGGTCTGTAACGAGGGCTCGAGGTCGGGCATGCGTATCGCAGTCCGCGGTTGGCAAGTACCGAACCGTACCATCAAATGTTGCATTGCGCATTCCCGCCCTCGATGAGAGGCAGAAGCCGCCATGTTCACGAGGGGCTTGACCCGGCGGCTGCGATACCGCCGATGCCCGTTCGTGCAAGCTGCGGATATCTTCTTCGCATGTGCGGCACGGCCGGAGACGCCTTGGTATTTCAGCGGGGATCCGGATGCCGATGTGGGCAGCAAGTATCTGATTTTATTGATTATGGTGCAGTTCCCAGAGCGCACTGATTTGCATACGACTTCCGCGGCCTGCTCATCCGAGCAAGGTGGCTTTCAATGGACGCATCCGGTCAATTTTCGTCATGCGGAAATAATGGCGTGATCGCTCGGGCACGACCAACAACGCTATGCGCAAATAGCGATTCCGACATGCGAGAACAGATATAGGCGGCGTCACCAGTAAATTCTTAGACTTCAAATATAAATCTTTAAGTAAGACGGCGGCCAGTTAAAGGGAATTGGTGGCCGACAAAGTACTCTGAGAAATGCAAGGAGAGGCGGTGCCATCGTGCCTCATAATCCTTCAGCTTTCGGCCTTACTGCTAGGTACAATGATTTTCTGTTCGCGCCGATCAGCGAGCAAGCAAATGGCATGCAGCTCAGCGTCCTTTCAGCACTGGCGCGCATGAATGTTGATCCCTGGGAGGAAGCGGCCCGTTTAGAGGCGATGCCTCCGGGAGAGGCTGAATGGACGTTGGTTGCGACGCTCAGCAAGGTCCCCGGAAGAACTTGGAGCTTATCGGATGCCGAGGGGATTGCGAAACGATTAGTTCAGCGCCTTCCGCACGCGACATACCCTGCGCCAAATGTAGGAAGAGAAGCCAAGAGGGATGGCGCACGACCGATAAACTATTGGTTGATGTGGTTGGGCTTTATAATAGCAATGTCACTTTCTCAGCCGCGACATCACCAAACGACGGCGAGTCCGGGTGCCGCGCCATCCAATAATGGCACAAGCGCATTATTAAAAAGTGATGGTGAAAATAGAGGGCACCTCGAAAAATAGCATGCCTCTCGGAGCCGTGCGAGTCTGCTGCCTGACGGCATGATTCTAGGAGGCGGACGATGGGCAGCTCGGAGTTTTTGATGTAGATATTCGGCTGACGGCACTCTCGGCGAAGGGCGATCCGCTTGAGGCAATCGGCCGGCTGGTGCCATGGGAGAGTTTTCGCGGCGACATTTAGGCCGCGGTGCTGACGCCGGAGACAGAGCGCAAGAGCACGGCCGGTCGCAAGCCGATCGATGCGATCGTGTTGTTTCGGATGCTGATCTTGCAGTCTTTGTACAATCTCTCGGACAAGCAGGTCGAGTATCAGGTCCGCGATCGCCTCTCGTTTACGCGGTTCCTCACATCCGGTATCGAGGACTGCATTTCCGACGGCACGACGTTGTGGCTATTCCGCGAGAAGCTCGCCAAGGCTGGCGTTATTGAAAAGCTGTTCGATCGCTTCGACCAGCATTTCGGCGCGAAGGGCTACATTGCGCGCGGCGGACAGATCGTCGATGCTGCCACAGGGGCGAGGTATCTCGCTGATCCTCCTTTTTTGGCAGCGTGCGCCGGATGATCCCGCCCCTCGGTTTTCATCCGGCGCAATTCTTTGCTGAAAGCTATTTCTAGTATCCGTGAGGCCAGTTTTTTTGAACCCGCCCCCCGAACAATCCATATCTTCCATTTGGCGCTGATGATGCGGATCACATTGACGTCGCTATTGGGTAGAGTCGAG
>PMAF01000069.1 GCA_003152455.1 Hyphomicrobiales bacterium
CCGAAGAGAAGCACGAGCCCGTGAGCGACATCGACACTGCAGTGGTGGATAGTCTGAAAGCGCTTGACCCGGAACGGCCGATTAGAGAAGCGTCCAACAATATTGCGGCGCAGCGAATGAAGCTAAGTGCCAATAGCTGCCATTGGCCGACCTTATTAACGATCACCCTGTCGGCAGCCATACGGGAGCCAGCAATGCTGCTCCCCGTCCCGTTAGAGCAGTGTTGATGTGGGTCAATGCACCATAATTGTCACCCGATAACGTGGCAAAATGACTGTTCATTTACTGCCGGATAATTGGCTGCCCGTTTCGATTGCGCCATCCGACGCCGACCTTGAGGTCGGTGTGATGGATAAGGGCAGTGTCCACGCGCTGTTATTTCCGGTCCGCAAAAGCGGAACTGATTGGGTGAATGCTTCAACAAAAATGCGCGTCGACATAGGGCCGACGCATTGGCGCAAATGGAGCGACCACCGCTAAATTAATAAGCCTTAGTTTCATTCTTGTCATACGCGGGCAAATGTTTCTCTTTCGCCTCCTCCTCGGCGAGAAGGCGCCTTTCCATTATCCGCTTTGTCGGATCGCTCTCCGCTTTCAGCAGTTCTTTGAGCCTGTCGATATTTGCTTGAATGATCCTTCGCATAGCAAGCTCCTATTCCTGCCGCAGCGTGGAGAAAATGACGGCCGGATCGCGCGACCGTAGCAGGATGGGTACACGCCCAAGCACCCTACTCGGGGGGAGATTGGGGCAAGCTTCAGGCGCGATGTGCGATCCTTTGGCATAGCGACCGGATCGTGCCCGCAGGCTGCGCCCTTATGGCGGAGGAGTCGAGGCATATGTCTGGTAGAGGACGTTATAAATTAGGACAGTGACGCAGACCCTTTGCATGCCAATGTCGCAGATGGGTCAATCGCGGTCTAGCTGTTGAAGCTCTCTGCCGACCCTTGTCCGTTGTTAGTCCAATAGCGACCATTCGACGGTTGATTTCGGCCCGCACACGCTTGCCGCCACAATATATCTTTCGCGGAAGCCCGAACGAATAGCCACGATGGCCGTTATGCCTACGCTACCACCCTTCGTTCCGCCCGGTTTGCAGTCCGACCGCGTCCAATCGATACCAAATCGAAGCCTAAGTGGTACTCCGGGAGCTGTAACCAAAGGCTGCTCTGCCGTGGATCATCGTGCAAGATTTTCAACGCTGAATGCTAGGTACGAAGATTTTCTGTTTGCGCCGGTCTGCGAGGACGCAAACGGGATGCGCCTCAGCGTCATTTCTGCTTTGGCGCGAACTAATGTTGATCCGTGGGAGGAGGCAACACGGTTGGCGGCCATGCCCAAGGCGATCGCGGAGAAGACGCTGCTCTCGATCCTCGATCTGGTCTCGGGCCGGAGCTGGAAGTCGCCGGAAGCGGCGGCTATTGCCGCGCGGCTGGTTCGGCTTCTGCCGCAGTCGGTCGAGGCTGCGACCATGGGCGCAACGGGGACCGCAAATGCCGCACCAGGAATCGCAAAAGTCCTCAATCTACAGAAAAGTTACTGGTGGCTGTGGGTGGGCATGGCGCTGGCGATGTCATTCATGATGCCGCACCATCAGGCAGCGACATCGAGCGCGCCTGCCGCCACATTGGAATCCGGCGCAACATCCCAATCAAAGAGCAGCACCCAAGCTCCGGATCCGGTCGGTCTGTCCCGATAGTCTTGCCATTCAACGGCGCTGTCTCGGCCGCGGACTAAAATCTTTTTCACTCGCTCTGAAGGGAGCAACGCCATGTTCGATACAAGTGTGTTTGGCTATCTCGCCCCGTTTGCGGTGCTCTTTGCGCTGATCGTGGCTTTAANNCTCGGGCGCTTCCAGAAGGTCAAAGGGCCGGGCCTTATCCTGTTGATTCCCTTCATCCAGGAAATGGTGCGCGTAGATTTGCGCATTCAGGTCATCGAGATACCGAGCCAGGACGTGATCTCCCGTGACAATGTCTCGATGAAGGTTGACGCGGTGCTCTATTTCAATGTCGTCAATCCCGAGCGCGCCATCATCCAAGTTCAGCACTACCTCCCCGCCACCAACATGCTCGCGCAGACGACCCTGCGCGCCGTGCTGGGGCAGCATGAGCTTGATGAGATGCTTTCAGAGCGCAAGAAGCTCAGCGCCGACGTCCAGAGCATTCTGGATACTCAGACAGAAACCTGGGGGATCAAAGTGAGCAACGTCGAGATCAGAACTGTCGAGCTCACGGACAACATGGTCCGCGCCATCGCCAAACAGGCGGAAGCCGAGCGCGATCGGCGCGCCAAGGTCATTCATGCGGAAGCCGAATTCCAGGCCTCGCAAACCCTCGTCAACGCCGCAAAGATCCTCTCCAGCATCCCCGCCGCCATGCAGTTACGCTATCTGCAAACGCTGACGGAGATCGGCGCCGAACAGAATTCCACCGTCGTCTTTCCGATGCCAATCGACATTATCAAGCCGTTTCTCGACATCGTTGAGAAGACCGGTAAGCCGGCTGGCGCCAACGGCGCCACCACTCATGTCCCGCCCGCGAAAGATGCGCCATTGGCCATGTGAAAAAGAAGCTCATGCCAACGATCAAACGGGGCGATCTAACTTACAAAGGAGTCTTCCCATGGCATATTACCATAGCAAAGCTAGTCTTGCGGTGACGCTCGCGACCGGTGCCGGTTTCATCTTGCTGGCTAGCGCTGCGTTCGCCGCCGATGCGGTTTCCTCGACAGACCCCGGCTTTGATCCCGCGACCGGCCAGATCAATCGTGGTTTTGATCCCGAGGTGCCGAGTAGTAGTGCCTTGCCGCCACAAATTTCGTCTCCCGCCGAGGCGCGGGCGGCTTTCTCAGCGTCGGAGAGCATGGCATCAACTGGGCTCGGCGGCACCGGACCGATCGGCGCCACCCGCCAAACCATGCCGGAACAATTCTCCAAAACAAACGAAACACTTGACCGGGTGCCCCTCATGGCTTCACCGCTGGGACTAAGTGACCAACAGCGTCAGCGCGTATATCAGGCCGTTATGGCGGACAAATCTGCGGCGGCGACTGACACCGGTGGTCTCGCCCGGACGAGCGTATTGCCGACCGAAGTCGCTCTCAAAGAGACGAATGACTTTCCGTCATCGCTCGGCGACATCGCCCGCCTACACGGACTCAAATATGTAAAGACTAAAGACAAGGTATTTCTGGTTATACCGAATAACCGCATCGTGATCGATGAGATTCCCGACTAGCGAGGCCATTGAAACGGCAGCGTCTTCGCCGATTGAGATTCGGCGAGGCGCAGCGTCATGACTAACTAAGCTTCAATGACGACGGCATTAACAGCCCACACATTCATGGTGCCGGTGGAGGAGCCGTCCACAGCATCAATAGCGGCCATTGCATCGCAGTAGAGTATTATTCGATTAGTCTATTTCACTCGGGCGCACGTCCTTTAATTACGATGGCGAATGCCTCGTAAGTTACCGTTCCGTTAGAGTTTGTAACCAAACTTTCATGCACACGAGACCGTATTTGCTCTCTCATGTTGGGTGCCATGTTATGCAGTGCTTTGCCTACTGGCCCTACCCCAACGACATTTGACCTCCAAAAATCATCGAAATCGGCATACGAAGTCACGATACGGATCACGCGCGTATCGATTGATTTTAGCCCTGCTTTTTCCCAAAACGTGAGCATTGCATCTCATTGCGAGGCAGCCGCGCCAGGATTATTTGGTATGGACAGGCCAAAAGATTTTATTGCTGCGTATATTGGCGCAATGGGCAATCCACCACCCGGTACGTCCCACATATAGGTCGCGATCCAGCCCCCGGACGTACGACACGCGTCATTTCGGCGACCGCCTTGGCTGGGTCGGGAACGAAAGTTATCACCAATGCCATGACAGCAGCATCGAAACTGCTGTCGGCAAATGGGAACTTCTCCGCATCGCCTAATTGAAACTTTGCGAGCTTCGTTCCGGGCCTTACGCTCGCATAGGACCGCCGTCCTAGCCGTTGTGGGTGTCGGTGCCATAGCGTCAAAGCCGCCGCTCCCAATGGAGCGGTCAGCAACCGACAACTTCAAAAACAATCGATTCAGCGCCCAACCGCACTGATCGCCGACTTCTGCAACAAAATCTGCCAATAGCCGACAATCTGCCTGTTGGTGAATGATAAAAAAGCCGCCTACTGAGGCGGCTTTTTTCAGAACGAGAGCTTTGTCGTGGCCGGGCTATTTTTTGCTGAAAGCGGCGTCCACGTCAGTCTTTTTTAGGCGAGCCTCGGGGTTGCCGCGCTCGTTAAGATTCCGCTCTTCGGTGCCATCGCCCATCATGCCAGGATGGCAATCCCGGTTTGCTTCTTCTTAGTGTCGTTGGCAGTCGTGGTTTTATCGGTCATATCGTTTTCTCCATGCGCGGCGGCGCTTCTTTCAACCCGCCGAAAATCACTTGGTTCCGGATGTTCAACTAGGGTCAGGACTCATTG
>PMAF01000179.1 GCA_003152455.1 Hyphomicrobiales bacterium
ACCATCAGCCTGAAGCGCAGCACCCCAAAATCTCCAGCGATCGAAACGCCGGCCGGCCGATTACCCCATCTAAGTGCCAAAAGCAGACATCCATCGTCGTCCCAGCCGCCGGTGAGATACGTCGCAGACCTCCATTTTGAGCCGTGATATCGTTTCGAAATTGCAGCAACGATCCCCCGAGGTCGCATCAATGGAGGAAAACGCGTGGCGAATTCCGAGGCGTTCGACTTCATCATCGTGGGAGCCGGCAGCGCCGGGTGCGTTCTGGCCAATCGGCTCACGGCGTCGGGGCGGCATCGCGTCATGCTGTTGGAAGCGGGCCCCAGCAACTTGCACCCATGGCTTCATATCCCGCTCGGCTTCGGCAGGCTTTTCGACGATAGCCGGTACAATTGGTGCTATGCGACAGAGCCGCAAGCTGAATGCCACAACCGCGAGGTTATCGCGCCGCGCGGAAAGGTGCTTGGGGGGTCCAGTTCGATCAATGGATTGATCTACATCCGCGGACAGGCGGAGGATTTCAATTATTGGCGGCAGCTCGGCAATGCCGGTTGGAGTTTCGACGACGTCCTGCCCTATTTCCGCAAGGCGGAAGACAACGAGCGCGGCGCGGATGAATTTCATGGTGCTGACGGACCGCTTTCGGTTTCGGACTTGCGCGACCGGCATCCGCTCGCGGAAGCCTATGTGGAAGCGGCAGTGCAGTGCGGCTATCCGCGCAACGACGATTTCAACGGAGCGGCGCAAGAAGGCGCAGGCTATTACCAGACCACGATGCGCAACGGCGTGCGCTCCTCGACCGCGGGAGGCTATCTGAAGTGGGCGCAACGGCGCGCCAATCTCAAGGTGGTTTCGAATGCGCTCGCCACGCGCATTCTCTTCGACGGACGGCGCGCGACCGGCATCGAATATCTGGTCGGAAACCGCAAAAGCAGCGCGCGCGCCAATGTCGAAGTGATTGTTGCTTCGGGCGCTTTCAATTCGCCGCAACTGTTGCAGCTTTCGGGGGTTGGACCGGCCTCGCTTCTAAGGTCGCACGGAATCTCCGTGATCGGCGATGTGCCGGGCGTCGGCGACGATCTCAACGACCATTTTTCGGGTCGCATCATTTTGCGCTGCAAGGAGCCGATCACGCTCAACGACGCGGTACGCAACTGGAGCGGAAAGCTCTCGCACGGCTTACACTACATTCTCACGCGCCGCGGTTATCTCGCAATCCCGGCGGTCTCCGCCGCATGTTTCTTGCGCGCGCTGCCCTCGTCGGGAACGCCCGACTCGCAATGCTCGATTTCCCTATTCTCGGCCGGCACCATCGGTGGCGAACTGCATCCATTCCCGGGCGTGACTGGTAATTGCGTGTTGCTGCGGCCGGAGAGCCGCGGCTATGTGCGCATCAAATCCGCCGATCCGCGACAGGCCCCGGCAATTCACCCAAACTATCTGGCGACACAGAAGGATCGCGAGACCATCGTGGCGGGGGTCGCGGCGATGCGCAGAATCTTCCAGGCACCCGCCATGGCGTGCCATATCGCGGAGGAGATCGAGCCGGGAAAGCAATGTGATAGCGACGATGGTTTGCTTGATTTTATCCGCCGCCGCGGCTCCACTACCTATCATCCCGTGGGTACCTGCCGCATGGGCCAGGATCAGAATGCCGTGGTCGATGAGCGGCTACAGGTACGCGGATTCGCGGGTCTGCGCGTGATCGACGCCTCGATCATGCCGGCGGTCGTTTCCGGCAATACCAATGCGGCAACGATCATGATCGGCGAAAAGGGTGCGGACATGATACTTGAGGACGCGAATGCCGGAGCATCGACCCCCGATCTCGTTCATGGCCGGCAATAAGCGAAAGCGTCGACTGTTCCGATCCTTGAGATAAAGGCAGATACGTGTTTCCGTCGTGAAGTGAGACGTTCGGACATTGCACTGTCCGCGCCTTCGATAGATGCTGCTTGTACGCGCGATTTGTGCAGAGACGGAGGCCGGTCTTGCCCGCCACAATCGAAATTGGCAGCGTCACGATCCACCGCATCATCGAGCAGGAGGGTCCATTCTTCGACGCGATGCAATTTTTCCCGACCATGACGAGGGAGCTTCTCGACGAGAACCGGGGGTGGCTACAGCCCAGATTCCTCGATGCCGGGGACAAGCTGATGCTCTGCATCCAGAGCTACATCGTGCGGACACCTCACCATACGATCATGATCGACTCGTGCGTTGGCAACCATAAGCCGCGACCGACGCGGAGTTTCTGGCACATGATGAATTCCGATCGCTACCAGAAGAACCTCAGGGCAAGCGGATTCAGTGTGAACGATATCGATTTCGTCATGTGCACGCATTTGCACACCGACCACGTTGGGTGGAACACGCGGCTCGAGAATGGCCAGTGGGTGCCAACCTTCCCGAAGGCGCGCTACGTATTTGCTGACCGCGAACTTGCTTACTGGACCAAGCGCCAAAAGGACGACCCGGTAGCGTGCCCATGGGTCACCGATTCCGTGCTCCCGATTGTGGCAGCCAATCGCGTCGATATCGTCAAGAGCGCGCACGCGTTCAACGAACTCGTTACGCTCATCCCCACGCCCGGCCACACTATCGATCACTATTCGGTGCAGGTCGGCAAGCCCGGCGCCGATGCCATCATTACCGGCGACATGATCCACTCACCGCTGCAAGCCCGGTATCCTGAGCTTGGCATGATGTCGGATTACGACTCCATACAGGCGGGAGAGTCGAGGCGAGAATTGTTCGGCCGCTTCTGCGATACGCCTACGCTCATGTGCACGGCGCATTTCCCCTCGCCGTCCACCGGCCGCGTGGTCCGCCATCGGGATGCGTTCGACTTCGTCGACGCCTAGATCAATTCGAGCTTGCAGGTCTTGCCTTTTGCCGAGCCGCGGTTTGTCAGCGCCTCACTTGCACGCGCTAATGGCGCGCAGGCGTTCGACCGCCGCGTCAACGGGCGAGCGGACAAATGTCGGTAACGAGTAAGTCAGAATTTGCTTATTCTTCTCGCCTATCCCCCTAGGGTCAGGACTCATTGATT
>PMAF01000279.1 GCA_003152455.1 Hyphomicrobiales bacterium
CCGCCAGACCGGCAAGACCGCGATCGCGCTCGACACCATCCTCAATCAAAAGCCGCTCAACGCGCAGGACGACGAAAAGATCAAGCTCTACTGCGTCTATGTCGCGGTAGGGCAGAAGCGCTCGACGGTGGCGCAGTTCGTCAAGGTGCTGGAGGAGCAGGGCGCGCTCGATTATTCCATTATCGTCGCCGCCACCGCGTCCGATCCGGCGCCCATGCAGTTCCTGGCGCCGTTTGCCGGCTGCACCATGGGCGAATATTTCCGCGACAACGGCATGCACGCGGTCATCATCTATGATGATCTGTCGAAGCAGGCGGTTGCCTATCGGCAGATGTCGCTGCTGCTGCGCCGCCCGCCGGGCCGCGANNATCACCGACGGCCAGATCTTCCTGGAAACCGATCTGTTCTATCAGGGCATCCGCCCGGCGGTGAACGTCGGCCTGTCGGTGTCGCGCGTCGGTTCCGCCGCGCAAACCAAGGCGATGAAGAAGGTCGCCGGCAAGATCAAAGGCGAGCTCGCGCAATACCGCGAGATGGCGGCTTTCGCGCAATTCGGCTCGGACCTCGACGCCACCACCCAGCGCATGCTGGCGCGCGGCTCGCGCCTGACCGAGTTGCTCAAGCAGCCGCAGTTCTCTCCGCTCAAGATGGAAGAACAGGTCTGCGTCATCTATGCCGGCGTCAACGGCTATCTCGACAAGTTCGAAGTCGCGCGCGTGCGCGCCTTCGAGAGCGGTCTGCTCACGCTGATGCGCACCAAGCACGCCGGCCTGCTCGACAGCATCCGCAAGAGCGGCGACCTCTCCAAGGACGATGAAGCCAAGCTCAAGGACGTGGTCGACGGCTACGCCAAGACATTTACGTGATCCCCTGTCACGCCCGGCACGAGGCCGGGCATGACGAACGAAGATGAGCGGTTCGACTAAGGGCGACTGAGAAGAAATGGCCTCCCTCAAGGACATGCGCGTTCGCATCGCCGCGACCAAGGCGACGCAAAAGATCACCAAGGCCATGCAGATGGTCGCGGCGTCCAAGCTGCGCCGTGCGCAGGTGGCGGCGGAAGCGGCGCGTCCTTATGCGGAAAGAATGAGCACGGTGCTCGGCTCGATCGCCGCGGCGGTGGCCGGCAGCGACTCCGCGCCCCGGCTACTTGCGGGAACCGGCAACGACAAAGTCCATCTGCTGGTCGTCTGCACCGCCGAGCGCGGCCTGTGCGGCGCGTTCAATTCGTCGATCGTGCGGCTGGCGCGCGACAGGGCGAATGCGCTGATGAGCCAGGGCAAGGACGTCAAGATCCTCTGCGTCGGCCGCAAGGGGCAAGACCAGCTGCGCCGGGTTTACGGCAAGCAGATCATCGAGACCATCGAGTTGCGCGGCATCAAGCAGATCGGCTTCGAGCAGGCCGAGATGATCGCCAAGAAGGTCGTCGCGCTGTTCGAGGCGGGCGAATTCGACGTCGGTACGCTGTTCTTCTCGCGCTTCCGCTCGGTGATCGCCCAGGTCCCGACGGCGCAGCAGATCATCCCGCCGGTGTTCGAGAAGGCCGCGCCGGCCGGTCCCGCCGCGGCTTACGAATACGAACCGGAAGAGGAAGATATCCTCGCCGACCTGCTGCCGCGTAATCTGTCGGTGCAAGTGTTCCGTGCACTGCTGGAAAACGCCGCCTCCGAGCAGGGCGCGCGCATGAGCGCGATGGATAACGCCACCCGCAATGCCGGCGAAATGATCCGCAAGCAGACGTTGACCTATAACCGCACCCGCCAGGCGATGATCACCAAGGANNGTCATCGGCGCCGTCGTCGACGTGCAGTTCGAAGGCGAATTGCCGGCCATTCTCAATGCGTTAGAGACCAAGAACCACGGCAATCGGCTGGTGCTGGAAGTGGCCCAGCACCTCGGCGAATCGACCGTGCGCACCATCGCCATGGACTCCACCGAAGGCCTGGTGCGCAGTCAGGAAGTCACCGACACCGGTGCGCCGATTTCCGTGCCGGTTGGCCCGGAATTGCTCGGCCGCATCATCAACGTGATCGGCGAGCCGGTCGACGAAGCGGGTCCCGTCAACGCCTCGGCCAAGCGCGCGATCCATCAGGAAGCGCCGACCTACACCGACCAATCCACCGAGGCGCAGATCCTCGTCACCGGCATCAAGGTAGTCGATCTGCTCGCGCCCTATGCCAAGGGCGGCAAGATCGGCCTGTTCGGCGGCGCCGGCGTCGGCAAGACCGTTCTGATCATGGAGTTGATCAACAACGTCGCCAAGGCGCACGGCGGCTATTCCGTGTTCGCCGGCGTGGGCGAACGCACGCGCGAGGGCAACGACCTCTATCACGAGATGATCGAATCGGGCGTCAACAAGGACCCGCACAAGGGTTCGGTCGAAGGCTCGAAATGCGCGCTGGTGTACGGGCAGATGAACGAGCCGCCGGGCGCGCGCGCGCGTGTCGGACTCAGCGGCTTGACGGTGGCGGAACATTTTCGCGATCAGGGCCAGGACGTGTTGTTCTTCGTCGACAACATCTTCCGTTTCACGCAGGCCGGTTCGGAAGTGTCGGCGCTGCTCGGCCGTATTCCGAGNNGGCTATCAGCCGACGCTCGCCACCGACATGGGCACGCTGCAGGAACGCATCACCACCACCCACAAGGGTTCGGTCACTTCGGTGCAGGCCATCTACGTGCCGGCCGACGACTTGACCGATCCGGCGCCGGCCACGTCGTTCGCGCACTTGGACGCGACGACGGTGCTGTCGCGCGACATCGCCGCCAAGGGCATTTATCCGGCGGTCGATCCGCTCGACTCGACTTCGCGCATGCTGTCGCCGCTGATCGTGGGCGAGGAGCACTACGCGGTGGCGCGTCAGGTTCAGCAGATTCTGCAACGCTATAAGGGCTTGCAGGACATCATCGCCATTCTCGGCATGGACGAGCTCTCGGAAGAGGATAAAACCGCGGTGGCGCGGGCGCGCAAGATCGAGCGTTTCCTGTCGCAGCCGTTCTTTGTCGCCGAAGTTTTCACCGGCTCGCCCGGCAAACTGGTCGACCTGGCCGACACCATCAAGGGCTTCCAGGGCTTGTGTGAAGGCAAGTATGACCACCTACCGGAGGCGGCCTTCTACATGGTCGGCACCATCGAAGAAGCGATCGAGAAGGGCAAGAAGCTCGCGGCGGAAGCGGCATGACCATGCCAGTCCGGTCCAACCTCATCGTCTTTCTGCTCATCGGGCTCCTGGTTGGAGCCGTGTCGGGCTACATGACGCGGCCCGAGTCGGCTGAGATCAAGCTGGGGCCGTTGAGCATCGAAGTGAAGGGCAACCAAGTCGCGCACGATAACGGGCCGCTGACCAGCAGCCAGGTTCAGCACATCGCGTTGATCACGTTGATCGGCGGCGTGATCGGACTGGGCGTCGGTTTCGCGATCGGCAAGAACAAGGCTTGAGCGAACAATGGCAAGCTTGCATTTCGAACTGGTATCTCCGGAAAAGCTGTTGTTCTCCGGCGAGGTCGAGCAGGTGGACGTGCCGGGCGCCGAGGGCGATTTTGGCGTGCTGGCCAATCACGCGCCCATGGTGGCCACGTTGCGGCCGGGCATCCTGACGGTTCACGGTGCGGACGGCGAGCGGAAGATCGTGGTGCTGGGCGGTTTCGCCGAAGTGTCGGCGCAGGGCCTTATCGTGCTCGCCGATTTGGCCGAGTCGGTGGAAGCCATCGACCGCACCGTGATTTCGGCCCGCATCAGCGAATTGGAGAGCCGCATCGAGAAGACCGAGGCGGGCTCCGCGCTCGACAAACTGATCACACGGCTCGATCATTTCAAGACCGTCGACCGGCACTTGACCGGCACGGCGATGCATTAATCTGAAACGCCTGCGCCCTTCTCCGTCATGCCCGGCCTCTTGCCGTGCACCCACGTCTTTGGGGAATGTCATCTAAGCTAAGGCGTGGATGGCCGGGACAAGCCCGGCCATGACAAAAAATCAGCCAGCGAACTTTTTAAATTCCTTCACCACCCGCTCGTAAGTCTGCCGCTTGAACGGCACGACTAGGTCGGGTAATTCGGCCATCTTCACCCAGCGCCAGTCGATGAACTCCGGCTTGTGTCCGTCGCCGGGGTTGAGGATGTTGATTTCACTGTCGTTGCCGGTGAAGCGCAGGGCGAACCATTTCTGCTTCTGCCCGCGATATTTGCCGCCCCATGCCTCGCCGACGATGCTGCGCGGGATATCGTAGGCGAGCCATTCCGGGATCTCGCCCAGCTTTTCCACCGTGCGGATCGTGGTTTCCTCGTAAAGCTCGCGCAGGGCGGCTTTGTATGGATCTTCATTCTCGTCGATGCCGCCTTGCGGCATCTGCCAGACATGCGTCTCGTCGATGTGCTCGGGGCCGCTCGCGCGGCGTCCGATGAAGACGAGGCCGGCGTGATTGAGCACCATCATTCCGGCGCAAGGACGATAGGGAAGGGATTCAAAGGGCGGCATTCACGCTCCGTCATTCCGGCGGCGGTTCGATCGCGCCGTCGAATGACACTATGACGACTTTTCCTTCACCGCCACCATGGTGATCGGAACCAGCACGAAGCCGCGGGCTTCCACTTTTTTCGCCCATTCGGCGATGTGGCTGATTGTTCCCGGCAGCGCGTTGGCGATCCCGACCGCCGTCCCGCGATCGCGCGCCATGACCTCCAGACGCGCCAGCGCGCGGTCGATCTCGACCGGTGTCGGCACTGCGTCGATCACGACATCGGTTTTGGCGAACGGCAGGTTATGGCTGGCAGCGATCTGTCCGGCGACGCTGCGCGACGAGGCGCCATCATCCACGTAGATCAATCCGCGCTTGGCGGTGTCGCGCAGCACCGGCGCCAACGAAGATTCGGACGCCGTGAACCGCGCGCCCATATAACTCACGATACCGACATAACCTTGGAAGCGGCTCATCTGCCAGTGCAGCCGGTCGATGTTCTGGTCGGGCGTGAGCGAGGTCAGCAGGGTCTGCGGTCCGGGATCGTTGTCGGAATAGTCGAACGGCTCCATTGGCGCCTGCAGCAGCACCTCGTGATTTTCGACCCGCGCGCGCTCCGCCAGCTTGTCGAGGTCCGCGCCATAGGGCGCGAAGGCCAGCGTCACCGGCGCCGGCAATTTCGACAACGCGTCAGCGGTGCCGGTCGCGCTGATGCCCAGGCCGCCGACGATGATGGCAATGCGGGGCGCGTTGGTTTTGTCCGCCGGCAGCTTGCGCGGATGCGCGTAGAGCGTGAACGGCCGCGCGCCATCGGCCGCGATCTTCGGGACGGCGCCGTGGCTGGTGAGTTCCAGAAGTCGCTGGTCAACCAGCGTCTTTGGCGCAAGATCGCTCGATTTACCCGGAACGATCACGTTCAAATGCTTGCCGCTCGACCCGTCGATGATGGTGATGGTCTTGCTGCCGGGCGGCGCGGTATCCGCGGCGGGGACGGCGGCGCTCGCCGACGGCGCGTTTTCGGATGGTGCGGATGATGCCTTCTGGACCGACGGGCCGTCTCCGGCCGATTTTGGCTGCGTTTTGGCTGGCGAAGTGGCGACCACCGCAGTGGGCTCGCCGCCCAAGGGGTCGTTGACAAAAATCGCCCAGGCCACCACGGCGAGGCCGAACAACGCCAAAACGCCCGCGAGAATTTGCGAGGCGCCAATCGGGAGCTTCGGCAGACTCTTTCGCTTGTCCTGGCCGAGGGGGGCGTTCAGATCATCCGATGACAAGGCCCAAATCCTCGCGAATCATTCGCGGAGTCTAGCACGCGACGATTCCGGGCGGGTTTGCCACAACCGAACGGGGCGGCCCTTGGGCCGCCCCGCCGGTATTCGTTTCTGGCCGACCGGGCCGCGCTTAGTTCGGGACCGGTGCCTTGGGATTCGGCGGGAAGGCCGAATTGACCTGGGTGCCGCGCAACAGGTCCTCCGCCATTGTGAGCGCCTTGTCGTTCTTGGGGTCGGGCGGAACGTAGGACTGCGAGCCGGTCTGTTCCTTGCCGGCGTCGCCCTTGAGGTGCCCGCGCAGCGAGGCCTCACCTTTGGTGCTGGTATCGGTCTTCGCCTTGATGTCGTCCGGCAAGTCTTGCAGCACCTCGATATCAGGCACGATGCCCTTGGCCTGGATCGAACGGCCGGACGGCGTGTAGTAGCGTGCCGTGGTCAGGCGCAGCGCGCCGTTGCCGGAGCCGAGCGGGATGATGGTCTGCACCGAACCCTTGCCGAACGAACGCGTGCCGAGGACCGTGACCCGCCTGTGGTCCTGCAACGCACCGGCGACGATTTCCGAGGCCGACGCCGAGCCGCCGTTGATCAATACGATCACCGGCTTGTTATTGGTGAGGTCGCCCGGCCGCGCGTTGAAGCGCTGTGTCTCCTCGGCATTGCGGCCGCGCGTGGACACGATCTCGCCCTTTTGCAGGAAGGCGTCCGATACCGAGATAGCCTGGTCGAGCAGGCCGCCTGGATTGTTGCGCAGGTCGAGAATGTAGCCCTTGAGCTTGTCGTTGCTCACCTTCGCCGAGATGTCGGCAATCGCCTTCTTCAATCCGTCGGTGGTCTGTTCGTTGAACTGGGTGAGCCGGATATAGCCGACGTCGTCGCCCTCCACCTGCGAGCGCACCGAGCGCACGCGAATGACGTCGCGCGTGATCGACACCTCGATCGGCTTGTCCTGGCCCTTGCGCATGATGGTGAGCTTGATCTTGGTATTCACGGGGCCACGCATTTTCTCGACCGCCTGGTTCAGGGTGAGGCCCTGTACCTGCTCACCGTCGAGCTGCGTGATGATGTCGTTGGCCATGACGCCGGCCTTGGCGGCAGGCGTCTCGTCGATCGGCGCCACCACCTTGATCAGCCCGTCTTCCATGGTGACTTCGATGCCGAGCCCGCCGAATTCGCCGCGGGTCTGCACCTGCATGTCACGGAAACTCTTCGGATCCATGTAGCTGGAATGCGGATCGAGCCCGGCCAGCATGCCGTTGATCGCGTTCTCGATCAGCTTGCTGTCGTCCGGCTTCTCGACGTAGTCGGCGCGCACGCGCTCAAACACGTCGCCGAACAGATTGAGCTGCCGGTAGGTGTCGGCGGCGGCCGCTTTGGCGCTCGCACCGATGAAGATCATATGTGGCTGTGTCGCGAGCAGCGTCATTGCCGCTCCAGCCGCCGCGCCGAGTAGAATTAATGTGGTCTTGCGCATTATCCGCGAACCTTTTCGCCTTCGTCAGCTGCCCACCATGGGCCTGGATCGACGGGAACCCCGTCCTTACGAAACTCGATGTAGAGCACCGGTTGGCTGGAACCTGTCGCGAGGATCGCTGCGATATGGGAGCCATTTCCCATCACCGCAACGGGTTCTCCGGTCAGCACGAACTGTCCGAGATCAACTGATATCCGTTCCATCCCAGCGAGCAAGATATGATAGCCGTTGCCGGCATTGAGGATCAAGAGTTGTCCGTAGGAACGGAATGGACCGGCGTAGACCACCCAGCCGTCGGCTGGAGCGGTGACTTGGGCTCCGGTACGGGTTGCGATGGAAACGCCCTTTTCCACCCCGCCGACGCCGTCGGGGACACCGAATTCCTTCAATTTGACGCCGTTAACCGGAATCGGAACTTGCCCGCGCAAGGACGCAAAGGAAACCGCCGGCGCTAGCCGTCCCGGATCGCGCAGCGCCGACATGGCGGAGCGCTTATCGCCGCGGCCGGCCTCGCGGGCAGCCCTGGTCGCGGGATCGAGCCCTTGCTCCAGTTTGGTGATCAAATCTTTGAGATTATCGACCTGATGGGCCAATTGGCTGGCACGCGCCCGCTCGGCGTTGAGCGCCTTTTCGCGCTCCGCCTGCTGCTTTTGACGTTCGCCGACCAACGCGGTCATACGCGTGCGCTCGTCGCCGAGCGAGGCGACCTCGGTTTTCAGCCGGTCGCGTTCGCCGGCGATCTTTTTGCGGACGTCGAGCAAGTTGGTGAGATCGTTGGCGAGCGCCTCGACCTCGTGCCGCATCTCGGGAAGCACGGCGCCCAGCAGCATGGCGGTGCGCACCGATTGAAGCGCGTCCTCTGGGCTTGCGATCAACGCCGGCGGCGGATGATGGCCGATGCGCTGAAGCGCGGCCAGCACTTCGCCGATCACGGCGCGGCGGCCCTCGAGCGACTTGCGGATGCCAAGCTCGTTGCCGTCGAGCGACTTGAGCCGCGTCTCGGTCGCGGCAACTTGCGCTTCGACGCCGCGGATGCGGCCGGCCGTGTCGATCAGGTCCTGGTTGAGCTTGCGGCGGTCGGCGCCGATCTGCTCGATCTCGCGCTTGATCGCGGATTCGGTCTCGATCGACTTGCTGTGCGCGTCGCGCGCGGCCTTGAGGTCCTGGTCGCGCTGCTTGAGCGCGTCAATTTTTACCGCCTTGTCGTTTTGCGCGAGCAGCACGGGTTTTTCCTGTGCCACCCCCTGGACGGCGAGCGTGACCGGCAACCCGAGCGCCAGCGCTGCGATAAACGCGGCGCGCGTATCGAGGCCGCTGAATCCCCCAAGACAAATCATTGCAACCACGTTACGCCCGTAGGTTGGGAGGGCAAGACCATAGTTCCATCCGGTCTTTTGCCGTCAGATTACGACCAATCTGCGACGCAATTATTGGCGCGCGGTATCGGCCGAAGCCGGTCCCAACTTTTCGGCACCGTGCGCTAGGCGCGATGATAGGGGTGGCCGGTCAGGATCGTGGTGGCGCGATAAAGCTGTTCCAACAGCATGATCCGCACCAGCTGGTGCGGCCAGGTGGCCGCGCCGAACGCCAGCCGCAACTCGGCTTTCGCCCGCAAGGTGGCGGCGAGGCCGTCGGCGCCGCCGATCATGAAAACCACCGCCGGCCGGTCATTGCCGCGCCATGCTGCCAGTTTGCCGGCAAGTCTGGCGCTGTCGAAGTTTTCGCCGTGGGCATCGAGCAGCACGAGCGCCGCGCCTTGCGGGATAATATTGGCGAGCGCGATCGATTCCTCGATCATGCGCTTGGCCGGATCGTCAGCGCGGCTTTCCCTGATTTCGACGATTTCGACGTCGCGCAGACCGAGATTGCGGCCGATTTGCGCCGCGCGCTTGCGGAAGCGCTCGGAAAGTTCGGTTTCTGGGCCCTGCTTTAGGCGTCCGACGGCGGCAACGATGATGCGCATCGTGCTGCCAACACTATCAGTTCGAGCGCTTTCGGTCTGGGCTGTTTGCCGACCACATCTTTTCCAGGCTGTAGAACTCGCGCACTTCCGGCCGGAAAACGTGGACGATCACGTCGCCGGCATCGATCAGCACCCAGTCGCCTTGCCGCATGCCCTCGACGCGAATACCGGACAGGCCGGCGGCCTTGAGACCCTTGACCACGTTCTCGGCGACCGCGCCGACATGGCGCTGCGATCGGCCGGAAGTCACGACCATGTAATCGCCGATGGAGGATTTGCCGTTGAGATCGATGGTGACGCTGTCCTCCGCCTTTATGTCTTCCAATCGGGCGAGGACGATGCGGAGCGTCTCCTTGGCACTGGGGTGCCGGGACGCCGGTTCGGGCATGCGACGGGCCGCCCGAGAGACTGCAGGTTTGGTCAGAGGTTTTTTCCCTTTTCGTTCATTGCCCGGCCCGGCTCGCGAGGGGCATCCGATCAAGATAGCTATTTCACTCTATTCTTTCCACTCTTCGACGTCTTCTTTCTGCGTGCGGGGGTTCCGCCGCGCCGGCGCATGGCCCGCAGCGCCGTCGAGGACAAACCCGATTTGAGGCCATGCAGAAACACCCAGGCCGGCGGTTTGCGGTAGGGAAGGGAAGCGGCTTCGGGTTCCGCAATGCGCGCGCGGGCAAACGCCTGGCCGGCCGGACTGGCGGCGGCGTAGAGACTAGGCCCTAGGCGGTCGATGACGACGAACGGCATCAGCTTCGCTATTCCGCGCCACTTCTGCCAGCGGTGAAAACTCCGCAGATTGTCCGCGCCCATGACCCAGACGAAGCGAACCCGCGGGCAGCGGGCGATCAGCCATTTCATCGTATTGTGTGTGTATCTCGTGTTGATGACAGCCTCGATGCCGGTCACGTGGATGCTCGGATGACGCGTGAGCCCGCGGGCGGCTGCAATTCGCTTCTGCAATGGGGCGAGCCCGCTGGTGTTCTTGAGCGGATTGCCGGGGGTGACCAGCCACCACACGCTGTCGAGCTTCAGCCGTTTGAGCGCGAGCAAACTGGCGGCGAGGTGCGCCTGGTGCGGCGGGTCAAATGTGCCGCCGAACAGGCCGATCCTCATGCCGGGCGCGTGAGGTGGAAGCACGCACTCGGCGCGGGCGGGTTTTTGCGGTGTCACGGCCGGGTCTGACCACTTCCGCGGATGCGATATTTGAAGGTCGTGAGTTGATCGACGCCGACCGGCCCGCGCGCATGCAGCCGGCCGGTCGCGATGCCGATCTCGGCGCCAAAGCCGAATTCGCCGCCGTCCGCGAATTGAGTCGAGGCATTGTGCAGCACGATCGCGGAATCCACCTCGCGCAGAAACTTCTCCGCCGCAGCCGGATCGCCGGTGACGATGGCGTCGGTATGGTGGGAGCCGTAGCGCTCGATATGCTCGATAGCCGCGGTAANNAGCATTTCCACCAGAGGCTTGAGGAATTTCGCCGCCGCGGCGCGATCGACCAACAGAGTCTCGGCCGCGCCGCACACGCCGGTGCGCCGCATCTTGGCGTTGAGCACGATCTTCTTGGCCATCTCAAGAGAAGCCGCCTTATCGACGTAGACGTGGCAGACGCCCTCCAGATGCGCGAAGACCGGCACGCGCGCCTCCGACTGCACGCGCTGCACGAGGCTTTTGCCGCCGCGCGGAACGATGACGTCGATATTGCCGTCGAGTCCGCTGAGCATCAGCCCGACCGCGGCGCGGTCGCGGGTCGGCACCAACTGGATCGCGGCCTCGGGCAACTCCGCCTCGCGCAAGCCTTGGCCGAGCGCGGCGACGATGGCGCGGCTGGTGCGCAGGCTGTCGGAGCCGCCGCGCAGGATCGCGGCATTGCCGGATTTCAGGCAGAGCGCGCCGGCATCGGCGGTCACGTTCGGGCGGCTCTCGTAGACGATGCCGATGACGCCGAGCGGCACCCGAACTCGTTCGATGCTCATGCCGTTCGGCCGCGTCCAGGATTCGGTAACAATGCCAATAGGATCCTTGAGCGCGCGCACGGCGTCGATGGCGGCCGCGATCGCCTCGACCCGCGCGGCATCGAGCGAAAGCCGGTCGAGAAAGGCGCCGGTCATGCCGGAACCACGCGCCTCAGCGTTATCCTCGGCATTGGCGGCCAGAATGCGGGATTTCTGCTCCCGGACGGCGGCGGCCATGCGTTCCAGGGCGCGGTCTTTCTGGGCGGCGGGGGCGAGCGCCAAGGCGCGGGCGGCGAGCCTCGCCTGGCGGCCGATCTCCGCCATGCAGGCGGCAATATCCCCAGTCCCTTCAATGCTTTTCAGCGGCGCACTCATGGCGAAGGCCCGTCAAAACCCGATCCGCTTGGTTCCTATCACGTCGGCCTGCCGGGGGCGAGGCAGCCCGGTTCCAGCGCAATCGCAGAGGTAGCTGGGGATAGCGTGGATAACCCGCCAGCACCCGGAACCGGTCAATCGGCTTTTACATTGGGGTGCCAGGGTGTGGCAGACTTAATGGCATGATCTCTTCGGGGGGTCAGGCGTGTGGAGGGTGTCATGGCGTGTCGTTCCAAAAGGTTGCCCAAGCGTTTTCCGGTCGGCACCAAGTTCGTGATCGAAGGAAAGCGCGGCGGCGAAGGCCAAATGCAGGTTTTCAGCCGTCATCTCGAGTTTCCCGACGGGACTTTTTTGGCGCTGCCGGCGCATCCGGTGCAGCGCAAATCGGGCGCCAGCCGCCGCTCCGGCAAGCCGCGCAGCCGCCGCTCCTAAGCCATTGAACTGCCTCGGCCACTGACCGAGGCCGGCCGCGCATCGGCGCGCCTCCGGCGGTGTCGGCCATTGGCCGACCTGCAAACCTTTGATCGCAAGGGGGGAAAATCGGCGGCGGCCGGAAACAGAGAACCCCGGCCTCCGGTGGGCCAGGGTTTCCGGGCGATCGGTTAATCGCCTTTCAAGGTCGCTTTGAGTCACGTGTCGCGTCGTCGCGGGGATAGCGCCGAAGCCCCGCCGGAGTTCCAAGAGGAAAGTCTTCGTCTTGGCGGCATCGCAACGATCGTCGCCGATGCCGGCATGATCGCGCCCGAGCACGATCTTCGTCCGGCTACTCTCCGCCCAGAACAAGATCGTCGCGGTGAATCATCTCGGTCCGCCCGGAAAAGCCGAGGATGGCGGGGATATCCGCCGACGAGCGGCCCTTGATCCGCTCGGCGTCGTCGGCGTCGAAGGCGATCAGCCCGCGGCCGATCTCGGCGCCGTCCGGCCCGCGCACCACCACCGCGTCGCCGCGCCCGAAGGCGCCCTCGACCTTGACCACGCCGGCCGGCAGCAGGCTCTTGCCCGAGCGCAACGCCTTCACAGCGCCGGCGTCGATCACCAGCGCGCCGCGCGGCTCGAGCGAACCGGCGATCCACTTCTTGCGCGCGGTCACCGGATTGGCCGGCGTCAGGAACCAGGTGCAGGCGCCGCCGTCGGCGATGCGCTTCAGCGGATGCTGCACGTGGCCGGAGGCGATGATCATGTGCGTGCCGGCGGTGGTAGCGATCTTGCCGGCCTCGATCTTGGTCAGCATGCCGCCGCGCGCCAAGGCCGAGGCCGACGCGCCCGCCATCGCCTCGATCTCCGGCGTGATGCGCGCGACCAGCGGCACCAGCGTGGCGCCGCCCGCGCTCTTGTCGTCAAGATTGGGCGGCTTGTCGTAAAGCCCGTCGACGTCCGACAGCAGCACCAGCAGATCGGCGCTCATCATGGTGGCGACGCGCGCGGCCAGGCGATCGTTGTCGCCGTAGCGGATCTCGGAGGTGGCGACGGTGTCGTTCTCGTTGATCACCGGCACGCTGCGCCATTCCAGCAGCTTGGCGATGGTCGAGCGCGCGTTGAGATAGCGGCGGCGCTCTTCGGTGTCGCCGAGCGTGACCAGCACCTGGCCGGCGGTCAGGCCATGCGCGCTTAACGATTCCGACCAGGCGCGCGCCAGCGCGATCTGGCCGACGGCGGCGGCGGCCTGGCTGTCCTCGAGCTTTAGCGCGCCGGCGGGCAGCTTGAGCACGGCGCGGCCGAGCGCGATGGCGCCTGAGGACACCACGATGACGTCGCGCTTCTGTGCGTGCAGGCCGGCGATGTCGGCGGCGAGCGAGGCCAGCCAGTCGCGCTTGAGCGAGCCGGCGGCGGCGTCCACCAAGAGCGACGAGCCGACCTTCACGACGATGCGGCGGAAGGAGGAGAGGGAAGGCGTTTTGGGCATGATCCGACATTAGCGGTGTTAATGGCGCGGCGTGTTTAGCATGGCAGCTTCAAATCGTCATGGTCGCGAGACATGACCGGAAGTTTAATTCGTCCCGCACCTCCTACCCCTGTCTTCGCCGCCAATATTGGCGAGCTTGCTGGGCCATTTGAAGCCGACCGGGGGCCGCTCGAATGAAACTGCAAAATCTCCGCGCCTTCACCGCGCCGTGGCTTTTTCCCGCCGCGACGGTCGCGCTCGCGGCTGCCATTTTCATCGCCGACACCGTTGCCGATTTGGCAATCGCCTTTCCGGCGTTCTACACCGCCGTTGTGCTGATGTCGGTCCGCTTCTGCGGGCGTCGCGCTGGTCGGCGCCGGCTGCATCGGCCTGACGCTGCTGAGTGACTTGCTGACGGCAGCCAGCGGTTCGACCGGGGTCGGCGTCATCAATACTGCGATCAGCCTCTTGGCGATCGCCACCACGACCTATCTCTCGCTCAAGATCGAATCGGAAAAGGCGGCGGCCTACGAGGCGCGCTCGCAGCTCGCCCATGTCGGCCGCGGCACGACGCTCGGCGAACTGACCGCCTCGATCGCGCACGAGGTCAATCAGCCGCTCGCCGCGACGGTGATCAACGGCAATGCCTGTCTGCGCTGGCTGGCGGACGAGCCGCCCAATCTCGACGAGGCACGGCAGGCGGTCACGCGTCTGGTCAAGGACGCCAACCGGGCGAGCGAGATCATCGCGCAGGTGCGCGCGCTCACCAAGGTCTCGCCGCCCGAGAAGGACTGGCTCGTCATCAACGACATTATCCTGGCGACTGTCAGCCTGATCGACAGCGAGATTGTGCACAACGACGTCACGCTGCGCACCGATCTCGCCGACGACGTGCCGCTGGTGCAGGGCGTCGCGTGCAGTTGCAGCAGGTCATCCTCAATCTCGTTCTCAACGGCATGGAAGCGATGAACCGGGCGCTCGACGGCCGGCGCGTGCTGACGGTGAGCGCCGCACGCAACGAATCGAAAGGTGCGCTGGTGACGGTCGCGGATACCGGCGCCGGGCTCGCGCCGGACAATCTCGACCGTATCTTCAGCGCCTTCTACACCGCCAAGCCCGAAGGCATGGGCATGGAGCTTGCGATCAGCCGTTCGATCGTCGAGGCTCATGGCGGGCGGATCTGGGCGAGCCCGAATTCGCCGAGAGGCGCGGTCTTTCAATTCGTTTTGCCGGCGGGCATGGAAACGTGAGCGGCTGCCGGCGTCACGGCATGACGGCGTAGCCGACCAGACCTGAGGTGTGGTTGCCGCCCAGGCCGATTTCCGCTACCCAATCATCGGGGGCGAGGTTCGCTGAATAGCGTGCGCGTCCGTTGTTTGCGCGAATGATCGGATACCTCCGTCATGTCCATCAAGCCGTCGATTGCCGTCGTCGAGGACGACGATTCGGTCCGTGAAGCCACCATCGGCCTGCTGCGGTCGCATGGCTTCATCGCCAAAGGCTTTGCGTCGGCCGACGAGTTTCTCAAATCCAACCGTATTCGCATCACGTCCTGCCTGATCGCGGACGTGCAGATGCCGAACATGAGCGGGCTGGCGCTCTACGGCCATCTTGTCGCCAGCGGCGCGCCGATCCCGACCATCCTGATCACGGCCTACCCGGACGACGACATACGTGCCCGCGCGCTCAGCGCCGGCGTGACGGGCTATTTGACCAAGCCGTTCAGCGAAACGGACTTGCTGGACTGCATCAGTACGGCCGCCAAGCACAACGTCTTGATCTCGCCGGTGCATCGCTAGGCCGGGCGGCCTTTCGCTTTGGNNGTGGTCGCGGCGATCGCGCTCTGCGATGTCGTGTTCGAGATGAGTTGGGTGAGCGAACGGCCGGTTGTCAGGCCGGCAGCGAGCGAGGCCGCCGTGCCGCCGGCCGCGGCAAGTCCGCCGGTTGCGGTTGCGGCCCCGCAACCTGCGAAGGCCGCCGTTCCAATGCACGCGCAGGAGGCGCCGGTTGCGGCCGAAGTGCCGCGGCCGCTATGCGACGTGGCTGCCTGCACCGCGGCCTATCGTTCGTTCCAGGCGTCGGATTGCACTTATATGCCGAGCCCCGGCGTGCGGCGCCTGTGCACCAAAGGCCGGCCACCGCCATAGGTCGCCGGCGATTTTTGTCAGCGCTGCGAGATCTGCAGCTTGCGGTGCTTCGGCTTGCTCGCCGCGAGTTGGACGGCCGGCTTTTCCGCCTTCGCCGCCGCAGCGGCCTTCACCGGCTTATCGGCCGATACCGTAGCCGCCGTGCGCTTGGCGGCGTGCGCGATCTTGGCGTTCGTTGCCGTCATCGTGTCGCGGGCGCGCATCCGCGTCGGCGGCAGCGGAATGTGCTCGGGGCCGTTCCAGGCCAGCAGGCCGGCGGCTTCCTGGCAGGGCGCGCGGCGCGGCAGCTTCACCGCCGGGCTGCCGGCTTCGGCGACGATCCAGTTTTCCGCCGCCCGGCCGGTGATGGATTGGACATAGCCGATCGTCTCTTGCGGCAGCTTGCCCTTCTTGGCGAGCCAGTTCTCGATGCGCTTGGGGCCTGCGTTGTAGGCGGCGGCGGCGAGACCGAGATTGCCAAATTGATGCGCCAGGCCGCGCAGCAGGCGGGCGGAAGCGCGGATCGCCTGCAGCGGATCGAACGGATTGTCGAGGCCCATGTCGGCCGAAGTCTCCGGCATGAATTGCGCGATGCCCTCCGCGCCGGCCGGGCTGACGACGTCGGGCCTGAAGCCGCTTTCCTGCAAAATCAACCGGATGAAGAAAGGCACCGGAACGTCGTTCGCTTGCGCGGCTTCCGTCAAGGTATCGCAGATTTCCTCGCGCGAACGATGCACCACCGGCTTCGGGATCGGCGGCAGCGGGGATTGCGAAAACTCAACCGGCGTGCCGTCGGCGCGCGGCGCATCGGGCGAAAACATCGCGACCTCCGGGCTGTCGCCCGGCTGGTCTTTCGCGCGCGTGCTTTCGCCGCCGTCGCCCGGCGCGGGTTCGGGGAAGGCTTTTTCCTTGGCGATCGAGGCGGTGGAAAAATCCGCTAGCGGTAATTTCGTATCGGGACCGACCGGCCCGGACAATGTCGCCAGGCACAAGCAGGCGGGCACGAACAGATGCCGCATTTCGTTCGGTCCTCGGTCTCGTCACGGGCGACGCCGCGCTAGATGGATGGAAAAGGAGAAAGCCCCTTCGATGAAGCCGCTATGCGAGGAAATCGAGACAATTTTACGGATCGCATGCAGGCGGAAGAAAGGCGAAGGAACCATAGTTCCGTCTTTCGGCAATGAACGGAAACGAACGAATGAGACTAAAATAATTGGAGCTGCGGCAAGGCCGCCATCACTGCGACAGCATTGGTGCCAATAACAATCCGGAACCGCGCCCCGCCGGCTCGCGTTTGCTCGCGGGGGCTTCATAGCTGAGGCGAAGCGATGGCTTTTCTGGCTTATGTTGCGATTCTGCTCGTCTCGATCGGCGGTATCCTGCTCGAGCTCAATTGGCTGACCCAGCCAAAACTGGAAGCCAAGCCCGCTATGCACGCGATGAGCGCGCCGCCTTCCGCTGCGGTCCGGCGCGTCGTCGCCAAAGTGGATCGGCCGAATGCCGAACGAGACCCGGTCTATCCGAAACAGGCCGACACGCCACCAGCGATTGAGATGAACGCCGAGGCTCCGAAGGCGGCAACCGCTCCCGCCGTGGCGGAAGTCCCGATGCCGCCGGCGCGCCCGCAGGAGGCCGAGCAAGCCAACGCCGGCGATCCGCCGCCGGCCGCTGCTGCGCAGCCGCAAGCAATTGCCAACGCCTCCCTGGCGGAAAAGGCCGGCGTAACGGCGAAGCTCCAGTGCGACGTCGCCGCCTGCGCCGGCGCTTACACTTCGTTCCGCGAATCGGATTGCACCTTTCAGCCCTACGAAGGCCCGCGGCGCCTTTGCGCCGCGCCGCCTGCCGCACAGCAACGCTCGGCCGAGCGCGGGCCGCGGCGGGAAGCGTCGCGGCTCGACCGCGAAGCGCGCTATTCCGATCCCGGCGCCGACAGGCGCGCGCCGCCGCGCTTGAGAGATTCGGAATTGGATGTAGACGACGGTGACGGCTCTGACGGCGCGCCGCGCCCGCCGCGCGGCTTGATCATGATCGAAAGAGGCTACGGGCGTTGGCCTTGACGGCCAAGTGCGCCGCTTTGCTTCAATAGACCACCACGCTGCGGATCGATTTGCCTTCGTGCATCAGTTCGAAGGCGTCGTTGATCTTGTCGAGCGGCATGGTGTGGGTGATCAGGTCGTCGATATTGATCTTGCCGTCCATGTACCAGTCGACGATTTTCGGCACGTCGGTGCGGCCGCGCGCGCCGCCGAAGGCGGTGCCCTTCCAGACCCGGCCGGTGACCAGCTGGAACGGCCGCGTGGCGATCTCCTGGCCCGATCCGGCAACGCCGATGATGATGCTTTCGCCCCAGCCGCGGTGGCAGCATTCCAGCGCCTGGCGCATCACGTTCACATTGCCGATGCATTCGAACGTGAAGTCGGCGCCGCCGCCCGTGAGATCGACGATCGCCTGCACGACCTTGTCGCGGCCTACTTCGTCCGGATTGACGAAATGCGTCATGCCGAATTTCTCGGCGATGGCGCGTTTCGAGGGATTGGTGTCAATGCCGACGATCTTGTCGGCGCCCACCATGCGCGCGCCTTGAATGACGTTGAGCCCGATGCCGCCGAGGCCGAACACCGCGACATTGGCGCCGGGCCAGACCTTGGCGGTGTTGATGACGGCGCCGATGCCGGTGGTGACGCCGCAGCCGATGTAGCAGATCTTGTCGAAGGCTGCGTCCTCGCGCACTTTGGCGAGCGCGATTTCCGGCAGCACGGTGAAATTGGCGAAGGTCGAGCAGCCCATGTAGTGGAACACCGCATCGCCGTCGCAGCGGAAGCGGCTGGTGCCGTCCGGCATGACGCCTTTGCCTTGCGTGGCGCGGATCGCGGTGCACAGGTTTGATCTACGCGACAGACAAGTTTTGCATTGCCGGCATTCCGGCGTGTAAAGCGGGATGACGTGGTCGCCGGCTTTCAGCGTGGTCACGCCGGCGCCGACGTCGCGCACCACGCCGGCGCCCTCGTGGCCTAGGATAGCCGGGAAGATGCCTTCCGGATCGGCGCCCGATAATGTGTAGGCGTCGGTATGGCAGACGCCGGACGCCATGATCTCGACCAACACCTCGCCGGCCTTCGGGCCTTCGATGTCGATCAACTCGACGGTGAGCGGCTCGCCGGCCTGCCAGGCTACCGCGGCGCGAGTTTGCATGGATGTCCTCCCGGAAAGTATTACGGCTGCCAGGCCGCTTCTTTTGATTTCGGTTGGTCGGTGGCGCTTTCGCGCGCGGCGTCGATCACCTTGAACAGCGCGCGCAGTACTTCCTTGACGCCCTGTCCGGACGCCGACGACAGCACCAGCGGCGTCTTCTTGCACGCCTTCTTGAGCTTCGCGGTCTGCGCCTTGATCGCCTCCGGCGTCAGCGCGTCGGCTTTCGACAGCACCACGATCTCCGGCTTGTCGGTGAGGCCCTGGCCGTAGGCTTCCAGTTCGGCGCGCACGATTTTGTAATCGGCGCCGGCGTCCTCGCCGGTGCCGTCGATCAAGTGCAGCAGCACGCGGCAGCGTTCGGTGTGGCCGAGGAATTTGTCGCCGAGGCCGACGCCTTCATGCGCGCCCTCGATCAGGCCCGGCAGATCGGCCATGACGAATTCGCGGCCATCGACTTCGAACACGCCGAGCTGCGGATGCAATGTGGTGAACGGATAATCGGCGATCTTGGGCTTGGCCGCGCTCACGGTGGCGAGGAAGGTCGACTTGCCGGCATTGGGCAGGCCGATGATGCCGGCATCGGCGATCAGTTTCAGCCGCAGCCGGATGGTGCGCTCCTCGCCGGGCTGGCCGGGATTGGCGCGGCGCGGCGATTGGTTGGTCGCGGATTTGAAATAGGCATTGCCGAAGCCGCCATTGCCGCCCTTCATCAGCGTGACGCGCTCTCCGGCGCGCGTGAAATCGGCCAGCAGCGTCTCGCCGTCCTCTTCGTAGACCTGGGTGCCGACCGGCACCTTGAGCACCGCATCCTTGCCGTTGGCGCCGTGACAGTCCTTGCCCATGCCGTTGCCGCCGGACTTGGCCTTGAAGTGCTGCTGGTAGCGGTAGTCGATCAGGGTGTTGAGGCCGTCGACCGCCTCGATGATGACGTCGCCGCCTTTGCCGCCGTCGCCGCCGCTCGGGCCGCCGAACTCGATGAACTTCTCGCGCCGGAACGCGATGCAGCCGTTGCCGCCCGCGCCGGACTGCACATAGACCTTGGCTTCGTCGAGGAATTTCATGGCGTTAGCGTATATCGCGGTTTGCGGCGGAATTGCAGGAATAAATCTGGCCTGGGTCCGATCTAGTCCCTGTGAAGTAGGCATTCGCAGGGAGAATGGCCATGACGACGCGCGATCATGACGGCGGGGACGGCCCGACCAGACGCAAGGTGCTGGAATGCATGACCTGGACCGGCACCGGGGTGCTGTGGGCGATTTCGGGTGCCGCATTCGCTCGGCCTGGTCGATCAGGCGCTGGGCGCCGAGCAGAAAGGCTTCACCTTCCTGCAGATCAGCGACAGCCATATGGGTTTCGACAAGCCGGCCAATCCGAACGCCAAGGGCACACTGGAGGAGGCGATCGGCCGCATCAAGGCGTTGCCGGCCAAGCCGGCTTTCATGATCCACACCGGCGACATCACGCATCTCTCCAGAGAATCCGAATTCGCCGACGCCGAGAAGATCATCGGCCAGGCCAAGCTCGACGACGGCTCGATTATATCAATGCCAAGCCGGTGGCGGCCATCGTCTATCGACGCCGCGTGCACATCATCAATCTGTTCTGCGCGCCGGCGCCGGGCTCCGGCAATCGCGCCGCGACCATAGAGAGCCTGCAAGGTTACAACGTGCGGCGCTGGAGCGAGAACGGCATCAATCTGTGGGCGGTCACGACATCAGTGCCGACGAACTCAGCGAGTTCGGCGAGAAATTCGAGGCGGCGCTGAAGCAGTAAGTTATGGCACCGTGAAATGCGTGGTGCCGTCGCGTTCGATGCGCGTCAGCAGGTCGATTTCCCAGGACAGATACTCGTTCATGGCGGCTTTCGGGTCGCCCGGCCGCTCGTAGGGCTTGAGCCAGACATCGAGCGGGTCGTCCGCCAGTTTGGCGTCGGTCGAGAGTGGGAAACCGGCAGCGGCCCAGGCCGCGTTGCCGCCCTTGAGCCAGCGCACCGGCAATTTGGTGAGCGCGCGCGCCTCCTCCACCGCGAGGCCGGCGAGCACGCCGTCTTCCGAGGTGAGCACGATCATGCTGCGCAACGGTATGTTCGGCAGCGCGCGGTCGATCCGTCCGCGGATGGCGAACCAGGCGCCGGGGATATGGCCGCGGCGATAGTTCTGGCTGCTCGACAGGTCGATGACGTTCACGTTGTCGGTCGCCAGCACGTCGGAGAATTCGATCGCGGAATCGGCCGGCGCGGCGCCGAGCACGCTGTCGGGCGGCCTGCCTTTTTCGGCGCCCGCTTCCGGCAGCACGGCGACCTCCTGCCAGCCCATCTGCTTGAGCCAGGAAGCGGTCATCACCGCGCGTACTTCATTGTTATCCGAGAGCACGATGCGCGCGCCGAGCGTTCCGGCGTACAGGTCGGTAGCTTGCACCAGCTGGCCACCCGGCGCGGAGAGCGCGCCGGGGAAATGGCCGGCTTGGTATTCGGCCGGATCGCGCACGTCGAAGACATAGAGCGTGCGCGTGGTGTCGGCGCGCCAGCGTTCGAGCCCGGCGCGGTCGATACGCGCGATGCCGAAACGGCGCGCGACCTCGTCGGTCTTTGATTTTGCCCAGGCAATGCCCGAGCCGGAGGCTGTCGGCGCCCGATTGTTCTTGCCGCGATCGCAAGTGAGTCCGGCCAAATGCCAGCCCATGGTGCCGTTGCGCAGCGCCACCACTTTGTTCGGCACGCCGGCATTGATCAGCGACTGCGCGCCGATGATGCTGCGGGTGCGGCCGGCGCAATTGACCACGATCAGCGTCTCGGGCGAGGGCGCGATGTCGTGCACGCGCAGCACCAGTTCCGCGCCCGGCACATTGACGCCGGTCGGAATCGAGACGCGCGAATATTCGTCGTAGGGACGGCTGTCGAGCACCACCATGTTGGTGCCGGCGCGCATGTGCGCGTTGAGTTCGTCGGCGCTGATCGAGGGCGTGTGGCTCGCATGCTCGATGAATTCGCCGAACGCCTTGCTCGGCACGTGCACGCCGGAGAACAGCTCGAAGCCGGCGACTTCCCAGGCGGCGGTGCCGCCGGCGAGATAGGCCAGGTCGGAATAGCCGGCGCCGGCGAGGATTTCGGCGGCGCGCGCGCAAAGCCCGTCATTATCGTCGATCAGCACGATGCGGGTTGTGCGGTGCGGCACCAGGCGGGCGAAGCGCAGCTCAAGCCGGCTCAGCGGCACATTGCGCGCCCATAACAAATGACTGCGCGAGAAGATCAGCTCCTCGCGCAGGTCGATCGGCGCCAATTCGCCGCCGTCGCCGAGCATGGCTTTGACGGCGGCGGCGGTGAGGGGACGGAGCCGTATGCTTGGCGCGTGCAGATTCACGACGCCTGCCGGGAGCTTATCTGTTCCACCGCACCGGTCTTCAAGTCGATCTTGATGCGGTTGATCTTTTCGAGATCGGTGCCGGTGACGCGGACGAAGCGCGCGGCGTCGGGATAATCGATCGAGTGGATGGCGCCGTCCTGGTAGATGCCGGCGTGGCCGGGCGTGAGCCGGTATTTCTTCGCCGGCTTGAGCTTGGCGTGCTTGGGATCCTTGCCGTCATCTTCGCGCGCCCATTCGATCATGTCGGTGTATTGGGCGGCCTGGCCGTAGATCGCCCAGGACGCGCCGTGATCGTGCGGCGGCGAGGCGTGCGCCTTTTCGTTGATATGGGCGAGCACCTGGAAGCCGAGCTTGGGATCCTCGTACAGCACTTTGACGCCGCGCGGCTGGTCGTCGCCGGTGTAGGCGCGGATGAAGTCGGGATTGGCGAGCAGCTTCTCGAGATTGACGCGCACTTGTTCGCGNNGTCGTAAGCCATAGCGTCCTCCCTGGACTGGCAGGGCGCTAGTTTCGCAAAACGCGACGCGGGACGCCAGCGGCCTCCCCGCGCGGGGAGGCCGCATCCCGTATTCACATCACCCGCTTCATCCGGCCCCAGGTCTTGAGCGCGGACCAGATGCCGCGTTCCAGCCGGAAGCGGTCGATCGGCGCCGACGACTTGATCGAGTTGATGCGGTAGAGGCCGACGCCGGTCCACTGGAAGCCGCATTTCTCCAGCACCCGGCGCGAAGCCGGATTGGTGACGCGGGCGCCGGCTTGCAGCGACTCGTGCGCCAGATCGGTGAAGGCGTAGTCGATCACCGCGTGCAGCGCCTCGGTGGCGTAGCCCTGGCCCCAGTGCGGCACGCCCAGCCAGAAGCCGAGCTCCGGCGTCTGCTCCTGCATGAGCAGCCCGCAGGCGCCGACGATGGTCTCGTCGCGCAGCGTGATCAGGAACACCGCCTCGCCGCCGGCTTTGTTGGCGCCGGTAATGAAACTCTCGGCATCCGACATTCTATAGGGATGCGGAATGCGCGCGGTGTTTTCGGCGATGCGGCGATCGTTGGCGAGCACTGCAACCGTTTTAGCGTCCTCGAGGCGCGGCGCGCGCAGAGCAAGCCGCTTGGTCTCGAGGACGGGGATACTGCCCTCGTGAAAGGTCTCTCTCGGTATTCGCTCCAGCAGGGTCATGGCACGGGCTCCATATTTTCAACGCGGGCTGCGCTGAAATGCGAAGAGGGGGAGCCGGTCACCCATCTCCCCCTCTCGAAGCCCTATGAGGCCCCGCCGGTTCGACTGAATGACCGGCGGACCTCGATTTTGTCCACCGTCTTACTCGGCCGCAGCCTCCGTCATCGGTACAATCGACACGTAGGTGCGGCCTTTGGTTTTCTTAGCGAACTGAACCTTTCCGTTTACGAGCGCGAACAAAGTGTGATCCGTGCCGATTCCGACGTTGCGGCCGGGATGCCACGTGGTGCCGCGCTGGCGCGCCAGGATGTTGCCGGCCACGACGATCTCGCCGCCCGCTTTCTTCAAGCCAAGGCGCCGGCCCGCGCTGTCGCGGCCGTTGCGTGAAGATCCGCCTGCCTTTTTGTGTGCCATAACCGCTCTCTCGAATTCCGTTACTGTTTACACCGATTCCGTGAAGGAATCATCTCACTTTTTCTTGCCCTTTGGGGCCTGTTTTGCCCGCTTTTCCGCGGCCGGCTTCTTGGCCTTGGCGGGCTTGGCCTCGGAGTCGCCCTCGGCCGCTACTTTCGGCTGGGGCTCGCGCTTGGGCCGCGGTTTCGCCTCTTTCGAAGGCTTGGCGCCGCCTGTGAGGATCTCGGTGATGCGGATCACCGAGAACTCGTGGCGGTAACCGCGCTTGCGGCGCGAATTCTTACGCCGGCGCTTCTTGAAGGCGATGACCTTGTCGCCGCGCGTGTGCTGGAGCACCTCGCCGGCAACGGTCGCGCCCGCAATAGTCGGCGTGCCGAGCTGCGGGATGTCGCCGCCGAGCACCAGCACTTCGCCGAATTCGACGATTTCGCCTGGCTCGCCGTTCACCCGGTCGATCCGGATCACGTCTTCGGCGGCCACCCGGTACTGTTTGCCGCCTGCTTTAATGACTGCGAACATCGTTCTTCCCTCGTGTTCGATCCCGGTGCTCGGAGGATTCCGGACCGGCTTCTTTCAGTCGGATTTCATTGTGTTTTTAAGGGCTTAGGTGCCCTTGAAAAAGCACGCGGACCCTAGGGCCCGCGTTCGGCCATCTTATGGCGGGGAAGCGCGCATTTTGTCAAGAAACCGTCTGTTTTTGGTTCCCCCAGCGTAACAGCGCGTAGCCTGCCCGCGCGAGGCCCCAAGCCTGCCAGTCCGGACAGGACCAGCGGCACGACTTCGGCGGCAGCGTCAAAGCCAGAAAACGGCCAGGCGGCTTCCACAACGCCGACCGCGGCGGCGGCCGTCATGCTCGCCGCGCGCCGGCGAATGAAGATGGCCGCCGCAGGGCACAGGATCGCCTTCGGCCAGCTCAGCAAGAGGCCAAGCGCCAAGAACAGCATGAACTCGCCTGGACCCGGCCAGTTTCTCGGGACGTTGCGCGCGCGATTCTCATCGGCTTCCGCCGCGGCGACGTCGCCGTGGCTGCGGTAGATCCGCGCGCGATCGTTGTAGAGGTCGCGGGTGGCGGGCGCCATCTCGATCGCGGCGGTGAGGTCGGCGAGGGCGCTCGCGTCGTCGCCGCGCTCAAGGTACAGCCGGGCGCGCGCTTGCCGGAACCTGGCGTCGTTCGGCGAGCGTTTGACGGCCTCGGCATAATCGGCGAAGGCATGCTCGAAATCGCCCATCGCGCGATAGGCCGAGGCGCGCTCGGCCAGAATATAGACATGCCGCGGCAAGAGTTCGCTGCGCTTGGTCAAGCTTGGTATCGCCTCGGCACAGCGGCCATGCTTGAGCAAAATCTCGTAGCGCAAGCGGTGCCCAGCCTCCCAGTCGGGATAGCGCGCCGTCACGTTTTCATAATCTGCGAGTGCCAGCTCATCGCGGCCGCTCTCCTCGTACGCGGCGCCGCGATTGATATAGGCGACCCGCTTCTGCGGATCGAGCCGAATGGCTTCGGTGAGGTCCGCAATCGCCCGGTCGAACTCGCGCAACTGGGTTAGCGCATCGCCCTGCACATTGTAGGCGGCAGCCAACGTCGGATCGATTTTAAGAGCCGCGGTAGCGTCGGCGACCGCCGCTTTCCAGTCGCTCTCCTCATGGTGCTGGCCGGCGCGCGCCAGGAGGTCGGCAGCCGCCTGGCCGCGCCGCGCAGGATCGTCGGTCGCGCCGAAGCTTGCGAACGTTTCGATCAAGATGGCCATCGAAGCAAGCAGAATGCGACGCACGCAGGCCCCCGGTGGCCGGTCTATTCGGCGATGTCGCGCGTTTATAAGTTCGCGCTCTATTTCAGCTCTCGCTCTTGGCCGGCGCCTCGGCGCCGTTCTCGGCTTCTGCGCCGGACTGTGCCAGCCGGTAGCCGACGCCCAGTTCGGTGACCAGGATCTTGGGTGAGTCGGGATGCGGCTCGATCTTCTGCCGCAGCTTGCGCACGAAAATACGCAGATAATGCGTGTCGTGCACGTGGATCGAGCCCCACACTTCCTTGAGCAGATGTTGGTGGGTGACCACGTTGCCGGCGTGCTGCGCCAGCACCTGCAATAGCCGGTATTCCTTCGGCGTGAGCGTCAACCGCTTGTCGTTGAGCATGACCGAGCGGACGGCGAGATCGATGGTGAGCGGGCCGACCTTGACGGTAGGTTCGCCGCTCGCCGCGCGCATCTGCCGGCGCAGCGACACGCGCACGCGCGCCAGCAGTTCCGCCATGCCGAACGGTTTGACCACATAATCGTCGGCGCCGAGCTCGAGCAGATGCACCTTCTGCGCTTCGGTCGACCGCACCGAAAGCACGATGATCGGCACGCTCGACCAGGAGCGGATGCGCTCTACCACTTCGGAGCCGTCCATGTCGGGCAGGCCGAGGTCGACGATCACCAGGTCGATCGGCCGCAGCGTGGCCGAGCGGATCGCTTCCGCGCCGGTGCCGGCCTCGTGCACTACAAAACCGTTGAGCTCGAAACCGGTGCGCAGGAAACGGCGGATTTGAATCTCGTCGTCGACGACGAGCACGATCGGGGATGGCTCACTCATCTGCATCGCTTTCGATTTGTGTGACGGCGGCATGCGTCACTGGAAGTTCGATCGTCATCGCGGTGCCCAAGCCAGGGCCCTCGCTGACCGCGTTGATCGCGCCGCCATTGGCGGCGATGAAAGCATTGGCGATCCAGAGGCCGAGGCCGGAACCGCTGGTGGTCGAGGCAAGGCGTTCGCCGCGCGCGAAACGATCCCATATTTTTATCTGCTCGGCCGCCGTCATTCCGGCGCCCTGGTCACTGACGCTCAAAATCATGCGGCCGTCGCGCGCGCGCGCGGCTACCGTGATCTGCGAGCCGGAAGGGGAATATTTCACGGCGTTGTCGAAGATCTGCACCAGCGCTTGCTGCACCAGCACCGGATCGACGTGGATAAGCGGCAGATCGGCCGGCAGATTGAGCGCGACGCGGCGGTCGGACATGCGCTGGCGGCAGCGCTCGATCGCGGAATTGACGATGTCGGTCGGATCGGCCCATTCCATGTGTGGCTTGAGGCCGTCGCTGCTGATGCGGCTGGCGTCCAGCAGGTTCTGGATATCGTTGTTGAGCCGCTCGGCCTCGTCGCGCACGTCGTGCACCAGGGCCTTCAGTTTCTTTTCGTTAGCCAGCGCCGGCGCCGCGCTCAGCACCGTGGCGGCGCCCAGGATGGAGGCGAGCGGCGTACGCAGTTCGTGGCTGACCGAGCCGATCAACGCCTCGCGCAGCTGGTCGGTCTGCGAGCGCATGCGCGCTTCGCCGATGGCGTGCGCAACGCCCAGCCGTTCCAGCGTCGCCGTGGCGTCGGCCAGGACCGCGTCAACGCGGATGCGCATCTCGTCCGAGCTTTCCTGCGATGCGTGGCCGAGATTGATCACGATGACGCCGAATTCGGAGCTCTTGGGCGATACCGCGCGGACCAGCCAGACGTCGCCGCTGTCGGCGGGCACCGTCACGCCGCTATTGGCGACGTGACGGCCGGAGGCGGCCTGCACCACTTCGGCGAGGACTTGCTCCGGTACCATGACGCCGGCGCGCCGCCCGCTCGAGGCGGAGGCATCGCGCACGCCCGCGAACAGCGCGACGTTGCGCTGCATGACGGTGGCGAGGTGGTCTTCGATCGCGGCATGAATGTCGGACACGTCGAATGCAACCGCCAGCCGGCGCGAGAAGGCGTAAAGGTCGCGCAGGTCGATCTCGCGCTGGCGCGACACCTCCAATTGGCGTTTGAGCCTTGTGGCGAGCTGGCTCACCACCACCGCGACGAAGACGAACAACATGAGATTGAGGACCTCGTGCGGGTCCTTGATGCGGAAGCTGTAGAGCGGGGGATAGAAGAAGAAGGCGGAAGCGAGCACCCCGCAGATGGCGGCGATAATCGCCGGCACGATGCCCCAGCGCGTAGCCGCGATCACCACCGGAATCAGATAGACCACAGAGCCGTGGCCGAGCCCGGTCTCGATGATGATGAGATAGACCACGGCGGTGACGGCCGCGACCATGCAAAGCGTCAGCAGAATGCCGCGCAGTTCCTTGCGGATGCGGTCGAATTTCAAGGCGTTGAGCATGCTCATGCGGTCCGGAGACCTGGTTTCCCTGGCCGGGGACAATATACGCCGCCGGAGCTTGGTCTGTCTCTTGTCTCTCCGGGCCCTCTTGGTTAGATAGCAGCCGTCCAAATCGGGCTTTTTCCGGCGCTATTTGGGCCGACGGAGAGGTGGCAGAGCGGTTGAATGCACCGCACTCGAAATGCGGCATACGGGCAACCGTATCGGGGGTTCGAATCCCTCCCTCTCCGCCACGAGCTAAGTAGTTGATATATCTCCTGTTTTTGTTATTTCATTCATCCAAATCCCTGCGCAGATTCCGGGGCTTTGCGGCACACTGAGGGATGCCACCGTTTGCGCAGAGACGAATTTTTCCGAGATCGAATGCGTTTGCATCGCGCGAGTCTCGTTTGTGCATTGTGGTGGTACGGCAGTCTCTCGCACAGAAGACGTTTTTTGGTGAGAGAGCGAGACACAAAACGCGAGTCCGTCTTTGCTGAGCAGATTAATTTGCAATGACACCGCCGCGTCACTGCAACGGCAGTGCGTCTACTTTGCTCAATGCATCGAATGAAATGCGCGTGTCATCCGTAAACTGAACTGCGCCACGTGGAATTGGATGGTCGGTTTCGATCCAGCAGTTTCTTCCAACTACCGGTGTTCTCTCTCGCAAAAGAAATCGAAGGCGACGTTCGTCGAGCGACGCGGCAGCCATTCGACCCCGCGAGCGACACGTCAAATACATCTGCTACCTAACTCACTGAATTCTCTGCACATCTCAAACGGATACGGCGAGGCAGATTCAGGGTTCGAATCCTGCTCTCTCCGCCAGTCTTTAAGAGGCTGACCTAACTCCAATTTGGCTCTTGGCGGAAATGCGAATTGGTCCGGTATTTTCGGGCCTTTTCATTGTTTGGATAATGCTGCGCGTTGAGCAGAGACGATTTACTCCGCGTATTCGAGCTGCAAGTAGGTTACTGTCTCGGCGCAGGAATTTGGTGGTACGGGGGTCTCCGACGTCGTTACTGAAATCCTGGTCAGAGAGACGAACTCAAAAAAGAGAAATAGGTCGGTCGGGAATTAAATTGAGTGGCGAAGATATTGATTTTGGCAGTCCTCACGCAAACCCGAGACTTCGCCGTTGCTCATTCCAATCGAGAGATTTACTGATTTTTCAAATATCTAATTATCTCAACTAGTGCGTTCGCGTCACCAAATCCACCGGCTTTGGTAATGAAAGTCAGCGAGCGCCCGTCTACCTGCATTGTCCCAATCGCGAAACCTGGCATTATTTCTCCTGCTACCGAGGCTTCGGAAACGCCAAGGGCTTGGAAGGTTTCGAACGCGGTATCCCCTCCGACCATAACGACCGCATCTACTTGCAGACGACGGACTATGTCTGCCGCCGTGCGTCCAAGTGTCTGTGCAATTTTGGAAGCGCTAATTAGATTTGGCTCTCGCGACGACTCTGGCCGGACAATTAATGCTACCGGAGGCGTACTCTCGTTGACGCTGCGATCCAAAATCCAATCGCCATCTTGTGCGTGCGCTGAAAAAGACATTGTCAGTTCCTCGGCGCCGGCTGCGCACAATCGCGCCGCTTGTTCGGCACTCGCCGCGGTTCGCGAGCCGATGACAAAGAGAATAGGATTCTGAGCTTGCTCGCTGATCCTCTGGATTACTGACAAAAGTTCCGATGACGGTGTTTGCGCGAGCTGCTTGGCTATCGCTGTAGCAAGACCTGACGCTCCAACGGGTAGGATTTCGTCGCAGTGGCTTATGACAAATTGGGCGATGGCATCAAGATCGGCCTCGGTCTCGCAATCGGCGACGTAGGCGTGAATTCCGGCTTCGGCGTTGAGCGCGAAGGCCGCGCCGCGCGTCCACACATGGACGATCAGGTCCTTCGACGCTGCTCGCAAGATTTGCGGCAGCGGCGCTGAAGGCGGCGGCGATAGGGCGTCGGCCCCGATCTCCGTCTGCCGAAGTGGCACGCCATTCATGAACACCTCGCCTTCGCGCATGATGCGGCCGTGCCTGGGAACAGCCGGTGCGATCAGGACATGCTGTAGTCCGGTCGCACGAAGCCCGGCCATAATCTCGGCGGCAATGTTGCCGCGCAGAGTGCAATCTATTTTGGGTCTTCAGGAAGTCG
>PMAF01000049.1 GCA_003152455.1 Hyphomicrobiales bacterium
CGACTTCTGCAACAAAATCTGCTAATAGCGGACAAACATACGTGCAGTTGGAATGGTCGTTAAGTGCCAGCAAATAGGGCGCTCTGGTTCCATAAACCCAGTTGATTCCTTCGCTTTCACTCAATTGGCTTTGGGCTTTTAGCGAAGTGGTGAAAAGGACCAACGGGTATTATTCTCCGGTAGCAATTTGACCATTGGGTTATATTCAGTTTTAGAGCGACGCATGAGTGGCCCAAAACCGATAGCGACCTCGGCGGAACAGGTAACCTCCGCTTGGAGTCCTTTCCGTCACGCAACCTTCACAGTGCTATGGACCGCCACCGTTGTCTCGAACGTCGGCACCTGGATGTTCAACGCAGCCTCCGCCTGGCTGATGACGAGCCTCAACCCCGATCCGCTGATCGTATCACTGGTTCAGGTAGCGACTAGCCTGCCGATGTTTCTGTTTGCAGTGCCGGCAGACGCCCTCGCCGATATAATTGACAAGCGCCGATTTCTCATTGTCATCGAAACCGCAACAACGATAGTCTCTGCCGTAATCGCGGCGATTGTCTGGCTCAGCCTCGTTACTCCCGGAACGTTATTGCTGTTCACGTTTTTGCTCGGCGCTGCTGCTGCTCTGACAGCTCCCGCCTGGCAATCAGTCGTGCCTCAACTCATTCCGAAGCAGGACTTATCTGCTGCGGTTGCAACCAATAGCGTCGGGATCAATATCAGCCGTGCACTTGGTCCGGCGCTGGCAGGCGTGATCATAGCCAGATTCGAAATCGCGGCGCCGTTCTGGCTTAACGCCGTCAGCAATCTTGCGATCATTGGTGCACTGCTGTGGTGGCGCTCGCCGCAAATAGCATCCAATCGACTCCCGGCTGAGCAATTCTTCAGAGCAATTGTTGCAGGTTTTCGCCATACGAGACATAATCGGCATCTGCGCGCCACGTTAATTCGGGCCGTCGGATTTTTCCTGTTTGCCAGCGCTTACTGGGCCCTGCTTCCCCTAGTCGCGCGTAGTCAGATCGCCGGCGGACCGGAGCTTTATGGCGTCTTGCTGGGCGCCATCGGGGCCGGCGCAGTCGGCGGCGCTTTTATCCTGCCTTGGTTGAAGACGAAGTTGGGACCTGATCGGTTGGTTGCAGCGGGGACCATCGGTACGGCAGTCACGCTGGTATTATTTGGGCTCGCACGCGAGCCTGTTACGGCGCTATCTGCAAGCATCATCGCCGGCGTTTCATGGATTGCAGTTCTCGCAAGTCTGAATGTTTCCGCCCAGGTCGCCTTGCCGAATTGGGTGCGCGGGCGCGGGCTCGCGATGTTCGTCACGGTTTTTTTGGCGCCATGACCGTCGGCAGTGCCATATGGGGACAAGTCGCCGGGATGGTCGGCCTGCCTGACACTCACTTCATCGCTGCGGTGGGCGCGCTCATTACCATTCCAATCACCTGGCATCGGAAGCTGCAAACGGGTGTTGGCGTCGACCTTACACCATCCATGCACTGGCCCGCGCCAGTAATTAGTCACGCAATCGAACACGATAGAGGACCCGTGCTGGTAACTGTAGATTATCGAATTGAGCCCCATAATCGTGAAGCATTTCTGCTCGCGCTGGAAAGCCTTGCCCAAGAGCGGCGCCGTGACGGCGCATATGCATGGAGAGTATTTGAAGATGCGTCCCAAGAAGGACGCTACTTCGAAACATTCCTCGTTGAATCATGGCTTGAGCATCTGCGTCAGCATCAGCGCGTGACCAATGCTGACCGCGTCTTACAAGAAGCGGTTGATAAATTCCACGTAGAAGGCACGCCAAAAGTCACCCATTTTATCGCGGCCGAGCCGGGTGAATCAGGCGAGAACTAAGAGAAGCAATTTGAAAATTGTCCATAGCCTGTTTATGGGCGGCTCGTCTTTTCCGCACTGATGTCCGCTTTGGGTCATTGACGGCCTGGTTATCGGCGGCCAACACCAGCCTTTGTCCTTTGTTAGTCCAATAGCGTCCTTCGCTGCATCGCAGAAAAGCAGCGGCTATTTCGTCATCTCCGACGAACCACCCTATTCAAGGCTGCGCCAGCAACACCATCGTATGTTTAGAACAGATCTTGCAGGTCACCTGACATGCGCTGTTCGACTTTGGCGCGGAAGGCCTGCAAATCTAAAATGCACTGATCGTGAGCTTGCTTGCGCGCGCCGGGAATATGACCTGCATCGAATTCGGCCGAAGTGTGTGTATCGAGAATGATGGCACTGCGGTCAGTGATAATGTTTCTCAGCTCCTCAGTAGTGATTTCGGGCGTGTTCTGGTTTGTTTCGGCCAGCGTCGCTTGAAAGATGCTGACGCAGTCGTTCGTTCTCATCATGCCTTAGCCGTTGTGGGTGTCGGTGCCATAGCGTCAAAGCCGCCGCTCCCAATGGAGCGGTCAGCAACCGACAACTTCAAAAACAATCGATTCAGCGCCCAACCGCACTGATCGCCGACTTCTGCAACAAAATCTGCCACAAGCAGACAGTCTGGCATCAGCCGTGTCTTTTTACTTAGCCATCCGCCAAGCGAACAGCACCAAAGCGGGACCGACCGCTGCAGCAATAACCGACATCACCAGCCCGGCGCCTAGCGCAAGCAGTATTGCGATGTGATAGCCGACGATCGTGCCGGGCAGATTTTCCGTCATCAGCACGACAATTGATAACCCTGACGTAATGAAATTCAAATTGAAGGTGCTCAGCACTCTACAAACCTATTGCACCCGTCCCGATGGGCAGTATCCAGCCCCAGCAGATGTTCTAACGCTAGGAACGCCAGATATCCCGATTAAAAGCATCGAAGTAAAAAGCGGTCAGGCAAACAAATAAGTTTTATGGCGCTATCCATATCTGAGGCTAGCGAGCTATCGAAAGGGCGGTGGTATAGACGAAGAAATTGGCTACCTTTTTTGCAAGGAGGACATGGACAGGCGCACCGAGATCACGAATGGCAGCCGCATGAAAGAGTTATTCGATTGTAAGCGGGGCCTGTTGGGTATCTTTCGCAGCGAGGATGACGATCCTGCAAAAACACTTACGATCCCCGTGCGGCCAAATACACGCGGGGACCGCAATTATCGGGCTGTGTGTTACCGCGTAATGCACGAGTTGCCCTACGAGCCTAAATAGATCTGACGGCTTCGATCTCATGCAACCGAGTCACCCGATGCAAACCCCAACCCCCAGGACCTTCGGCAACATGCGCGCCAACGGCGTGCGAACACTCGCCGCGTGGTGTCTGGGTCGCGGCACTTTTTTCATGGAACAATGCGCCAACGACTCGCTTATACCTGCAGCATGACCCACTGAAGGCG
>PMAF01000228.1 GCA_003152455.1 Hyphomicrobiales bacterium
CACCAACTTCCGCGCATAACTCTCAATCAGTTGCAGAAGATCGTCGCGCCCTGAGCCTTGCCGGCAAGATCGCGCATCGGGTGGAACCATCGCCCTGGACGGCCCGTTTCGGCCGATAACCGCCGCGAATGGATGGTATTTTCGCTACCCCGATGCGCGCGCTCGGGCCCAACTTGTAACCAAAAGGTTAGCAAAACCGGGGCAAACATTTCCCGTTCTGCGCCACTAGCTTAGGTAAATTTTAAGTCGCGGCTTGTAGGTTCCAGCAAGTAAATGTCCGTCAAGTTGAGTCCCGTGAGTATACCAATGACCGAGCCCCAACGCCCGAGGGTTAAATACGTCATCGGGCCCGATGGCAGTCCCCTGACGATTGCGGATCTGCCGCCGCCGTCAACGAAACGTTGGGTCATCCGCCGCAAGGCCGAGGTGGTCGCCGCGGTACGCGGAGGTCTGTTATCGCTGGAAGAAGCCTGCGCGCGCTATACGCTGACGGTCGAGGAATTCCTGTCCTGGCAGTATTCGATCGACCAGCACGGCCTGGCCGGCCTGCGCACTACGCGCATTCAGCAGTACCGCCAGTAGGCCCATCGTCCCTCTTTCCGATAAACCGCCGGCCCCACGTGGCCGGCGTTTTCGTCTGTGCGCCGTCGAAGCGTGAATTTCTTTTCCTGGTTTCGGCATTACGAAATTATTCCGTTGCCGCGCATTAACCGGACGCTAACCATAAACTGGGCAAATCTTTCCGGGTACGACGCTGTCGCGCCTCAAAAGGTTGGGACGGAACCCGGTGCAAGGTTTCTTCGATTTTCTGAAGTCGCTCGGTGCGGCGCGAATGGCGGTTATGGCCGCGGTGACGCTGGCGCTGATCGGCTTCTTCTCCTTCCTGATGATCCGGATGCCGACAACAACGAGCAGGCGCTCACCGTGCTGCGCTCCGGCCGCGGCGCCGACCTGCTGCTGGTGGACGTGAGCCTCGATATCCGGGATCTGGTGTCGCGGCTGGATGCCGAGCGCATCCATGTCCCGATCGTGGCCTGCGGCGTCACCAACGATACGCGCGCGGCGGTCAACGCCATCCATGCCGGCGCCAAGGAATACATGCCGCTGCCGCCCGATCCCGATCTGATCGCGGCGGTGCTCGCAGCCGTGGCCGACGACCGGCGCGAGATGATCTACCGCGACGACGCCATGGCCAGCGTGGTCAAGCTCGCCCAGCAGATCGCCGGCTCGGACGCCTCCGTGCTGATCACCGGCGAAAGCGGCACCGGCAAGGAGCTNNCGAAAGCGGCACCGGCAAGGAAGTGCTGGCGCGCTACCTGCACGCGCGCTCGCAACGCGCCAAGAAACCGTTCATCACGGTCAATTGCGAGGCGATCCCGGAGAACCTGCTGGAATCCGAACTGTTCGGCCACGAGAAGGGCGCCTTCACCGGCGCGCTTGGGCGCCGCATCGGCAAGTTCGAGGAGGCTAATGGCGGCACGCTGCTGCTCGACGAGATTTCCGAGATGGACGTGCGGCTGCAGGCGAAACTGCTGCGCGCGATCCAGGAGCGCCTGATCGACCGGGTCGGCGGCGGCAAACCGGTGCCGGTCGATATCCGCATCATCGCCACCTCCAACCGCAATCTCACCGACGCGGTGCGCGAGGGCAAATTCCGCAAGGATCTCTGGTTCCGCCTGAACGTGGTGAACCTCAAAATCCCTCCTTTGCGCGAGCGTCCGGCCGATATCACCGAACTCGCGCAGTATTTCGCCAAGAAATATTCCGAGGCCAACGGCCTGCCACTGCGTCCGCTATCGGCGGAAGCGCGCCGCGCCCTCAGCGTCAACCGCTGGCCGGGCAATGTACGCGAACTGGAGAACACGCTACACCGCGCGGTGCTGCTCTCGAGCGGCCCCGAAATCGGCATCGACGGCATTCTGTCGCCCGACGGCCTGCGCCTCGATCAGGCGCGCGGCTCCGCCGCTGTCACCCATGCGGCGATGGCCGCCGAGCAGGTCACCCGCAATCTGGTCGGCCGCACCGTGGCCGAGGTCGAACGCGACCTGATCCTGGAGACGCTTAAGGACTGCCTCGGCAACCGCACCCATGCCGCCAATATCCTCGGCATCTCGATCCGCACTTTGCGCAACAAGCTCAACGAATACGCCGCCGACGGGGCGCCGATCCCTCCGGCGGGCGGCGGCGAGGCTATGCGCGGGGCGGCGTAGCGCTCCCGCAATCGCCAAAAAGCAGAAAGCCCGGCTCAACCGTCGGGCTTTTTGATTCCGACCCCTGAAACGCGGCGGCTAGGACGTGGGCACCTGCCCGGCCCCGCCGGCGCCTCTTTGATTCTTGTCCCGCGTGGTGTCGAGTTCGACCGCCTTGGCCATCAGATCGTTGCTGATGGCTTCCAGGTGCTCCACCAACTGGCGTCCCTCGCGGGCCAACCGGATACACCGGTCGGCCGTTTCAACAAGATATTCCTCGGTCTTCAGCATGATATCTCCATGAAGGATTTGACCGGGAAATGGATACGAATTACGGCAATTCGATGTAATTTTTGGCGTCGCGACTGCCGAAATCGGAGCGCGCGTGATAGTCGTGGCGACCGAATCACATAAGCGGATCACAAAGTTGACAATGATCTACAAAATCTGCCCCGCCGCGTTGTGGCGCGAAGCCGAGCGCAGCGGTGCGTTCCGCGGCTCGGAGGTAGATTTGCGCGACGGCTTCATTCATTTTTCCAGCGCCACGCAGGCGGGAGAGACCGCGGCCAAGCATTTCGCCGGTCAGCACGACCTCGTGCTGGTGCACGTCGATGCGGCAAAGCTCGGCGACAAATTGAAATGGGAACCTTCGCGCGGCGGCGCGCTGTTCCCGCATCTTTATGGCGAACTGGACCTTGCCGCCGTCGGCCGCGTCGAACCGCTGCCGCTCGGCCCCGACGGCACCCACAGGTTCCCGCCGATCGATTTTTGAGCACCGCATTGCGGTCTTTGGCGGCCGGCGATGGAACCATAGTGCACTGCAAAATCTTATTACGGTGCCAGTGCACAACGAGGTTCCGTATGTCATTGCCTAGCCAAGCTTGGGGCACCCTCCACCCCTCGGTATTTCGCCACGCCGCCGAGCCCGTGCGGCGCGTGCAGGCCACCCTGCGCCCGAGCGGCGCCATCCGCTATTGCTGCCCGGACACCGGCAGCTTGGTGCTGATCACAGACGCGGCGACGCTCGCCGGACTTTCCGAGCGGGACCGCCGCCTGCGCTGTGCCGACTGCGGTGAAATGCATCTGATAAAGCGCGACGTTTCGTCCACAATTGTAGGCATGTCGGCAGAGCTTTAGTGTTTCCCGTCAATCGCCGGGCGACGGTCGCGCCGGCTTTGGGGGGCCTTCTCATGCGTCACCTGTTCGCCGTCTGCGCTGCCGCCTTGCTGTGGAGCGCCACCGCTTTTGCCGATCCGGTCGGCAGATATGCGGTCGAGGGCACCAATCCGGGCGGCGGCTCGCAATATACCGGCACCGTCACGGTGGAAAAAACCGGCCAGACATATCGCGTGATCTGGGTCGTCGGCAGCACCCGCTACGTCGGCATCGGCGACCACGATTTCATCGCGGTATCCTACAAGTCGGGCAATGACAGCGGCTTCGCGCTCTACGGCGCCGACGGCGACAACTGGTCGGGCGTCCGGGCCTATGCCGGCGCCCGCCAGATGGGAACCGAGGTCTGGAAGCGCGAATAGCGCCCTGATCACGGCGGTACGCATGGACCTCGACGCCAACCGTAGTCTGATCGCCGCCGCCCTGGAACGTATCCCGGGCGGCGACCGTGCGGCGCTGCAAACCGTCTACCGCCTCACTTCCGCGAAGCTTTTCGGCGTCGCCATCCGTATCTTGGGCGAACGCAGCGAAGCCGAGGACGTCTTGCAGGAGGTCTATGTGACGGTGTGGCGCAAGGCCGCCGCTTTCGATGCCGCCCGCGCCAGCCCGATGACCTGGTTGATCGCGATCGCGCGCAACCGCGCCATCGACCGGCTGCGCGCCGGCCGGCAGAACCGGCGCATGGAACCGATCGATGTGGCGCACGAAGTCGCCGATACCGCGCCGGCCGCCGACAGCGCGCTGGAAAACGCGCAGGACCATGCGCGGCTGCACGGCTGCCTCGAGGGCCTGGTCGCGCATGAGCGCGCCGCGCTGCGCGGGGCGTTCTTCGACGGCAACACTTATGACGAACTGGCCGAGCGCATGAAGGTGCCGCTCGGCACCATGAAGAGCTGGATCCGGCGGGCGATGATCAAACTCAAGAGCTGCCTGAAACAATGACCGACATCGACGATCATAGCAGCATGTCTGAGGATGAACTGCTGGCGGCCGAATACGTTCTGGGCGTGCTCGCCGGGGCGGATCGCGCCGCCGCCGAACGGCTACTCCAGCGCGACCCCAAATTCGCGGCGATGGTTGCCGCGTGGGAACAGCGGCTAACCCCCTGGGCGCGTGAAATCGCCGACGTTTCGCCGCCGCCGCAGGTGTGGGAGGCCATCGCCGCCGCCCTGCCGGCGCCGCCTCGCGCGGGCCTTTGGGAAAGCCTCGCCTTCTGGCGCGGCCTTGCGCTGGCGGGCGCGCTGGCGGCGGCCTGTCTCGGCGCGTTCCTTTATCTCGGCGCCCTCAATCGCGAACGGCCTCTGGTCGCGACCATCGAAGGCGGCGGAAGCCGCGCCTTTGTCGCGACCATTGACGCCAAGCGTGGCACCGTCGCGGTGGTCCCGGCGGCCTTCTCCGCCGACCCCACGCGCGTGCCGGAACTCTGGCTGATCCCGGCCGACGGCAAACCGCGGCCGTTGGGGCTGCTGCGCGCCGACCGCCCCGTGTTCATCACGATCCCCCCCGAATTCGCCGCGCAGACGGTGCGCGACGCCGTGCTGGCGGTGTCGCTGGAGCCGCCGGGCGGCTCGCCCACCGGAGCGCCGACCGGCCCGGTGATCGGGACCGGCAAGCTCACGAGTCTGTGACCGCAACCTTGCATCTCCCGGCGGCCGGCCTCCGTAGCTCTCGATGTCTCCGCCAAATTCATGGATTGGGGACGTTCAAACAGAGCAAACGGAGTTGACCCATGAAACGTATCACCAACGTCGCCCTGGCCGGTCTTGCCGCCGCGGCGCTCGCAATCGGGATGGCCGCGATCAGCCCGGCTTTCGCGGCGGAAATGACCAAGATGGTCGGTGGCGCGGCAATGTATCCGTCCAAGAACATCGTCCAGAACGCGGTGAATTCGAAGGACCACACCACGCTGGTCGCCGCCGTGAAGGCCGCCGGCCTGGTGCCGACGCTGGAATCCACCGGACCGTTCACCGTGTTCGCGCCGACCAATGAAGCCTTCGCGAAACTGCCGGCCGGCACGGTCGACACACTGCTCAAGCCCGAGAACAAGGACAAGCTCAAGAGCGTGCTGACCTACCACGTGGTCGCCGGCCGCCTCACCGCCAAGGACCTGCGCGACAAGGTCAAGGCCGGCAACGGCAAGGCCGAACTCAAGACCGTCGAAGGCGCCCCGCTCACGGTCGAAGAGAAGGACGGCAAGCTCTGGCTCATGGACGCCAAGGGCGATACCGCCATGATCACGATCGGCAACGTCATGCAGTCGAATGGCGTCATCCAGGTGATCAACACCGTGATGCTGCCGGGCTGAGCGTCCTCCCCCCAACCGGCAATCGGCGCTATTGCGGCGCCAGGTCCTCTCCCTGTCCCCCGGGGAGAGGACTTTTTGCGACCGGTATTTGTTAACCAGCCACTAACCATAAAATGGGCAAATTTTGCCGGGGTAAGGGTATGCGCGCCAAAGAAAACGCCCAGCAACGATGCCGGGCCTCTCCCGTTAGAATGTTGGAGAATTACTTCTGGTTCTGCTGGCCGGGCTTGTTGTTTTGGTCGCCCTGTTGGCCACCTTGCTGACCACCTTGCTGCTGCTGACCGGGCTTCTGATTCTGCCCGCCCTGCTGCTGACCGCCTTGCTGGCCACCTTGATTCTGTTGGCCACCTTGGTTTTGGCCCTTTTGGTCTTGGTTGCTCATAGTGTTTCCTTTTGGGTTGAGAGTTGAACCTAAGGAAATGCTCAGGAGCATCCTAAGTTCCTGTTGCCCGACTTGTTCCGAAGCAAAAGGGTAAAATAATGCAGGGCTTAGGGACGGAACATAAGCTCAGAGCCGCAGTGGCGAGATATTTCAAGCGCTTCTACCGCCTTTCATCAGCGGCCACGGCTCGTGTGCATTTCTCGGTTGGAAAAAGATGCCGTTGAGAACGCGGCGGTCTTCCACTCGGGGGAATGCCGCGCGGTTTGTTCGGGAGCATCGGCTTGATGACAGCCCACTCATAGTCGCTGAGTTCATATCGCATGATTCGAAGCTCCAGTTTAGGAGCTTGAATCATGGCTAGGGCGATGCCATCAACAGCAAACCAGCATTTCCGAAATTATCCGCTATTCGAACATGACGCGGATGTCGCCGATCCGGCGACGCGCTGACTACGCCGGGCATATTCATAGAGGAATTATCGTCGCAAAGCGCTCCTATCCAGCCATAGTCAAGGCTTGTGCAACCTCGGCATCAAAACCAAGTGTGATCATCAACGCCGTCAGCACCAACCCGACAGTCGCCCATAGGCAGACTGGCGCCCGTAACTCAGCTGGATAGAGCGTTGCCCTCCGAAGCTGGAGGAGATTACTAGGCGCCCTCCTGAATGTCCTTCTGAGGCAAGGAGTCACCGCTAGTCGGTGACGACATTTCTCGAGAATACGCCCGAAAGGCACAACCGGGCCACTCTCACGGGGACGTTTGCGGTGGTCACCCATCGACATTGCCCCGCTTTTTTAGCCAAGCCTTGGAGCCGCTTTTAATCCATTCGTTGGCTTCGATCTCGGATTTGAAGTCGCAAATCATCTCAATTTGGCCGCTCGAATGCTGAGCGGCAATCTGCCACTCAGTGCCAACTTTGAGCGGCGTCGGCTTTAATATGATTTTTCCAGGAGATGTTGCCATCCCATCAATATGCAGCCGTTCGCGCGAGGCCGCTAGGGCTGAATTTAGAACTAAAATCCAAACTGACCCACTACCCGGCTGTCGGCTTCATTCGTGCCCTGCTTGTTTCCGGTGCATATCCGCAGACATGGACATACCCATCATGAGGAATGGGACCGCGCTCGCTGCGGTAATAATGGCCCCCATTTCCACGGTATCGCGCGGCGACCCGGCGACTAGCTTGAGATACTCAAGCACTCCATCCAGATCGATAAAAACGGCGACCATGAATGTGATGACGAAAAGAGCAATCAATAGCACGGATCGAAGGCTGTACTCACGACGCTTCATTGTTTGAATTTCGCTCGGTTGGTAGTCCATTGCGGGGGCCTCCTTACGGCTCACGGCATTAACAGTCATCGGAGCTATCGGCTGCATAAATAAAAGCCCCGCTGATTAGGCAGGGCTTTTCATTTCGAAGCGGCCGCTGCAGTTACTTCACCTTGATGTTTTCCGCAGATTCCTTGCCCTTATTAGCAACGACCTCATATTCGATTACTGCGCCCTCATTGAGCGTGCTTAAGCCCGCCCGCTCCACGGCAGAGATATGGACGAACACATCTTTGCCTCCGGCCTGAGGCTGCACGAAGCCATATCCCTTCGTCGGATTGAACCACTTCACGGTACCTGTTGCCACGATCACTCTCCAATGTTCACACTACGGCCCAATCATCATACAGCAGAGCGCTGACACCGGATACGGCTCTAAATAAAAAAACAGCGCCGCGGACCCGAAAGTGATCGCAGCCGCGACCGAGATAGCGCGCGATCTCATCCTATTCCTGGCACCGAATTGGCACCGGAACATCATCGGGATAGGCGGAAACGTTTGGCGGAAGTGCAGGTGGCGACTGCCCGGCGGCTTATTCTCGCTCCCACGCCGCCTTGAACGCCACCATCGCATCTTCACGCGTTGCGGCATAGCCCGATCATCCGCTCCTTGAACCAGAGTGCGCTCGACTATTACCTAGTGCTGCACTTCTTCTGAATGGTCTCGTAAAGATCGACGCCGCCGATGGTGAAAAACTTGGGTGGAATTTCTAGATTTTGCAAAGTTTTGTTTTCTGCAGTTCCGAGATCAACGGTAACCGGCCCCTTAACGTAGCAATCCCCGCGTTCATTTTTCGTAAAAGCTTCACAAGGAATTTGGTTTGATGGAAGCGGCGACCCACCTTGCTTTGCAATGGTAACTGGCAATTTCTTCGACTTCTTCTCCACTGACTTCACGTCCGCCGATGGCGTCGGTCGTGGGATCTCCCGGTTCCCGCGCAAGGAACTTCCGCACATCCTAGTGTCTTCGACCACGCCGGGCCGTCTGGGCGCTCGCGATATCGCGCCCATCCGTGTTGCTTTCCGTTAACGGAACAACGTCAGCGCCCGAGATGAACCAACTTTCGCGGCTCAATGGCTGGCCTATGCTCTCCCCTGTCAACGTTTCGCTGATGCCCTCACGGGCAGCCGCGCATGACTCTGGGTCGATGCGGCTCGCTACTCCTTTATCGTGATGGAATTGCACCATCTTCTCCTTGCCGGCCTCCCGGCGCACTCCGCTTATGGCCCTATAGCGACTTTTAAATAGTCGAGATCGACTCGCTCATTGCATTGAATTTGCAATTGGGCGATTATTTTCTCAACGTTTCTTAATCAACTCAATAGCGTCATGCCATACACTTTGATCGACGAGTTGATCATAATTTACAGACTCTTTATCGGGCTTAATTCCTCCAACTTTCTTCATGAGGGCGATTAGACGCTCGAGCCGCGGACGGCTTAACCCGTCATTGTCGACCGGCCAGTAATCAATGTCGAGAAGCGGCTTGATGGTCGCTTTCGAGACGGCTGCTGTATGACCGGTGACGACAGCATCCGCGGCAACCCGATCGACATTCTTAAGATCATGAATAAAACGGGCGGCATCGATCAATGCCGCCATCGCGCGTACATAGGCGTCGCGATTGGCATTGAGTTTGTCCCGACATCGATCGCAATGCGATTGATCGTGCCCCGCCGACCGTGTCGACCCCGACTGGCTGGCCAATCACATCCTTGCAGGATGTCTTGGATGGATCGACCGACGCTAGAACCATGTCAGAATTTATCATTCCGTAGATGGCGACGAGCCCGACGCCGGTGTTGGAAATCTGGTTGATAATCAATGCCGAGGGCGACAATGCAATTTCGACGTCGCCAGCGATGACAGCTCGCGCGGCTGCCGTGCCGGTATCAAACGGGCGTATTTCGACGTTTGCTCCGTACTTCTTAAAGAGGCCCTCTTTATCGGCAACGTAAAGAATGATCGATGCAAAAATCGGCGGTATCCCTGAGGCAGCAATTACTATTTTCGTATCGGCGGCAACCGCTGAGGCAGGCGCAACGGCGCTCATTACGCACAGCGCAGCAGAAATTGCTGCGATCCTCAAAATAGGCTTGCAACACATCTTCTTTCCCTCCGCTCAGTTTGGCGCTCGGTTAGGCATAAGCGATCAATCATATTGATATCTCGCGAATGGGACCGCAATTCCCCGGTATCCTCTGCCCCAGTAGACAATTGATCACGGGGGGGCAATTGCGACCGATTGAAATCGGGGCCACTGACCGCCGCTAAGGCACATGACGTCATTCGCCGCGACGCACCATTTTGGTCGCTATTGGACTAACAGCGGACAACGGGCGTCGCTGGGGCTTAATTGCTCCGGAGCGTTTGACCCATCTTGAGACATGGCGACCCTGAAAAATTAGCTCCAAATTGACGCTCGTTATTGATTGCCGCTAAGCCGTACTCCAGATAGCCGAGGTCGTCACAGCGCGGAGGATTACATGAAGGGACGTTGGTTCAGCATTGCGGGCATGTGTCTGCTGATATTGCCGGTGGCTTCCGTTGCGTATGCCCAAGCCTTCAACTACCCGACTAAGCCGGTCACGATCATCTCGGATGCGGCGGCTGGCACAGCGCCGGACGTCACTGCCCGCTTCGTCGCCGAAGGGCTTGGCAAGATCTGGGGACAACAGGTCGTCGTGATCAATCATCCGGGTGCGAACGGCAGTATCGCCGCCCACGCCGCGTCCGATGCCACCGCTGACGGCTATACACTTTTCATGCCCGCTCTTTCGACATTCGTGGCGTTGCCGACTATCGCGCCAAATCTCCCACTGAAGCTGCCGCGCGATTTCCTGCCGATCGGATTCACGGCCGAGCAACCGATGTTCATTGCCGTGGGCGCTTCGCTCGGCGCCACGACGTTACCGCAGCTCATCGCGCTTGCAAAAATGGAGCCGGATAAGATTACCTTCGCGGTATCAGGCGTCGGCCGGCTAACACACCTGACTGGAGAAGTGCTGCAGAGGCGGGCGGATATTAAGCTACTCTCTGTTCCCTATGCGCACGGTACGGCATCCGCGCTCAGCGACATCGCCTCCGGCCGTGTATCGCTGATCATCGAAAACTATTCGGGGATTGTCGGTGCGGTCAAAGCAGGGCGGGTGAAGCTAATCGCGGTCGCTTCGCCTGGGCGTCTGCCCGAGTTTCCTAATCTTCCGACAGTTGGGGAAACGATTCCGGGCTTCACTGCAAGCGGCTGGCAAGTTTTGGTGGCGCCGCTCGGCACGCCCGCCCCGATCATCAGCAAGGTTAGCGCCGACCTGAGCAAAGTGGTTAATGACGCGGATTTCAAGAAGAGGCTTGCTGCTATTGGAAGCTATTCGCGCGCGATGACACCAGAGGAAGTCCTCGCATTCGTTGCCAAGGAGCAACAGACATGGCAGCCAGTGCTAGAAAAACTTTCGGCCGAGTGAATTTGATCTAAGTGCCATCATGCGATGGCCTCGTCGGGCCTATTTGTTCGCGGGATTTCGGCTCATGATGCTGTGAACCGCTTCTCCACCGGCACCTGAGTGCCATGAATGTGGGCGCTATTACCGCTCATCGAATAACATTTTTGCTGCGGTGCGTCGGCCGCGATTGGCACATGACTGCGTTCGCTGCGTCGCAAAATCTAGGACGCTATCGGACCAAGAGCGGACATTCAAACCGGCCGATGAAGGAGCCGCGATCCACGTCTTTCAATTTAGTCAACGATAGAGCGTTGCCTGACCACGGCAACGCTTCCGTCGCGTTTCGCGTAATAGCAATAAACGGAAGCCTTTGATGCGATAGGTCTTCCCTCGCCCACCCTCTGCGGCCTTCGAGCGATCGGCACGCAAGCGGCACGCTGCCAATACAACCAGAGCTATGGAGGGAAACCACATTGGGGGGACCGTCCATGGGCGACGTTAGACGCCTGCACGCGCTTGATGATGTCGGCCTTCGTAAGTCGTAAATTGTTTTAGGCGACCCCCCGAGACAGCGCGCCAGGACGTTGCCATCAATGGCAGCGAGAGCCGGCTCGCAATTCATAGCCATTTTCCTATAACGACACCGACAGCAACGGCGGCCAAAAGAAACAAGAACACCAGGCCGATGGCGATGACGTCACCCTTCTTCATAACCGAACCCGCCGATAGCGACGTAAGAAACGTTCTGATACTATAGTGCCAGTGGACGGGAGGTTATGAAATGAATTTCACAGGCGGAATTATTTTGTGCGCGGTCGCCATCGCCTATTTTCTTTCCAGCGTCCTTGCGCTTTTCATCGTTCATTGATTGCTGTAAATGGCGAAGATTCAGGTGTCTCGTCAAAATATTGCATTGGACTGGCAGTTAGCTTGATCGCGATGGAAACAAAATGACATCAGCCATTCAATTAGGCGTAGCCATCGCAATGTTCGGCATAGCTGGTAGTATGATCTTTTACGAGTATGTGCGGAGCAAAACTGGCCGACCATTGAGTAACAATGAAATCACCGCGATGCCTATTGGCTCGCTTATCTAATGCTGCTCGTGCTTGGCACCTGTGTATTGGTGACTGCTATCGTTCGCTAAAAGGGGTGGCCCCCCTGCTACCCGACTAGCCTCGATCGCAAAATACGGAGTCCACAGGCCCTATAATGAATCTGGGCTCCATCCGACACAATACTTTGGAACGTGTGAGGTCGGGGATATGGCAAAGAAAAAACCGCATTCGATAGTGGGGATCATCGGGGAAGCAGTTAGCGACGTTGTGGATGCAGCAACCGTAGCAGCCACAGGCTCACAGCTCGGCGTGTTTGAATTGGCGGCAGAAGATGAATTGAGTCCAACGTCGGCTAAGGCTACGTAATAATACGGGATAGGACGCCACCGTGATCAGGCTAGGCTGCGTTCACCAGATCGTTCTCCCTGAACATTTGGTTTTTGTCCTTAGCCCC
>PMAF01000035.1 GCA_003152455.1 Hyphomicrobiales bacterium
GTTCGCAACTTTCGACCGAAAACGGTACGAGTGGCTACAAAAATGGCTACCAAAATTAGGCGAATGGCGAGGGTTTGTTCGCTTTGCTCCCCAACGTATGAAGCCCGCCCATGGCTCTAATCCGAAGGCCCCGACCCATGCATGTGGCGCCGGAGCCTGTTAGGAACGCCTAGATGCCCCGACGTTCACGCCTTGCGCACCGCCTCTGGGGCCTAGCGGGCCTTGTCCTCGAAAGCCAACAGACGACTCGCGATCAGATCGCCATCTTGAGTTCCGTGGTGGCGCGGAAGCCGTGGAACTTCCCGTTCGGGCGCGGGGGCAAAAGGCGGAAATTCGTATGAAGGTGTATGCTTTTGATGTGGACGAAACGCTGTACCTCTCTCACGGGCCGGTACAGTGGCAGGCGCTGGTTGCGTTGCGAGCAGAAGGCCACGTGCTGGGGTTGTGCGGCAACTGGGCTGCGGTCACGTTGCAAGTGCCCGAATGGCACTGCGTGCTGTCCTTTATTGGGCCGGGCTTAATCGGAACGGACAAGGCAAACTTTCTCACCATAATCAAACAATACGTTCCGGCGGAGGAGCATGTGATGGTTGGCAACGACCACTCGCTGCGAGCCTATGCCTTGCTAGATGACCGGCGTGCGGCAGACGCAGCGGGGTGGCGTTTCATCAGCGAAGGCGCCTTGGCGGCGGGAGGGCGATGATCGGCGAGGGTATCCTCTTCCCATGCCTCGCGACGGCGCGATCAGACCTGGCGACCTTGGCCAACGAATTTGGCACTTTCAAGCGCCGTAATGATCAATTCCCGAGCAGCAGCCGCATCAGCATTGCTTGTGTAGCCAAACCACAGCAGCGGCATACCTGCTTTGTTCGTAATGCTAAAGCCACTTACTATTTCATTTGAATTGTCAACTTGGATGCTTTGAACCGGTCCGATTTTCCAATCCATCTTTCATCTCCAAGATCGATTGTATCGGTTGTGACCGGCTGCATTGCGTCGACCTTCACGGTGAATCTTTCACCGGACTACCGACTAGCGCCTTGTGCAACTCAGCGACCGCTTGCGTAAGTTGGTCGTGATGCAAGATGTCCTCGTTCGGAATGTGCCCAACCGTCGAAGCCAACTCACGCAGAATGTCAGCGAACAGACCGAAATTGATATGCATGTGAATCGATTTGCGGACGTCGTCAGCGCCTGGCTTTTCGAGGATCAACGCAATGCCGGTCGGATCGAGATGTGCCTCGAATCGCGATGAGCGCCCGAACGTCCCAACATAAAGTTTGTCCGGGTATTCGAGGGCGATCTCTGCCTTGTCAGAAATAGGTTTTGTCATGGCATCCCCTCTTCGGCGCAGGCAGGCAACTTTGTCCTGTACTCACCACGTCGTGTAGATTTGTCGAAACAGTCCGTCGCAGGTGAAGACGACGAGAATATGGACAGTTAAATAAAGCTTAGGGCTGATCGTCTTCACCCAATCTCGTGACTTAGTTGCAACTTGCTCTTTCTTTTTAAGTATCCACGCGGTCTAGGCCAACGCCCGAATCCCATCCAAAAGTACCCGCTTCGTCCGAAAATCATCCTCGTTTTAATCGAGAATCCGCTACTTCAGTGCGACGAGATTGCAGATCATTTCACGTGTGTATCAAGAAACGCCTCGGCCTCCTCCAACGAAAAGGAATACTCGTGGTCAAGAACGCCGGAACGCATCCTGCCGCCCTCGGCCAGGCTCATGATGTAGAAACGGCCGTGACCCTTTCCATGCCCCGCCTTGTCCAGACGAAAGCCCTTGTGCTCAGCGATGCGTTTAACGCGCTTTTCTTGTGCGTCAGTCATGGGTGCCGCCCCTTTTAATTTTTGAAGACTTGTTCGCACATAGGTTTATCAGACCCCAGTGTGTGTGTGTGTGTGTGTGCACAACCCAATCACAATCACAGCTATTCATTTTTTATCTTTCGTCTTTAATTGCCCTTCATTCGCAGCAATGAAAGCGCGAATGTCGGCCGACATGTCCAGCAGCTTCAGCCACTGTTCTTTATACAAGGTCACGGGAAAGCGCCCCATGCCGTAGATCGAGACTGCTCCCTTTTCACTTACCTTCATGCGGATACCGGTAGAGGCGCCCGTTTTGAGGGCCGCGTTTTCGTTGCGGAGGCGCTCAAGTTCAGCTTTTAGGTCTTCGTCGGACATGGCTTTTCCTAATTTGCTCAGCGATTAAACTCGAGTCTATCGCTACTGGCCCGCCGTTCATATCTCCTCAATTACTTTATTTCGGACTTCTCGCGTGTTGCAGCTTAAAGTCCGGTTGAAACCAATGAGCCAAAGTCGAACCATCTACATCAACCGTGCTCCGGTATTGACCTTGTGGGCTGCCGTCGTCGCTGAGCGGCTGGGGTTTAGTCGCGATGAGGCTCTGACGCTCGGCCGCGCCGTTGCTGGCCTTAATGCTTAACCGTCGGCGCGACGAGACCCGTCAACTCGCTAACAAAGTGTGTTTTCTTAGCCAGTCGGCGACGGGCTCGCACGCCATTGTCTGCTAGCTTCACCTGTGTGTACCGAATATCT
>PMAF01000172.1 GCA_003152455.1 Hyphomicrobiales bacterium
CTAATTTTCGGTACACACAGCCAGAATTGCGACCGCCAATAACCATACCTTACGGCTCATCCTTCGGTGCTCCGATGGCGCGCGGTTTCCGAAGCCGCAAAACTAGCCGAGGCGGCAAAATGCGACAATAGCCGCTGTTAGCGCGCGTCCGCGAAGCACCGCAGTCAAGTGCGCCTCACGCCTTGAAATGCTTGGAGAGCTTCAGGCTCTGCGCCTGGTAGTTCGAGCCGATGCCCTGGCCGTAAAGCTTGTCGGGCTTCGCCAGCATCTTCTCATAGACCAGCCGGCCGACGATCTGGCCGTGTTCGAGGATGAACGGCACCTCGCGCGAGCGCACCTCGAGCACGGCGCGCGCACCTTTGCCGCCGGCGCCGGCATAACCGAAACCGGGATCGAAGAAGCCGGCATAGTGCACGCGGAATTCGCCGACCAGCGGATCGAACGGCACCATCTCGGCGGCATAGTCGGGCGGCACCTGCACGGCTTCCTTCGACGCCAGGATGTAGAACTCGTTCGGATCGAGGATCAGGCTTTTGTCGGGGCGCGCCTGCATCGGCTCCCAGAAGTCGAGAATGGTGTAGCCACCGCGCCGCTCGACATCGATCAAGCCCGTGTGGCGCTTGGCACGGTAGCCGACCAAGCCGCCCGGCCCGAGACCCGACAGATCGACGCCGACCGCGACGCCTTCGCTCACGTCGGCATCGTCGGCATCCACCAGCCGCTCGCGCGCGTGCAATTCGCGCAGCGCATCGCCGCCGAGCAACGCGTGACCGCGGCGGAAACGGATCTGCGAAAGCCGTGAGCCTTCACGCACCAATACCGGAAAAGTGCGCGGGCTGATCTCGGCATAGAGCGGCCCGTGATAGCCGGCCTCGATGCGGTCGAAGCCGCGGGTCTCGTCGGCGATGACGCGGGTGAACACGTCGAGCCGGCCGGTCGAGCTTTTCGGATTGGCGGCGGCGGAAATATCGTCGGGCAGCGCCAGGCTTTCCAACAGCGGCACGATATAGACGCAGCCGGTCTCCAGCACCGCGCCGTCGCTGAGCGAAATCTCATGCAGCTTCAGACCTTCGATGCGCTCGGCGACCGTGGTGCGGCCAGGCAGAAAGCTCGCGCGCACGCGATAAGCCACCTCGCCCAGCCGCAGGTCCAGGCTCGCCGGCTGGATCTGGTCGGGCACAAAGTCGGCCGAGGGCAGAATCCCGCCGTCGGCGGCAAGCCGCCCAATCATGCTGTCGGGCAGGATGCCCTTGTCCTCGATGGCGAAGGTGAGTGCCACGAAAGTCCTCGTTCTGAGGCGTCCGTGCGATCTAACCCGATGGGTGGCTTGACGGGAAGCGGGCCGTCCCGCTACAAACACCTTATCCCGTGGTCATTTGAGCCGGCCGGCTTGCAGCCACGTAAAATAAATCGCTAAAAGGCCGGGGATGCGTGTGCCCGGCCGAGAATTTTCTCCGGCCGGATTTTTGTTGGTCAAAGGAGACCCACATGCCCGCGTCGAACCAAAAGACCTACCGCCCCGAAACCCGCCTGGTCCATGCCGGCACGCTGCGCTCGCAGTTCGGCGAGATGTCGGAGGCGCTGTTTCTCACTCAGGGCTACATCTACCCCAGCGCCGAGGAGTGCGAACTGCGCTTCTCCGGCAAAATTCCGGGCTACGTCTATTCGCGCTACTCCAACCCGACCATGGACATGTTCGAGCAGCGCATGGCCGCGTTCGAAGGCGCCGAGGCCGCGCGCTCGACTGCGACCGGCATGGCGGCCGTCACCACCGCGCTGATGGGCCTGGTGCGCGCGGGCGACCACGTGGTCGCCGCCAAGGCGCTGTTCGGATCCTGCCGCTGGGTGATCGAGGAATGGCTGCCGCGTTTCGGCGTCAGCTCGACGTTGGTCAACGGCACCGATATCGGCGCCTGGAAAGGCGCGGTGCGCAAGAATACCAAGGTATTCTTCATGGAAACGCCGACCAATCCGACGCTCGAAGTGTACGACATCGCGGCGGTCGCCGATATCGCGCACGAGGCCGGCGCCAAGCTGGTGGTCGACAACGTATTCGCCACGCCGCTTTACCAGAGACCGCTGACGCTTGGGGCCGACTGTGTGGTCTATTCGGCAACCAAGCATATCGACGGACAGGGCCGCGTGCTCGGCGGCATCATTCTCGGTTCGGAAAAGCTGATCCTCGACAATTATCACCAGTTGCTGCGCCAGACCGGCCCGTCGCTGGCGCCGTTCAATGCCTGGGTGTTGCTCAAGGGACTAGAGACTTTGCCGGTGCGGGTGGCGCGGCAGACCGAGAACGCCGGCGCCGTGGCCAGCGCGCTGTTCGGCCACAAGAAGATCGGCCGGCTGATCTATCCCGGGCGCGCCGATCACCCGCAGGCCGACATCATCGCCAAGCAGATGAAGGCCGGCTCGACGCTATGCTCGTTCGAGATCAAGGGCGGCAAGCCAGGCGCCTTCCGCTTCCTCAATGGGCTGAAGCTGATCGGCATCACCAACAATCTCGGCGACGCCAAGAGCCTAATCACGCATCCGACCACGACCACACATCAACGTTTGACGCCGGAGCAACGCGCCGAACTCGGCATTGGCGACGGATTGGTGCGGTTCTCGGCCGGGCTCGAGCACCGCGACGATCTGATCGAGGATCTGCTGACGGCGCTGGATCTGGTATGAACCGTCGTGCTGGCTTGCGCCGAAAACGGCAATGGCCGGGACAAGCCCGGCCATGACGACGTGAAAGACGGCACCTATTAAAGACGACGAAAAAGTTACGGCACCATCGACATAGCGGCCGCCGACAGCACCGGCCGATTGACCGATTCGGCGATCGCCAATGTAAGACCCTTGGCGAGGCAGCCATAGCTCCAGTCGTTCATGTGCAACCCGTCGGGCGACACGAAGGATGCGAACTTCATGTGATCGACGTCGTACCAGCGCTTCATCACGCTGAAGCGCGGGAACAGGTCGACGTCTTCCTGCTTGGCCGTGGTGGCGAGCAGTTCGACCATGGGCGCGGCTTCCGGCTTGGCGATCACCTTCGGCGTATATTGCGGATCGATCAGAACGATGTCGGCGCCGACCGAGCGGATCTTGGCAAGGCCCGCGCGGATCGACGCGCCGTGGTCGTCGAGGTGATGGTCGCGCAACACTGAATTGGTGCCGAGCTGCCAGATCACCAGGTCGGGTTTAGCGGCAATCACGGCGGTGTCGAAGCGCCGGAGCATGTCGGCGACTTCCTCGCCGTTGACGCCGCGGTTGAGCACGGTGATCGCGTGATCGGGGAAACGCTGGGTGAGTTCGGCCTGCAGCCGGCTCGGATAGTTCGCGGCGGGCGACGAGGCGCCGGCGCCGGCGGTCGAGGATGACCCGATGGCGACAATGGTGATCGGCTCGCCGCTGTTGAGCTTCTGCGACACGTGCGACAAAGGATTGGCGAGGTGAATGAGGTCGATCGGCGTATCGCAGATCTGCGCCGGTGTTTCGGCGCGCGCCGCCAGCGGCGCTGCCAATGTCGCGAGCAGCGCGGCGACAGTTGTCTGCTTCATCGCCCGACGGGCGAGATCAATTCCCGGCACGGCCGTTTCCCCCAATTTAGATTTAACGACCGCTCTCGGCATGCGGCTCGTCTGGTTTGGCTGCCTCGACTATAAGATCGGATAACAGCCACCCTATGCAATCATGAACACGCTCAGCGATGTCAAGTTTTTTCGTCGCAGAATACAGATCGAACGTCCCAAGATCGGCCCAAAGCTTCATGATGCTGAATCGGTCGAACACCGGCACTTCTTGCTGCAGTGCAACCCAATGCATGTTTTCCGCATACGTACCAAGAGCAATCATCGATTCGGTGCGCGGGCTGTACTGCGCGTTGATTAAAACGACATCAGCGCCTGCGGAATGAGCAATGTTTATACCACGCTCGAGTGCGGCCCTAAATTGATCCGTATCAACCGACTGCATGGCGTCCACGGTGCCGGTCTGCCAGACCATCAACGCGGGCTTGGCCGCCGCTAACGCCGGTGCCAGGGTTTTCGCCATTTCGGCAGCGGTCCGCCGCGCCTTCGCGTCGGTCGTGACCTTCACCGCGACACCCGGCAGCAGTTCGGCGAGCGCCATTTGCAGCCGCGCGGGGTAAGCATTCTTGGCGCCGTTTGGCCCCGGCAGCAGCGAGGAACCGGCGCCGACCACCAGGATGTCGAGCCGCTTGGCAGCGATCGCGCGCGTGACCTGCGGCAACGGGAAATCGCGTTGGACCTGCGGCGACGCCACGCGACAGGCGTCCGGCTGCTCGGCCCAAGCCGGGCCGGCCAGCATCAGCAATGCCAGCAGGAATGGTATACGCCCCGTCATGCGTCGCCCCCCGCGTAGCCCGGCTCTATCGAAGGCGGACGCGGTCCCGGTCCCTTTCTCTCGATACGTCTATACCACGAAACCAGCGCCGCCACGGCTACCATGATGACGATGCCGGCCACGCTGACGATGACGTGCATAAGCAGCCGGTTGGACACCTCCGTGAACATGAAGTGGCCAGCGAACGCCAGGAACACGCCGAGGCAGAAGGTTTCGAGCGAATGCTGGCCACACACGATCGCCGGCCAGAAGACCGGCGATTTCAACACCGGCCAGCCGCGCGGCACGAACCACACCGTGATCTCCGCCAACGAAAGGAAATGCAGGATGCGCAACACGTCGAGATTGGGCTTGTCGATCGGATAGATCGCTTCGCTGACGAAATTCGGCACGAATGCGCCGAGGCGCGGGAAATACCAGGTCATCGCGATGCCGAACGCGAACAGCAAATAGGCGACCGCGAGCCCGAATATAACCGGCGAATTGATCCAGCGCGCGAGCCGTTGCGCGCCGCCGAGCGCGCACCAGGCGCCGAACACGAACAGCAACTGCCAGGCGAAGGGATTGAATACCCAGTTGCCGTGCGGATAGGCCGGGATGCTCCAGTCGAACCACCAGGTCAGGGCATAGACCGCCGCCGACGCGGCGAGCGCGAACGACGGCGCACGCAGCAATAGCCACAACATAGGCGCGAACCAGAGCAATAAAACGATGTAGAGCGGCAGCACATCCATGTTCACCGGTTTGAACTTCAGGATCAGCGCCTCAAAGATGGTTACGTCCGGATTTTTGAGGAAATCGAGCACGCCCATTTCCTCGCTGAACAGCGGATTGTTGAAACTCGAAGCGACATAGGAGATTTCGGCGAGATAGATCACGAACAGGAAGACATGCGCGATATAGATTTGCCAGGCGCGCTTGAGTACGCGGGCGCCGGCGACGATGAAGCCATGCTCGAGCATGGCGCGGCCATAGACGAAAGCCGCGGTATAGCCAGAGATAAAAACGAAAATCTCGGTGGCGTCGCTGAAACCGTAATTGCGGATCGTGATCCAGCTCACCGCATTGGACGGGATGTGATCGAGGAAGATCAGCCAGAGAGCGATGCCACGGAACAGGTCAAGCCGGAGGTCACGTTCGGTTGGTACCGGGGCCATGGACGGCTTTTCTTTCGTGCGGTCTTTCGGCCATAATCCCGGGGCAAGGTTTCAGAACAAGCCCGGACGGCGTATTTAAGGCATATAGATAGATGTACCGCGCCGTAACCCGCAAGATCGAGGTCACCGTAACGCCCCGCTTCGCTTCGGAGCGTTCGTCGCCGGGCAACGGCTATTACTTCTGGGCCTATACCATCGACATCGCCAATCTAGGAACCGAAACGGTGCAGCTCAAGACGCGCCATTGGCGCATCACCGACGGGCTCGGACGGCTGCAGGAGGTCAGGGGGCCGGGCGTGGTCGGCGAGGAACCCACCCTCAAGCCGGGCGAGTCGTTTGAATATACCAGCGGGGTACCGCTGCCGACGCCATCGGGCTTCATGGTCGGCAGCTACGGCGTGATCACGATGGCCGGCGAACATTTCGATATCGAGGTTCCGGCGTTTTCGCTCGACTCCTCTTACGCCGAGCGAACCATCAACTAGCGCAATTTTCCTCGGCGTCGCCGCCAATTCCGCTCGTCCCCGCGAAAGCGGGGACCCAGTGCTCGGCTTTTCTGGATTCCCGCGTCCGCGGGAATGAGCGGTGTTTGGACGCGCTCAGTCCGCTTTCGCCTCGACCTCGCCCGGCGCGAATATATAAGTCGCGCTGCAGAACTCGCAGGTGACGAAAATCTTGCCGTCCTCGACCATGTGGTCGCGGTCGTCCTGCGAAAAACTCTTCAACATGGCCTCGACGCTGTCGCGCGAGCACGAGCACTCCGCGCGCACCTCGCTGCCGCGGAAGACTCGCACGCCCGGCTCATGGAACAGCCGATAGACCAGCCGCTCGCTGGACAGCTCCGGGTCGATCAACTCGACGTCCTCGACCGTGGAGACCAGCGTGCGGCCTTCCACCCAGGCGTCGTCTTCCGGCAGCGCGTGCGGCGCGGTGCCCTCCGGCGCATCGCCCGGATCGAGATCGGCGACACGCGCGCGTTCCGGCGCTTTCGGCAGAAATTGCAGCAAGATGCCGCCGGCGCGCCAGCTATGGCTGGCGCCGCCTTCGCCGGCGCGCAGTTCCTCCGCCACCGCCAACCGGACCCGCGTCGGGATCTGCTCGGAGCGATGGAAATATTCATGCGCGGCGTCTTCCAGCGAGCCGCCTTCGAGCGCGACGAGGCCCTGGTAACGGTTCATGTCGGTGCCCTGGTCGATGGTCATGGCGAGATGGCCTTTGCCGAGCAGCGCCCCGGCATCGGCCTTGCCCGCCGCAATCGCCGCCGCGACGCGATCTTTGTCGAAGCGCGCGCAGGCGCGCACCTTGCCGGGCGCGGTGAAGTCCACCACCAGCATGCGCACCGGGCCGTCGGTCTGGGCCTGCAATATGAAGCGGCCGTAGATCTTCAAGGCCGAGCCCAGCATGACTGTGAGCACCACGGCCTCGCCTAGGAGCTTGGCAACCGGCTGCGGATAGGCATGAGCGCTGAGAATCCGGTCCACCACCGGCCCGAGCCGCACCACGCGGCCGCGCAGGTCAAGCGCAGCCACTTCAAAAGGCATCACGGTGTCGTCGGCCGACGTGGCCGACGGCGCGCGGGAGGGAATGGCGATTTCGGGATTGCTCATCGTCGTTATGTAGAGCGATCCGTGCAGATTGCTACCGGGCGGCCGCGTGCAGGCACCAGGCCAGCAGGCCCTTCTGGGCGTGCAGCCGGTTTTCCGCCTCGTCGAATACCACCGATTGCGGCCCGTCCATCACCTCATCGGTGACTTCGTAGCCGCGGTGGGCCGGCAGGCAATGCATGAACAACGCGTCGGGCTTGGCCTTCCCCATCAGGCGGGCGTTGACCTGGTAACGCTTGAGCACGTTGTGGCGCGTCTTGGCGTCGCGGTCGCCCATCGACACCCAGGTGTCGGTGACCACGCAGTCGGCGTCCTTGACCGCCGCTTCCGGGTCGTCCCCGATCTTGATCGCGGCGCCTGACGATTTTACCCAGTCCATCAGCCACTTCTTGGGTCGCAGCTCGGCCGGCGTCGCCACCCGCAGTTGGAACTCGAAGCGCTCGGCCGCGTGCATCCAGGATGCCAGCACGTTGTTGCTGTCGCCGGTCCAGGCCACGGTGCGGCCGCGGATCGGCCCACGCTTCTCCTCGAAGGTCATGACGTCGGCCAGCACCTGGCAAGGGTGCGAGCGCCGGGTGAGACCGTTGATCACCGGCACGGTGGCATTGCGCGCGATTTCGGCCACCGCCTCGTGATCGAGAATCCGGATCATGATGGCGTCGACATAGCGCGACAGCACCCGCGCGGTGTCGGCCAGGGTCTCGCCGCGCCCAAGCTGCATTTCCTGCGCGGTCAGCAGGATCGCCTCGCCGCCAAGCTGGCGCATGGCGACGTCGAACGATACGCGCGTGCGCGTCGACGGCTTGTCGAAAATCATGGCCAGCGTCTTGCCGGCGAGCGCCTCGCTGAGGACGCCACGGGCACGCTCGGCCTTCATGGCGCGGCTGTTCTCGATCAGCCCGGCCAATACCGGCTTGGAGACGTCTATGAGATCGAGGAAATGCCGCACGCCGTTTTCGGTCATGGCGCCGCCTCTTGCTTAAGCGGCCGCGGATGCGCCTTTTCCAGCCGCACGCAGGCCCGGTCGATGCGCGCGAATGCCTCCGCGATCTCGTTTTCGCCGATAGTCAGCGGCGGCAGCAAACGCACCACATTGTCGCCGGCGGCGACCGTAATCATCTTCTCGTTGCGCAATTCGTCCACCATCTCGGACGACGGCGGCACCATGCGCAGGCCGATCAGGAGACCTTCGCCGCGCACCTCGGCGATCACCGACGCGTGGCGATCCTTGAGTTCGGCCAGCCGCTGCTTGAGCACGAGCGAATTCTTCCGCACCCGGTCGAGGAACCCATCCGCCGTGATCACATCGAGCGTCGCGTTCGCGACCGCCATCGCCAGCGGATTGCCGCCGAAGGTCGAGCCGTGGCTGCCGGCGGTCATGCCCTTGGAGGCTTCCGCCGTCGCCAGGCAGGCGCCGATCGGAAAGCCGCCGCCGAGCGCCTTCGCCAGCGTCATGATGTCGGGCGTGACTCCGGAATGCTCATAGGCGAACAGGTCGCCGGTGCGGCCGATGCCGGTCTGGATTTCGTCGAAGATCAGCAACAGGCCGTGGTCGTCGCACAATTTCCGCAAAGCACGCAGGAAAGTGTGCGGCACCACCCGCACCCCGCCCTCGCCCATGATCGGCTCGATCAGGATGGCGGCGGTCTCGGGACCGACTGCTTTCTTCACCGTCTCGATATCGCCTAACGGCACCTGGTCGAAACCGGGCATCGGCGGGCCGAAGCCCTCGAGATATTTCTTGTTCCCGGTGGCGGCGATCGCCGCCAGCGTCCGCCCGTGGAAGGCGCCTTCGAACGTGATGATGTGGTAGCGCTCGGGCTTGCCACTGACATATTGATACTTGCGCGCCATCTTGATCGCGCATTCGATCGCCTCGGCGCCGGAGTTTTGGAAAAAAACCGTGTCGGCGAAACTCAGGGCGCAGAGCCGGTCGGCCAACCGCTCGCCTTCGGGAATTCGGTACAAGTTCGAGACGTGCCAGAGCTTCCTCGCCTGTTCCTCGATCGCATTCACGAGCCGAGGATGGGCATGTCCAAGAGCATTAACGGCGACGCCGGAGGTGAAATCGAGGTAGCGCTCGCCATCAGCCGTGAACAGCCAAGCGCCCTCGCCCCGCTCGAAAGCGAGGTCGACGCGCGCATAAGTCGGCAATAGATGCGAGCTCACGGCCTTGATCCATCGAACAATTTCGTTTTCGCATGATCTGGTCCGAAAACCGGTTCGCACTTTTCGGGACCATGCGCGAGCCGAAAAGAAATGTGCCGCCTCGCCGGGCGGCACTTTTTTCATTCTATTGCAGGGCTTTGCGCTGTCAACACGCGGCCTAGAGGCCCCATTTTCGGACTCAAATTAGCCGCAAGGGCCGATTCTAAAGGAAAACTGTTGGTAGCTGGGATCTTGGGGTTGCAAACGCTTGCACGAGAGTCACCCCATATTGTAGCGTTTTTATCAGCTAGTACGACATCTCGTGCTAGGAGCGAATTTTAGGTCATCCCTGAAGCGTATGCGTCAGGCGCGAAATCGCGCCCGATGAGGGGGATGGATTCTACCCAAGGCCTTGAAAGGCTAGGAGAAAACCTAATGGGCTGGACCGACGAAAGGGTCGAACTCCTGAAGAAGCTGTGGGCGGATGGTCTGTCCGCCAGCCAGATTGCCGCCGAGGTCGGCGGGATCACCCGTAATGCCGTGATCGGCAAGGTCCACCGCCTCGGCCTCTCTGGCCGCGCCAAGAGCCCTTCCTCGTCCAGCCCAAGGCCGCGCAAGGCGCGTTCCTCGGGCATGATGCGGGTGTCGCGGGCCTCGATGCGGGGCAATACCGCCCTGGCTTACGATTACGAGGCCGAACCAGAGCCGGAATTGATCGAAATTCCGGTCGAGCAGCGCAAGACCCTGCTGCAACTCACCGAAAAGACCTGCCGTTGGCCGATCGGCGATCCGGGCAGCTCGGAATTCTTCTTCTGCGGTGGCGAGAACGCGAACGAACAGCCTTACTGCGCCTTTCATGCGCGCGTTGCTTACCAGCCCATGACCGACCGGCGCCGCGACAAGCGCTCTTTTCGCAGCTAGGTCAGCTCGGCCGCCCGAAACGGTCGTCTAGCGCATAGCCGGCCCCGCGCACGGTGCGGATCGGATCGGACATGTGGCCGCGATTGATGGCCTTGCGTAAGCGGCCGACGTGGACGTCCACGGTGCGCTCGTCGATATAGATATCGCTGCCCCAGACGCCGTCGAGCAGTTGCTCGCGCGAAAACACCCGGCCCGGGCGCTCCATCAGGAACTCCAGCAAGCGGTATTCGGTCGGGCCGAGGTCGATCGGGCGGCCATTGCGTGAAACCCGCTTCTTTTCGCGATCGAGCTCGATGTCGCCAATGCTAAGCACGAGCGCGACTCGCTCGGGGTTGGCGCGGCGCAACAACGCGCGTACGCGCGCCAGCAGTTCCGGCACCGAGAACGGCTTGACGATGTAGTCGTCGGCGCCGGTCGCCAGCCCGCGCACCTTTTCGCTCTCCTCGCCGCGCGCGGTGAGCATGATGATCGGCAATTGNNTTCAGTCTGGTGTCCGCATCGTCGCCGCGGGCGGCGGTATCAACCTCGTAGCCCTCCGCCTCCAAATTATAACGGAGCAGCATGGTGAGCGGCTCTTCGTCTTCGACGATCAGAATGCGCGCGCTCATTTAAAATCTTTCTACCTGTCGCCTGCCGTACGCAACGCGGCGATAGTCGTGGTGTCGCCCTTCGGCCGCTGGTCGGTGATCGGCCGGCCCTCGATGATGTAATGCACCGTCTCGGCGATGTTGGTGGCATGGTCGCCCATGCGCTCGATATTTTTGGCGCAGAACAGCAGATGGATGCAGAACGAGATATTGCGCGGATCTTCCATCATATAAGTAAGCAATTCTCGAAATACGGAAGTGCAGACCGCGTCGATTTCCTCGTCGCCGCGCCACACCGCCATTGCCTTGGCGTCGTCGCGCCGCGCATAGGCATCGAGCACCGCTTTCATTTGGCTCAGCACCAGATCCGTCATGTGTTCGACACCACGGATCAACTTCGGCGGCGGGAATTCGCCGTTGAGCGCGATCACGCGCTTGGCGATATTCTTGGCAAGGTCGCCGATGCGCTCCAGGTCGTTGGCCAGCCGTAGCGCGCCGACGATCTCGCGCAGGTCGACCGCCATCGGCTGGCGCCGTGCGATGGTGAGCACCGACTTTTCCTCGATCTCGCGCTGCAAGGTATCGATATTGACGTCGGCGGCACCGATACGTTGCGCCAACACGGTATCCCGTTTGGCCAACGCGCTCACCGCATCGGCGATCTGCTTTTCCGCAAGCCCGCCCATTTCGGCCACCATGCGCGCAATATCCTGCAGATCGGTGTCGAAGGCCTTGGCCGTATGCTGATCGTTCATTGTGCGTTCCTAAATGTCAGCCGAAGCGACCGGTTATATAGTCCTGAGTACGGCGATCGTTAGGTGTCGTAAACATGTGGGTCGTTTCGCCGTACTCAACCAGTTCGCCGAGATACATGAACGCGGTGAAGTCGGACACGCGCGCCGCCTGCTGCATGTTGTGGGTCACGATGGCAATCGTGTAATCGTCCTTGAGCTCGTCGATCAGCTCCTCGATTTTGGCGGTAGAGATCGGGTCGAGCGCCGAGCACGGTTCGTCGAACAGGATCACCTCCGGACGCACCGCGACGGTGCGGGCGATGCAGAGGCGCTGCTGCT
>PMAF01000271.1:0-25297 GCA_003152455.1 Hyphomicrobiales bacterium
TCTTTTCGGTAAATGCTCTAATAGAACCGAATCGACAGGTTGTTAAACGGATAAATTATAAAATTCCAGCTCAGATGGTTTGGCCACGCAGGAGGCCTTTCTTCGCACTTGAGGTCATGCGGGTATTTGCACGCCGGTTAGTCGCCTCGAACAAGGCTATGTGATCGCTGTTCTGAATTCTCTGGTTGCCCAAGCGGTCGCCTCATTTGCCGACGAGCCAAGGCCGCAGGCCCATTTCGGGCCGAGACCCAAATCGTGTTAATGCACAGCTAAATGAAACGTATTGGCCTGCTACCAGAACGTCGACTTGTTCGCGGTCCGCAACCGGCGCGCTAGCGCGCGCATGACCTGAAGCGCAAAATTCGGCGTCTGGCTAACGAGGAATAGGAACTGCTTCTCTGAAATCGTAACCAGCGTGACGTCGGTCGCGGCGATGGCGGAGGCACTACGCGGGCCGCCTTCGATCAGCGCCATTTCGCCGAAAATATCATTGAAGTAGAGGGTGCTGAGCAAGCGATTGCCGAGCTGAATTCTTACGCTACCGTTCTGGACGACATATAGTTCACTTGCCTGGTCACCCTCTTTGAATATCGTCGCTCCTTGTTTGAAAGAGCGTACGGCGCCCCCGGCTCCGATGAGAAGATTAAAATCGATAGCGGCATCCAACATGGGCATATATTCTTCAATGCAACAAAGTGTTATTTTACCACCATTCAATGGACTAAGCGATCATTATACCGTCTGATGACGTCTTCGAGAAACGTTGAACGTATTCGTATAACAACGGAGGAGCTGCGCATGTAGCATCGAATCGGCTAAATAATTAAAGTCGGCAAGATTTTCAGCAAGATCTGGGCCAGTTGGTTAAAGCGAAATCGTTCTAAGGTAACATTATTGAGCTACGGTCCTGGCCTGTGGTGTAGGTATTTTCACTCGAAAAGCGTACTACTTGGATCAACTATTGTGATTAGAAGACTTGGTTTCGGTCGTCTTGCAAAACTGCCTCAGAGGAACGTAAGCCCGATCTATAAAGTTCCAACGTCGATTTATCCCCATGTCAGATTACCGCCTCGAAAACCGATTCTGGTTCTTTAAAACCGGTGCGTATCGGGTGTTGCAGTACATTGTCCTGGCGGGTGGGCTAGCGGCGATGACTGCGACGACAACATCCAATATCAACCCGGAATTGCGAAGCTGGCTTGCGATTAGCCTGTGGTGTTGCCTCGGCCTTTTCGCTTGCGATTTGCTGGTCAAGTCTTGGCCGCTGTCGGGGACCGCCGGTGCTTCAAATTATTTGTTTTCCGCTGCTGGCTTGATTGATGCACTCGCGATACTGCCAATTCCTCTAGCGTTGCTTATTGGAGTTTCGCCCGACACCGCGTGGTTGCTGGCATCGCTATGGGTGCTCAAACTTACGATATTCGTTCCAGGGTTGTCGCTGCTCGGGCGAGTTATTTCGCTTGAGGCCCGACTACTAGCAAGCGTGCTCGTCATTTTCGTAATCGTTCTATTGCTGGCCGCTGTGGCAATGCATGTGCTTGAACGCGGGAACCAGCCGGCTCAGTTTGGCAATTTGCCATTGTCGCTGTGGTGGGCTGTTACAACACTAACTACCACTGGCTACGGCGACGCCGTGCCGCAATCGTTACTGGGCCGTATGATCGCCGGAGTCGTCATGATCTGTGGTCTGGGCGTTTTTGGACTATGGACAGGCATTCTCGCCACTGGGTTTGCGACCGAGTACCGTCGCCGCGATTTTGTCCGCAATTGGGATCTCGTGACGCGTGTGCCTTTCCTTCGCAATCTAGACCCGCCCGCCGTCATCGCCCTCACGCGGTTGCTGCGACGGCTTGAGTTGGCGGAAAGGACTATCGTGGTGCGGCGCGGACGGCCGGGCGATTGCATGTATTTCGTCGTTTCAGGCGAAGTCGAGGTGGAGATCGAACCGCAACCCGTTCGTCTTGGACCGGGCTCATTCTTTGGCGAGATCGCCTTGCTTGAAGGTGGCGGAACTCGCATGGCAACCGTGGTGACAACGGCCCCTTCGACGTTGCTAATCCTGGAAGTTTCCGATTTTCGCGATTTCATGGCACATCATCCCGAGCTTGCTAGGATAATCGAGATGGAATCCGTGCGCCGCGCAAGCGTAATCAAAGGCAGATCGTTCGATGCACACCAATCGCCATAGGGGGCTGATTGCTATGCAACGGACCGCACGCGCCTTGCGCAAATGTCTGCCATCATTATTATTTGGCGTTGCTGCCGCCGAACAGAATGCGTTGCGGATGATTTGCCAGATCCGTCACCGCCTTATCGATATGGATCAAGGCGCGATGCGCATCGCCGCCGACGGTATCGATCTGCTTTGTCGCAGTCTCTGTCAATTTGTTAACCCCAAGGGTGATGTCGGCGGTTCGCCGGTCAAGATTGTCGGCCAATTGACCAAATGACGCCATTGCGTCCGTACTATTTGCCATCAACTTGTCAATCTTGTCGCCGTTACGTGCCAACGAAGTGGTAAAAGTCTCCAGATTTTTGATCGCGTTACGCAGCGCTTCCTGGTTTTCAGCGATGACTGCATCGGCCCTGCCCAGTGTTTCGCGAACCGCCTGCGACATATCCTGACCTGCGTTCAAATCCGCCTTCAAGGTTGCTGGTTCTCCCGCTCTTGTTTGCAACGGCTGAGCCAATGCGGAGCCACCCTTCAGCAATACCGAGGCGATTCCAGTCAGGCCCGCATATTCCAGCGTCACCCGCGTGTCCGCGCGCACCGGCGTTGCCTGATTTACCGCCAGCATCGCCGCGACCTGCCCGGGATTGTCGGTAAGCCGCAGATCCGTTACTTCGCCAACGCGATAACCGTTGAATAGGACGGGCGCCCCAATCCGCAGCCCAGAGATCGACCCATCAAAAATTACACGATAAGAAGCGCTTTCTTTGCTTCCGACTGATTGATGGAGCCAGTATACAAAGCCAAACGCACCCGCGATAACGGCGAACGTAAAAAATCCGATCAAGACGTATTTTGCCCTGTCTTCCATTGATCAACTCCAACTTTAGCCTTTTACCGCTACTTGCCAGTCCGCATGTGCCCGGACACCGTGGAAATAGGATTTCAGCCAAGGGTGCTGCGAGGCCATCATCTTTTCCATCGTGCCTGCTTCGATAATCTTGCCATCCCCCAAGACCGCAATCCGGTCGCAGGCACGATGCAGGCTGTCGAGGTCATGAGTGACCATGAACACCGAAATCCCGAGTGTTTGCTGCAACGTCAAAATGAGTTGATCGAATTCGGCCGCGCTGATCGGGTCAAGTCCAGATGTAGGCTCGTCCAGAAACAGAATTTCTGGATCCAGCGCTAACGCGCGGGCCAACGCAACGCGTTTGATCATGCCGCCCGATAGTTCTGACGGATAATCGCGATACACGTCGGGCTTTAGGCCAACCATTTCCAACTTAGCGATCGCCATCTCGGTCGTAAGGCGATTCGATAGACGGAGATATTCGCGGATGGGAAACTCAACATTCTTGCCGACGGTCAGCGACGAGAATAACGCGCCTTGCTGGAATAGGACACCCCAACGTCGGTCGATCGTCCGTTTTTGGCTGTCATTCGCCTTATCGAGATCGACGCCAAATGCCTCGATGAGGCCCTGCCGCTTCGGCATCAGCCCAATGATGGTACGCGTCAACACCGACTTGCCTGCACCCGAAGCGCCGACAAAGCCGAGGATCTCGCCGCGATACAAATCGACGTCAATGCCATTTAGGACCCGATGTGACTCCACATCGACGACCACGTCGCGAACCCGGATTACCGCGTCGGTCGGACCATTCGCCATTGGTTACATTCCGATCGACGCGAAAAAAATGGCGAAAGCGCCGTCAAGCACGATGACGAGAAAGATCGATTTAACCACCGAACTCGTGGTTTTCGCGCCGAGCGATTCTGCGCTGCCCCGCACCTGAAGTCCTTCGACGCAGGCGACGAGGCCAATGATCACGGCCATAAACGGAGCTTTGATCATTCCCACTTCGAAGGTCTCGACCGAGATCGCTTCGCGCAGCCGAGATATAAATACGACCGGGTCGATACCACCGTAGAGCCACGCAACAAGCCCGCCGCCGTAGAGAGCGGCCATTGAGCCGAGAAAGGTTAGGATCGGCACCGCAATGACGAGCGCGAGGATCCGCGGTAAAATTAGTACCTCGATTGGATCGAAGCCCATCGTGCGCAGGGCATCAATTTCTTCGCGCATTTTCATCGAGCCGAGTTCGGCAGTGTAGGCGCTGCCGGATCGGCCGGCCACCATGATGCAAACGATCAGCACACCAACTTCACGCAGCACCAGCACCCCGACCATATCGACAACGTAGACCTCGGCGCCGAATTTCCGAAAATGAAAGATGCCTTGCTGGGCAAGGATAGACCCGATCAAGAAGGTGATCAGCACAATGATCGGCACGGCGAGCCATCCCACGCGCTCCAGGTGGTTTACCATTGAGGTAAATCGAAAGCGCGTTGGGCGCACAGACACGCGCGCTAACGCAAGGACCAGCGCTCCCGCCATCTGCGCCAATAGCTGGATATCGGAGCCCACCGCAGCCATCGTCCGCCCGACGCTCTCCAACGTAGCGAAGATGGGGTTCGGCCTCGGCGGCTTGGCCGTTAACTCATGGGTACCGGAACGGATCTTTTCAAACAGACTGCGGTAATCTTCAGAAAGACCGGTAATTTTGGCGCCGCACCCCTGTTTGCTCCAAATCCGCAGTGCGCGTTCGAGAAGCCAAGCACCATAGGTGTCTATATGGTCGACCTGCGCCAGGTCGATCGCGACGCTGCGTAGTGGAAAATTCGGGCGCGTCACTGCATCGATCAGCGGCTCGAGTGCGCGCGCATTCTCAGCGGTCCACGATCCAGATGCGAAAAGATCGAGTCCGTCGCCGCGCTGCTTGGTGAGCAAGGTTGCTACCGTCATGGACCCGCTCCTAGGTCAATGCAAAAGCGCCGAATGCTTTTGCACTCTTCGGGCCCCACGCCCACCAGTTGGCGCGCCCGACAAAACTAAGACGAAAAACCCAGCGGACGCGTCTGCGCAGCGTTTACGAAGCAATGGCCACAACAAGCTAAAAAATAATCCTCCCACATCCGCCGGATACGGCAAATGTCCATTAACAAATTGTTAACCCTTGCAGAAATAGTTTAGTTTTTATGGTTAACGAATAACTAATGAAAGCGGCCACAAACCATTTCGATAGTTTGGCAGCTGCCCTGCTCGCGCGAAGCCACATGTGGCCGTCATTGATCGCACAGGATGCCCAATCTTCGGTGCAGGGCAGTTGGCCCGGGTTTGGCGCAGCCATCACCTGGTTCCCGTCGTCCGTCTTAGTTTTCCGTCCCACCGCTTGGCCAACGGCGCGGCGATGCCGAATTGGTCAAGCACACGCACCACGATATGGTCGACAATATCGTCGATCGTTTTCGGATGGTTGTAAAAGGCCGGCATGGGCGGGACGATTGTAACCCCGGCGCGGGCCAGTTTCAGCATGTTCTCGAGGTGCAATTCGGAAAGCGGCGACTCGCGCACGACCAGCACCAGCCGTCGCCGTTCTTTGAGAACGACGTCGGCCGCACGATGGACGAGGTGCTCGCCGTAACCGTTTGCGACGGCGCCCAGCGTTCGCATCGAGCACGGGATCACCACCATGCCGTCGGTAATAAACGAGCCGGAAGAAATCTCGGCCGCCATGTTCGCTGGATTGTGATAAACGCTGGCCAGGGCGCACACCTCCTTAAAGGTATACGGTGTCTCATGCTCGATCGTCCGGCGTCCCCAGTTGCTGATGACAAGATGCGATTCCACGTCGCACTCCTTGAGCACCTCGAGGAGCCGCACACCTAGAATTGCCCCGGTTGTGCCGGTCAGGCCGACGATCAGGCGTCGCATGGGTCGTTTCCCTCTTCAGGCGCTGCGCCCGTATAGTTTCAAAATGTATTCGGTGAATCAAATAGGAAAGCAATAAGCAATGATACCTCCTGCGCCTGAAATGACGCAGATATCGCTCTCAGGCACGACATTTTGACACGACATATCGGTCGACCATTGCGCATTCGAAGGCCAGCCCGCATTGTCGAGCCGGACGAAGCCAAGGGAGCGCGCGCCGTATGATCCGGATCGGCATTATAGGGCTCGGCTGGTGGGGCAAGCAGATCGTGACCTGCCTGNNGTTGCGCCCTTTGCCGCCTCGAACGGCTTCGATCTCGTCGTCGACTACATGGATTTGCTCAAGCGAACCGACGTCGATGCGATCGCGGTGGTGACGCCGCATTTGCTGCACGAGGAAATGGCTGTCGCCGCGCTTGCCGCCGGCAAGCAGGTGTTCTGTGAAAAGCCGCTGGGGCTCACGGCGGCAAGCGCGGAACGTATTCTCGTGGCTAGCGCAAAGGCCGGCGGCGTGCTCGGCATCGGCCATGAACGGCGCTACGAACCGGCGATGGAGGAGATGCGCCGTCTGTTCGAGAGCGGCGCGCTCGGCCGCCTGCTGCACATGGACGCCAATGTCAGCCACAGCAATTTCCGCAAAATGGATTCGTCGAACTGGCGACGCGACCCCAAGCACGCGCCGGCCGGCGCGTGGACCGCGCTCGGCATTCATCTCGGCGACATGTTCGTGTCGCTCGCCGGCCAGCCGGCCCGCGTCGCCGCGCGGACCGCGTCACAAATTTTCCCGGCCCCGTCGGAGGATTTCGTCAGCGCGGAAATCGATTTCGCCGGCGGCGCGCGCGGGCGCATCACTTGCCTGTCGACGCCACCGTTCTACGGCCGCTTCACGTTTGTATGCGACCAAGGCTGGGTGGAGGTGCAGGAAGGCGGCAACGTCGACAAGGGCATCCCGTCTAGTCTCGTGCATTGCGCCGCGGACGGCAGCCGGCAGACGCGCAGCTATCACGACGTCAATACCGTGCGGTTGAATTTCGAGGCCTGGGCCGACGCCATAGAGGGCCGTGCGCCCTATCGATTCACCACCGAGCAACTGCTCGGCAATATCCGCATCCTTGACGCCGTGGTCCGTTCGGCGGCGGCGGACGGCAAGCCGATCATGCTGTAGGATTGGGCTACAGGCGCCACATGCAGCACGAAAAAGAACAGGTCGCACTCAGCTCGATTGCGGCGTCCGCCGCGCTGACGATCGCCAAGGGCCTGGTCGGTCTCGCCACCGGCTCGCTGGCGATCCTGTCGGAAGCCGGTCACTCGCTGATCGATCTCGGCGCCACGATCATGACTTATGTGGCCGTGCGCATTTCCGGCAAGCCGGCCGACGAGGAGCACCACTACGGTCACGGCAAGGTTGAAGCGATCACGGCGCTCGCGGAAACCGCCCTGCTGTTCCTGCTCTCGGGCATCGTCATCTGGGAAGCGTCCAAGCGGCTGATCGAGCACGAGGCGCATATCGTCGAGGCCACCGTTTGGGCCTTCGCCGTCATGATCGCGTCAATGGTGGTCGATTTCTTTCGCGCCCGCGTGCTGTCGCGCACCGCGAAAGAAACGCACAGCCATGCGCTGGAAGCCGACGCGCTGCATTTTTCATCCGACCTGTGGTCCTCGCTGGCCGTGCTGGTGGGCCTCGCGGGGGTTTATTTCGGCTTGCCATGGGCGGATTCGGCGGCGGCGCTGGTGGTAGCGGTGCTGGTATGTGTTGCCGGCTGGCGGCTCGGCCGCCGCACCATCGACATGCTGATTGACGTGGCGCCGGCGGGTGCCGCCGATCAAATCACCGCCGTCGCCGCCAAGGTGCCTGGCGTGGTCGCGGTCGAACAGGTACGTGCGCGCGCGGTCGGCGAGACGACTTTCATCGATTTAATCGTCGCCGTCAGCCGCACGCTGCCGCTCGATCGCGTGACCGCGATCAAAGCCGCGGTCACTCAGGCGATCTGCGCGCAGATGCCGGGGGCGGAGCCGATTGTCACCGTCGATCCGGTCGCGCTCAGCAACGAGAGCGTACTCGACCGCGTCATGGTGATCGCGCGCAACCGCGCGCTCGCCGTCCATCATGTCACAGTGCATGATCTCAACGACCGGCTGGCGATCTCGCTCGACCTGGAAGTGGACGGCAAGCTTTCGCTGCGCGACGCGCACGCCCTCGCGGACGGCCTGGAAAGCGCCATCGCCGCCGAACTCGGCGGCGGCGTCGAGATCGATACCCACATCGAGCCTTTGCAGCCGCACCGCGCCGGCGGCCGCGAGGCGCCGGCCGAGCGCGTGACGTCGGTCGCGATCGCACTCGCCGAACTCGCCGCCGATGGCCGCACGCTGCGCGACGTGCACGACGTGCGGGTGCGCGAGACCGACGAAGGCGAAATCGTCAATTTCCATTGCCGCGTCGATCCTTCCTTGAGCGTGCAAGACGTCCACGAAAAGGTCGACGCGGTCGAACGCGCCCTCAAGCACCGCTCGCCGTCGATCAAGCGCGTAATCGGCCACGCCGAACCGGCGCGGTGATCATTCTTCCTTCCAATTCCGTGGCGGACCTCCTAGATCAAAGCTTATGCGCACCGATACCGCCCAGCCCATCCGCCTGAAGGATTACCGCCCGCCCAACTGGCTGGTGGAAACTGTTTCGCTCGATTTCTTTCTGCATCCCACGCAAACGAAAGTCCGCGCGACGCTCGCGCTCAAGCCCAACCCGGAGGCGGCCGCCGCCCCGCTGGTGCTCGACGGCGACGGGCTCACGCTCACCGCGCTCAAGCTTGATGGAACCGTATTGCCGCCGGAAAGCTATGTGGCAACGCCCGACAGCCTGACCATTCCGCAGGTGCCGAACGCCCCGTTCACCCTGGAGATCGAGACGCTGGTCGATCCGACCGCCAACACCCAGCTCTCCGGGCTGTACCGGTCGAGCGGCACTTTTTGTACGCAATGCGAAGCCGAGGGCTTCCGGCGCATCACCTATTTCCCGGACCGTCCCGACGTGATGGCGGTCTACACCACCCGCGTCGAANNCCGCATCCCAAGCCGTCTTATCTTTTCGCGCTGGTCGGCGGAAATCTCAGCGCGATCGAGGATCGCTTCGTCACAATGTCGGGACGAAACGTCACGCTGCGCATCTATGTGGAGCCCGGCAAAGAGAGCCGCTGCGGCTACGCCATGGATTCGCTCAAGCGCTCGATGCGCTGGGACGAAGAAAGGTTCGGCCGCGAATACGATCTCGATATCTTCATGATCGTCGCGGTCTCTGATTTCAACATGGGGGCGATGGAGAATAAGGGCCTCAACGTCTTCAACGACAAATACGTGCTGGCAACGCCAGAAACCGCCACCGACGGCGATTACGCCGGCATCGAGGCGGTGATCGCGCACGAATATTTCCACAACTGGACCGGCAACCGCATCACCTGCCGTGACTGGTTCCAGCTCTGCCTGAAGGAAGGCCTCACGGTTTTCCGCGACCAGGAATTTTCCTCCGACATGCGCTCGCGGCCGGTCAAACGCATCTCCGACGTGCGCGGACTTCGCGCCGCGCAGTTCATCGAGGATTCAGGCCCCCTGGCGCATCCGGTTCGGCCGGAAACTTATAAGGAAATCAATAACTTCTACACGAGCACCGTTTACGAAAAAGGCGCCGAAGTGGTGCGAATGGTGCAGACGCTGATCGGCAAAGAAAAATTCCGCGCCGGTATGGATCTCTATTTCGCGCGCCACGACGGCCATGCCGCAACCGTCGAGCAGTTCATCCAATGCTTCGCCGACGCCTCTAGCCGCGACATGACGCAGTTTATGCGCTGGTATAGCCAGGCCGGCACGCCGGAGGTGACGGTCGCCGGCCGGTATGATCCGGCGCGCAAGACGTACACACTCGAGGCCAAGCAAAGCTTGCCGGCCACGCCCGGCCAGCCGTCTAAAGCGCCAATGGTGATCCCGCTTGCGCTCGGTCTGGTCGGCCAAGATGGCCGCGATCTGCCGCTTGCCATGTCGGACGGTACGAAAATAGAGCGCGGCGTGCAGGTGCTGGACGAACCGGCGGCAACTTTCGAGTTTACCGGCATCGGCGAGGCGCCCGTGCTGTCGATCAACCGCGGCTTCTCCGCGCCGATCAAGCTCGTCACCGATCTCGGCGGCGGCGACCTCGCCTTCCTAGCCGCGCACGACAGCGATGCGTTCAACCGCTGGCAGGCGCTGCAGACCGCCGCGATGCGGCTGTTGATCGAAAACGTGGCCGCGCTGCCTGCCGGCAAGCCGCCACGCGACGGCGAGCGTTTGATCGGGGCGCTGGCCACCATTCTCGAAGACTGCAAGCTGGAGCCGGCTTTCGTCGCGCTCGCGCTGCTCCCGCCCGGCGAAGGCGATATCGCGCGCGAGATCGGCCACGATATCGATCCGGATGCGATCTTCGGCGCGCGCAAGGCGTTGCGCGCCGCTATCGGCGGCAAGCTCGGCCGGGCGCTGGCCAAGGCCTATGACGGCATGACCGTCCCCGGCGCCTATTCGCCAGACACCGCCAGCGCCGGCCGCCGCGCCTTGCGCAATGTCGCGCTCGATCTGCTCGCGGCCGCCGGCACGCCGGAAGCCATCGCGCGCGCCGCGCGGCAATACGACGGCGCCGACAACATGACCGACCGCATGGCGGCGCTCGCCACGCTGTCCATGCATGCCGGTCCGGAGCGCGAGCGCGCGCTCACCGACTTCTATGCGCGCTACGCCGCGGACGCGCTGGTGATCGATAAATGGTTCTCGCTGCAGGCCATGATCCCGCAGTCCGACACGCTGGATAAAGTCCGCGCCCTCACCGCGCATCCCGCCTTCTCGTTCGCCAATCCAAACCGGGTGCGCGCCCTGATCGGCGCTTTCGCCGCCAATCCTACCCAGTTCAACCGCGCCGACGGCGCAGGCTACGATTTCGTCGCCGGCAACGTGCTCGCGCTTGACCCGAAAAACCCCCAATTGGCGGCCCGACTCTCGACCGCCTTCCGCACCTGGCGCACGCTGGAGCAAGGCCGCCGCGGCAAGGCGCAAGCCGCGCTGGAGCGCATCAAGGCCACGCCCAATCTGTCGCGCGACCTCGCCGATATCGTCGAGCGCGCGCTGGGCTAGCGCAATATCGCGGTGGAACCGGCGGATTTCCGGCGTGCCCCTCCGTCACGTACCTTTTGGCCGGATTAAAACTACCCGTGGATAACGATTTTTAAATAATTGACTCTTTGGACTCTCGACAAATCGGCGCCCATCGATTCCAATCAGCACTGATTCGGACAGGGTTTCAGCACATCCTTCCGGTCAGGGTGGTAGGGGAAATTCCGAACGGAGGTCGTCATGGCGCGCGCCGGTGCGGCGAGTGCGTCTGCACGCTCAGATTCCATACAAGGTCTCGCGCAGTCGATCGCCAAGCCGGCGTATCGCCGCCTGTTGACCGCTGAGCCCTTGTTGCGACGCGCCGTTCCGGTGCTCATTATCGCGTTTCTCGCCACCATTTGCGTCGGCGCTATCGTGCAGGTGCTCGATCATCGCCGGCAATCCCTCAACGACATGATCGTCACGCTCGACGCGGCCGCCGANNCCCTGGGCTACCGCTGCCGGCCGGCAATTCATCCTCACCAATGCGGAGGGCGTGGTGGCGGCCGCCACACCCGCCTTCGACGCCACCATCGGCCGCCGGCTGATCGACCTGCTCGGTCCGACGCAGGCGCTTACGACCTTCGGCGCCACCGCCGGCGTCATGGAAATCACCTTGCCCGACGACAGCCGCGCACTGGCCACCGTGCGCCTGCTGAAAGCCCCGTTTGGCCAGATCGCCGTCGTGCAATCGCGCGACGCGGCGCTGGCGTCCTGGCGCTCGCTCACCACGCTCACGATTACCCTCTCGGCCACCACCGGCTTTGTCGTGCTGATCCTCGGCTTCGCCTTCCACTGGCAGGCGACGCGGGCGCGGGAGGCGGACCTGATCTACGAAACGGTCCGCAGCCGCATCGACACCGCGCTCAACCGGGGCCGCTGCGGCCTGTGGGATTGGGACCTGGCGCGCGGCCGCATCTTCTGGTCGCAGTCGATGTTCGAGATTCTCGGGCTCGCGGCCAAGGACGACCTGCTGTCGTTCGGCGACGTCAGCGCCCTCACCCATCCGGACGATCTGCGGCTCTATGACCTCGCGGCCGAACTCGCCGAAGCGACCACGACCGCCATCGACCGCGCCTTCCGCATGCGCCACGCCGACGGCCACTGGATCTGGCTGCGCGCGCGCTGCGAACTGGTGCGCCAGCCGGGCGATCCCGGCCTGCATGTGATCGGCATCGCGGTCGACATCACCGAGCAAAAAAGCCTGGTCGAGAAGACAGTCGCCGCCGACATGCGCCTGCGTGACGCCATCGAGACCATCCCCGAGGCCTTCGTGGTGTGGGACGCCGATAACCGGCTGGTGCTGTGCAATTCGAACTTCCAGGAATTGCATAACCTGCCCGACGACGCGATTACGGTCGGCGCGTCGTATGAATCCGTGGTTGAGGCCGGCCGCAAGCCGGTGGTGCGCAGCAAGGCCATCACCGGCGGTCCGAACATTCCGGGCGCGCGCACCTTCGAGGCCCAGCTCGAGGACGGCCGCTGGCTGCACATCAGCGAGCGGCGCACCAAAGACGGCGGCTACGTCTCGGTCGGCACCGATATCACCGCGCTCAAGACGCATGAAGAAAAGCTGGTCGACAGCGAGCAGCGGCTGATGGCGACCGTCGCGGACGTGCGCGCCTCGCAGCAGCGGCTGGGCGAACTCGCCGAAAAATACGCCGCCGAAAAGACCCGCGCCGAGGAAGCCAACCAGGCCAAGTCGAAGTTCCTGGCCAATATGAGCCACGAGCTGCGCACGCCGCTCAACGCCATTATCGGATTTTCCGAAATCATGGAATCGGGCATGTTCGGCCCGCTCGGCGCCGAGAAGTACAACGAATATTGCAGCGACATCCGCAGCAGCGGCGAATATCTGCTCGACGTCATCAACGACATTCTTGACATGGCCAAGATCGAGGCCGGCCGCATGCGGCTCGATTTCGAGGAGCTCAACCTCGATACCCTGCTAACCGAAGCCATCCGCGTCGTTTCGCCGCGCGCGCAGGACAAACAGCTCGATTTGGTCGCCAAGATTTCGCCGGAACTCGGCTTGCGCGCCGACCGCCGCGCGCTCAAGCAGATCATGCTCAATCTCTTGTCCAATGCGGTGAAGTTCACGCCCGCCGGCGGCCGCGTCACCGTGCGCGGGCGCTCCGCCGACCGCTGCATCGTGCTGGCCATCGCCGACACCGGCATCGGCATCTCGAAAGACGCGCTGGCGCGGCTCGGCCGGCCTTTCGAGCAGGTCGAAAGCCAGCTCACCAAGAGCCATCACGGCTCGGGACTGGGCCTTGCCATCGCCAAATCGCTAGTGGAGTTACACGGCGGCCAAATGCGCATCCGCTCTTCGCCCGGCAAAGGCACGCTGGTGGTGGTGCGCATGCCCCTGCATCCCCAATGCCAACTGCCGAAGGAAGAAGCGGCCTAGCTCATTCGTGATTGCCGGGCTTGTCCCCGCCATCCACGACTTGCTCCATCTCGATCAACAAAGGCGTCGATGCCCGGCACAAGGCCGGGCATGACGGCATACTTACGGCGCCTTGCCAAAAATCCGCACGAAACTGGCGCGCACTTTCGCCTGCGTCTCGATCAGCGTCGCGTCGAGCGTGGCGAAATCCGGCACGTCGGCGGCGCGCGCCAGCAGCCGCAACAGCCCGGCGCCCGCCGTCTTGGCGTCGAACGGGCCGGAAAGGCACAGCCGCAAGATCTGCGTGAGGTCCTGATAAAGCTGCACCGCCGGGCGCAGGACCTCGGCCTCCTCGACCGGCAGTACATGCAGCGCCCAGGCCTTGTCGAGCACGCGCGCGGTCGAGGTGTCGAGAATGTCGGGCACATTATGCGCATGCACGAGCTGCAAATATTGCGCGATGAACTCGATATCGACCAACCCGCCGGCGGCGTATTTGAGGTCCCAGCGCTCAGCCTCGCCCTTTTCCTTGGCGATGGCCGCGCGCATTTCCACCACGTCGCCGGCGGTCAGCGCCGCGTCGCGCGGGCGTTGCAAAATGCCGCGAATGACCTTGTCTACCCGCGCACCGAACCCTGGCGTGGCCGCGACCACCCGCGCGCGCGTGAGCGCCATATGTTCCCAGGTCCAAGCCTCGGTCTCCTGATAGCCGGTGAAACCGCCGATCCGGGTGGCCAGCGGCCCGGCGCGGCCGGATGGGCGCAGCCGCATATCGACGTCGTACAGCGCGCCGTAATTGGTCTGCACGGTCAGCGCATTGATCAGCCGTTGCGTTAGCCGGGCGAAATATTGCGCTCCGTAAAGCGCTCGTTTGCCGTCCGATTCCGGATGTTTGTCGTCAAAATCGTAGATCAGCATCAAGTCGAGATCGGAACTTGCCGTCATCTCGCGCCCGCCTAATTTGCCCATGGCCAACACCGCGGTCGCCTCGCCGCGCATATGGCCGTAGGCCGCGGCGAAATTGTCGGCCACCGCGCGGTGCACGGCGCGGATGACCGCGTCGGCCAGCCGCGCGAAGGCCTCGCCCGCCAACCGCGCCGTCAGCGTGCCCGACAGGATGCGCACGCCGATCAGGAACATGTATTCCAAGCCGAACATGCGGATGCGTTCGAGCAGGTCCTCGTCATAGCGCGCTTGCGCGAGCGCCGCGTCGAGCCGCCGGCCGAGTTCTGCGTCGTCCGGCAACGCGCCGAAGAAGCTAGGGTCGACCAGCGCATCCATCACCTGCGGATTGCGCGCCAGCGTGTCGGCAAGCCTCGGCGCAATGCCGAGCACAAACGCGATGAGGGCAATGAGATCGGGCTTTTGCCGCAGCAGCGACAGCAGCCGCGCGCCGCCGTGCAGGTTGGCGAGGAAATGGTCGAACAGCACCAGCGTGGCGTTGGCGTTGTCGGTGCGCGCCAGTTGCTCCAGCAGGACCGGCAGCAGCGCTTCGAGATGGCCGCGCGCCACCTCGCCCCTGAGCGCACGATGACCGCCGGCCAGCCAGTGGCGAACAATGTGGGACGCTTCCAGCGGCGCGCGAAAGCCGAGCTCCCCCAAACGATCCAGCGTCTTGTGGTCGTCGGCGTCAGCCGGAAACGCCAGTTCCGGCTTGTCGGCGCCGGGGGCTTTTTCGAACAGGCGCGCATAGTGGCGCTGCACCTTGTCGAGGTGATCGAGCAGGACCTTGGCGAAGGCGTCGCGGCCTGCGTAGCCGAAAAAGCGTGCAAACCGATCGAGCTCCGCGCGCTCGGCCGGCAGCGTTTGCGTCTGCTCGTCATTGATCATCTGCAGCCGGTGCTCGACCGTGCGCAGGAAAATGTAGGCGGCTTTCATGTCGTCGCGCGCGCCTTCGTCGATCCAGCGATCCTGCGCCAGCCGGTCGAGGGTGGTTAGCGTATCGCGGTCGCGCAGGGCGGGATTGCGTCCGCCCGCGATCAACTGCTGGGTCTGCGCGAAAAATTCGACCTCACGAATGCCGCCACGGCCGAGCTTGATGTTGTGGCCTTCGACCGCGATCTCGCCGTGACCGCGATAGGCGTTGATCTGCCGCTTCATGGCGTAGACGTCGGCGACGGCGACGAAGTCGAGATATTTGCGCCACACGAAGGGAGACAATCCGTTGAGGATCGCCTCGCCGGCCGCGATGTCGCCGGCGCAGGCGCGCGCCTTGATCATCGCGGCGCGCTCCCAGTTCTGTCCCACGCTCTCGTAATAAGACAGCGCCGCTGCGGTCGAGATGGCGATTGCGGTCGAGGCCGGATCGGGCCGCAGCCGCAGATCGGTGCGGAACACGTAGCCGTCGGCATTGCGTTCCTGCAGCAGCTTCACCAGCCGCTGCGTGATGCGCACGAACAGCGCGGCCGGCGCGGCGTCCTCCGGCACGGCCGGCGCGGCTGCGTCGTAGAACACGATGAGATCAATGTCGCTCGAGTAGTTGAGCTCGTAGGCGCCCATCTTGCCCATCGCCAGCACGATATAGCCGCTGCCGTCCTGCGGGCGCGCTTTGTCTTTCGGCGCCAGCCGCCCGTCGCGCGCGGCCTCGGCCAGCGCGAAGCGGACCGCGGCATCAACCGCGCTGTCGGCCAGGTCGGTCAACGCCCGGGTCGCCCGCATCACCTCCCAGACGCTGCCGATGTCGGCGAGCGCGATCAGCAGCGCCGCTTCCGCCTTCATGCGGCGCAGCCACCGCATTGCTTGCGTCTCGTCCTCGGTCGCAGCCACGGCACGGCCGGTGTCCGCGAGCAGCGCCGCCAAATGGTTGTCGGGATCGGCGGTCAGCAGCCGCAGCAGGCGCACGGGATCCCCGCTGGCCAGCTCCCACAGATAGGGCGAGCTTTCGGCGAGGCTTTGCAGCAGCGTGTCGACAGTTTTATGGGCGGCGAGCAGCGCCTTGAGCGGTTTGGCGTGCGTCGCCGGCAAGCCGGTGAGCCATTCGACCACGCGCGCCCGCGCGGCCTTGGCCTCGACCAGATACGGCGCCGTGACGATGCGCGCTGCCAGCGTTGCGTCGGCTGCGGCCGCGCGCTTTGCACCACCGGCCGTTTTACGCCTAGGCTTCTTGCGAACGACTCTCGTCTTGGCGGGTCGCTTCATCCCGCACTTTGTACGGGCCCTCCGCGCGGTAAGGCAATGACGCTCTTGAGCCCCGGCTGGTTATCGGCCAGCGTCAGTTCGCCGCCGTGCAGCCGTGCCACCGCCGAGGCGAGGCTCAGGCCCAGCCCCGAGCCCGGGTGCGAACGGCTTTGCTCGAGCCGGACGAAACGCTCGACCACGCGGGCCCTGTCGGCTTCCGGTATGCCCGGCCCACCATCGGCGACCGTGAGCAGGATGCGGTCGCCGTCCTCGAGCGCGCGCACCACGATTTCCGGCTTGGCGCCGTTCACGGCGCCGGCGGGCGGCGCGGTATATTTGATGGCGTTGTCGACCAGATTGGCGAGCGCCTGGCTGACCAGTTCGCGGTTGCCTTTGACCTTGGCCGGAGCATCCGCCTCCACCTTGAGCGCGATGCCCTTCTGATCGGCCAGCGGCTCGTAGAGCTCGCCGACGTCGTGGGCGATCTCGGCAGCGTCGAACTCGCTCATGTCGTCGCGCGCCTGGCCGGATTCCGCGCGCGCGATCATCAAGAGCGCGTTGAAGGTGCGGATCAGTCCCTCGGACTCCTCGATGGTGGCTTCCAGCGCGGCGCGGTATTCGGCCTCGCTCTTGGCGGTCCGTAGCGCCTCTTCGGAGCGGTTGCGCAGGCGGGTGAGCGGCGTCTTGAGATCGTGCGAGATCGAGGTCAGCANNCCGTACATCAACGCCTCGATGCGTTCGAGCATGACGTTGAGGTTATCGGCCAGCCGGTCGAGTTCGTCGCCGGTGCCGGCGACCGGCGCTCCGAGGTAGCTGACCTTGTCGCCGTGGTCCTCGNNCAGCCGAGATCGCCGGCCATGATGGTGCGGGTGGTCTCGGTCATGGCGTCGACGCGCCGCAGTACGCGGCGCGTGACGAACAGCCCGCCGGCGAGACCCAGTATGACCACGATGGCGACCGACCAGCGGCCGGCCGAGAGCACGATGTGATAGAGCCGCTCGCGCTCCTCGAGATCGCGGCCGACCAGCAGTCGGAAACCGCCGGGAAGCTGGAACACCCGCACCAGCGCCTCGTGCTCGGGGCGGTCGGGCGACTCCGCCTCGTCGAGCCGGCGGTAAACGGTTTCGGTCCAGCCGGGATTATCGAGGATGCCCGGCGCCAGCGCGGTGACGTTGCCGGCCAGCGCCTCGCCGGCAAAGTTGGTGACGATNNACCAGACGCCTTATGCCGCCTTGCCGGTATTGCTCGGACAGGCCGGTAATCTCGGTATTGACCGTTTCGGTGATCTGCTCGGTGATCAGGCGGCGGGTGTTGAGGGCGAAATAGCCGAGCAAAAACGCCGCGAACAGCGCGAACACGGTCAAATAGACCAGCGTCAGCTTGAACGTGGTGGTTCGAAAGAGTTTACCGAGCGCCGTCACGGATCATGTATCCCGCGCCGCGGACCGTGTGCAGTAGCGGCTGGGAGAAACCTTTATCGATTTTCGAGCGNNGGGTCGAAATGATAGTCCCAGACGCCCTCCAGCAGCATGGTGCGGGTGACCACCTGGCCGGCGTGTTTCATCAGGTATTCCAGCAGGCGGAATTCGCGCGGTTGCAGCGTAATTTCATCCTCGCCGCGGCGGACCTGGTGCGACAGCCGGTCGAGTTCGAGATCGCCGACGCGCAGCACGGTTTCCTCTTGGCGCGCCCCGCGCCGGCGTGCCAGCACTTCGATCCGCGCCAGAAGTTCGGTAAACGAATAGGGCTTGGGCAGGTAATCGTCGCCGCCGGCGCGCAGGCCCTTGACCCGGTCGTCGACCTGGCCGAGCGCCGACAGGATCAGCGCCGGCGTCTCGATCCCCTTGTCGCGCAGGGTGCCGATCAAAGACAGCCCGTCGCGCTTGGGCAACATGCGGTCGACAATGAGCACGTCATATTGGCCGTCGAGCGCCATCGCCAGGCCGTCCTCACCGTCGGTCGCGGCGTCGGCGACATGGCCGACTTCGCGGAATGCCTTGACCAGATAGTCGGCGGCATCGCGGTCGTCCTCGATGACCAGAAGGCGCATGGTGATCCGATCCGGTTGCGCATCGGCCATCCGGCCGACGGCACGAGCCCCATGAATATCCGCATAAGTGGGCATCGGTCACACCAAATCCAGTGAATTCAGGCTTTCGTCAATTCCTGGTCGAGCCGCCTCTTCCATTCGCGGGCCAAATCGAACGCCCGCCGGCGCTTTGCCCCGAAACGTACGCGAGGGGGTGTCGGATTTGGCCCGCCACCCCCTCAACGACCCCACCCCAGCGGGGGCGACGGATGCCAGGGTTGGAGTTCTTTTGGAAACCGGAACCGGCCCAAGCGGCCGGCCCCGGCTTCCAGATTTAAGCCGGGACGGGCACAAGGCCCGTCCCGTTGAGGTGTGCCGTCAGCGGGGGCGACGGATGCCAGCGGCACGCCTCGAACTCTATGTCTCAGCCTTTCCCGACCGGCAGGGCGACGAAGCGGGTGTTGTCACCCTTCTTCACCCGGACCAGTACGGTTCGCTTACCTTCCGTACGCACACTGGCGATCAGCTTGCGCACGTCGGCGGGCGTCGAAACGGATTTGCCGGCGACTTCCAGGATCACGTCTCCGGTGGAAAAGCCGTGGTCGGCGGCAATGCCGGAGGACTCGATGCCGGTAACCACAACGCCTTCGCTACCGGCGCCGGCTACGCGGCTGGCCGGAGCCAGCGTGAGACCGAGCTTCGAAAGATCGACATTACCGTTTTCGGACGGTGTCTCGGCGCTCGCCTCCTTGGGGGTCGGCATTTCGCCGAGCGTCAGGGTGATGGTCTTCTCCGCGCCCTTGTGCAGGACCGCGAGCTTGACCGAAGTCTTCGGCGGCATGGCGCCGATCTTCTTGGCGAGATCGCGGGCATCCTTGACCGGATTGCCGTCGACCGCGGTGATGACGTCGCCGGCTTCGACGCCGGCTTTCGCTGCCGGGCTGTCAGTTTGCGGTTCGGCGACCAGCGCGCCTTCGGCTTTCTTCAGGCCGAGGCTGTCGGCGATATCCTGCGTCACCGGTTGGATTTGAACGCCGATCCAGCCGCGTGTAACGGAGCCGTGGTCCTTGAGCTGGGTGATCACGCTCTTGACGGTATCGGCGGGAATATCGAAGGCGATGCCGACCGAACCGCCGGACGGCGAGAAAATCGCCGTGTTGACGCCGATGACGTTGCCTTCGGTGTCGAAGCTCGGTCCGCCGGAATTGCCCTTGTTTACCGGTGCGTCGATCTGGATGAAGTCGTCATAGGCGCTGGCGCCGATGTCGCGGCCGCGCGCCGAGACGATGCCGGCGGTGACGGTGCCGCCGAGGCCGAACGGATTGCCGACCGCGAGCACCCAGTCGCCGATGCGCGGCGCTTTGTCGGACAGATTCACATAGGGGAACGGCGCGCCGTCAACTTTGATCAGCGCGAGATCGGTGCGCGGATCGGTGCCGATCACCTTGGCGTCGTGGATCTTGCCGTCGTCGGTGGTGACCTTCACGCTTTCGGCCTTCTCGACCACGTGGTTGTTGGTCACCGCATAGCCGTCGGCGGAAATGAAGAACCCGGAGCCCTGGCCGGTGATGATGTTATGGCCGTGACCTTCCGGCATGCCTTGACCGTTCGGCAGGCCTTGACCGTTCGGCATGTCGGGCATCCCGAAGCGGCGGAAGAATTCGCGCAGGCCCGGCGGAATCTCGTTATTGCCGACACCGGTGGTCTGCGATCCGCCGTCGACCTTGACGCGCACCGAGATCACCGCCGGTTTGACCTTCTCGACGATGTCGGCAAATCCGATCGGCGCTTGCAGCTTGTGCGCCTGCTCGGTCAGGTTCTGCGCGAGCGCGGCCGGATAGCCAGCCGAAAGATTAAGACCGGGCGCAATGACGAGCGCGGCGGCGCCGAGTCCGGCGATGGTGGTAGCAAGCAAGATGGCACGGCGCGCCGAAAGCACGCGCGATTTCTTGGGGGGAGTGTTGGGGGGAGCGGCCGGGGCGCTCGGGTTCATCGGGTATCTCCATCTCAATTCGTGGGGCGCGCTTGCGCCGTTTCGAATTCGAAGATGGGCGGATGAGCCTTACAGCGTTCTGTCGGAGGGGTTAAACTTTTGTAAGGTTGTGAAAAGGTGATTTTGGTTGAAAATCAATAGCCTAAACAACACTCAGTCGGTCTGAGGCTCGACCAACGCCGCGACCCGCTGCTGTTCGGCGGCACTGAGCGCCGGGGCCCGCAAATTGACGGTCCGACGGCGGCGCGCCGTCACGAACAGGGCGATCATGCCGGCCACCAAGGCAAACGGCGGTAGCCCCCACAGCAGCAGATTTTGCAGTTCAAAGCGCGGCTTGAGCAGCACGAACTCGCCGTAGCGCGCCACCAGGTAATTGAGCACCTGTTGATCGCTGTCGCCTGCGGTCAGCCGCTCGCGCACCAAGAGCCGCAGGTCGCGGGCAAGTGGCGCGGCGGAATCGTCGATCGACTGGTTCTGGCAGACCATGCAGCGCAGCTCTTCCGACAGTTGACGCGCGCGCGCCTCCAGCTGCGGGTTTTTCAGGATTTCATCGGGCTCGACCGCGAGCGCCGCGGTGGGCGCGACCAGCGCGACAAGCAAGACGATCAAGGCAAGCCGCCGCATCGCCCTACTCCGCCGGCTGCAACGCAGCCCTCGCCGCCGGTTTGGGNNAGCCAGATCAGCATCACCATCGGCTTGTAATAAAGCCGGATCGCGACCGATCCGTCCGCATTGGTATCGCCCAAAGACAAATAAAGCTGGCCGGCGCCGCGCGCCATCAACGCGGCCTCGTTGGTCGAGGTCGCACGCGCGGAAAAATTGCGTTTCGACGGCTCCATGACGCCGAGCGGCACGCCGCCTTCGCGCACGGTGAACTTCGCCACCTGCGCGGTGTAATTCGGTCCGGTCCTCTCGACGATGCCGTCGAAACTCAGCTCATAGCCGGACAGCGAAACGGTTTGCGCCGGCTTGAGCGCGACGATGCGCTCGCTGCCCCAGGTGCCTGCGCTGATAATGCCGAGCATCGACATCGCGATGCCGAAATGGGCCACCGACGTGCCCCAGGTCGAGCGCGGCAGCCCGGCCGCGCGCATGCGCACGGTCGCCATCGGCATGCGCATCAGGCCGGTGCGTTCCACGATGTCCACCACCGCGCCCGCCATAACGTAAAACGCCAGGCCGACGCCGAACGGCGCCAGCACCGAAACGCCGCCCTTGATCGCGAAAGCAGCCGCGACCGCGGCGAGGCCTACGGCGAATGCCGTCATCAGCCGCTGCGCCACGCCCAGCAAGTCGCCGCGTTTCCAGGCCAGCAGCGGCCCGAACGGCATCGCAAACATCAGCGCCACGAATAGCGGCCCGAAGGTCAAATTGAAGAACGGCCCGCCGACCGAAATCTTTGCGCCGGTGAGCGCTTCGAGCGCCAGAGGATAAAGCGTACCGACGAACACCGTCAGACAAGCGGTGGTGAGGAAGAGATTGTTGAACACCAGCGCGCCCTCGCGCGAGATCGGCGCGAACAGCCCGCCCTGCTTCAACATCGGCGCGCGCCAGGCGAACAGCGACAGGCCGCCGCCAATGAACAGCACCAGAATGGCGAGGATGAAGACGCCGCGCGTCGGATCGTTGGCGAAGGAATGCACCGAGGTGAGCACGCCGGAACGCACCAGGAAGGTGCCGATCAGCGACAGCGAGAAGGTGAGGATCGCCAGCAGAATGGTCCAGACCTTGAGCGCGTTGCGCTTTTCCATCACCACCGCGGAATGCAACAGCGCGGTGCCGGCAAGCCACGGCATCAGCGAGGCGTTCTCAACCGGATCCCAGAACCAGAAGCCGCCCCAGCCGAGCGTGTAATAGGCCCAGTAAGAGCCCATGGCGATGCCGACGGTGAGACACATCCAGGCGGCCAGCGTCCACGGCCGCACCCAGCGCGCCCAGGCGGCGTCGATGCGGCCTTCGATCAGCGCGGCAATCGCGAAGGAGAACGAGATCGAGAAGCCGACATAACCGAGATAGAGCAGCGGCGGATGAATGGCGAGGCCGAGGTCCTGTAAAATCGGATTGAGATCCTGGCCCTCGATCGGTGCCTGCGGCAGACGCACGAACGGGTTCGACGTCAGCAGAATGAACAGATAGAAGGCGCAGGCGATCCACGATTGCACCGCCAGCACATGCGCCTTCAAGGTCGCCGGCAGATTGAGGCCGAAGGCCGCCACGAACGCGCCGAACAGCGACAATATGAGAACCCAGAGCAGCATCGAGCCCTCGTGGTTGCCCCAGACGCTGGTGAATTTGTAGATCAGCGGCATCAGCGAGTGCGAATTCTCAAACACCGTCTTCACCGAGAAATCGGACGTGACGTAGCAAGCGGTGAGCGCAGCAAACGACAGCGCGACCAGCACGAATTGCATGAGCGCCGTGGAGGTCGCCAGCCGCATCAGCGCGGTATCGCGCGTCTTGGCGCCGACGATCGGCACCACCGACTGGATCAGCCCGAGCGCCAGCGCCAGCACCAAAGCATAATGTCCGAGTTCCGGAATCATCGCGTCTTGCCTCCGGCGACTTCGCTTTCCTGCCAGCGCCCGGCCTTCTTCAGCGCGTCGACCACTTCGCGCGGCATATAGCGTTCGTCATGCTTAGCCAGCACGGTGTCCGCGTCAAGCGTTCCGCCGGATTCCAGCTTGCCTTCCGCGACGACGCCCTGCCCTTCGCGGAACAGGTCGGGCACGATGCCCTGGTAGCGCACCGGCACATCGCTCTTGCCGTCGGTCACCTCGAAGCTCACGCGCAGATTGTCGCCGCGCTGCAGACTGCCCGGCTTGACCAGGCCGCCAATGCGGATGCGGGTGCCGGCCGCGATATGCTTCTCGGCCACATCGGTCGGCGAATTGAAGAACACGATGGAACCGCTCAGTGCGTTGAGCACAAGCCCAACCGCGAGCGCGAGAACGCCGACACTCCCGCCGATCAGAATTAACCGTCGCTGCTTGCGGGTCATTTCACCTCACGCCTGCGCTGCCCTGCGGGGCCGGCCCGTTCATAGCCCCGATCCGGCCTCGCCGCAGGATTTCTTACAGCACGCCAACGTGGCGGTATTAAGCAAGATCAAGCAGGCCCGGCAAGGCTTATATAGCGCCGCTTTCCGGCCGCGGGACCAAATTTCCCGCTCAGCTCATCGCGGTCCAACTACCGTCCGGGTTGCGGCAAGCGGTGCCGCGAGCGGTCTGGGGCTGGCCGTCGATATAGACGGTGTGGGTGAAGGAGCGGCAATTGCGGCCGTTCTCGACATAGGTCGGTCCCGGCACCACGGTGCCGTAGCGGCCGGAATCCGGATTTTTCCACGATACCGGCGCGCCGGCCGGACCGCGGTCGAGCGCATCCATCTGTGCGGCATAAGCGCGCTGTTTATCGTCATCGTCGAGACCGGCGCCGATGCGGTTGCCGATCAGGCCGCCAAGCAAGCCGCCGACCGCAGCGCCGGCCAGCCGGTTTCCGGTGGCGCCGCCCGCGACCGCGGCGCCGAGCAAGGCACCGGTCCCGGCGCCGAGCAAGGTGCCGGTGTTTTCCTTTGGCCCCGGCCCGTACCCATCCGGGCTGCCAGCGCAGGCGGCAAGCGCAAGGCCGGCGACGGCCAAAGCGGCAAACTTGGCTGCGAATTTGGCTGCGGACATTTCGACCCCCGGGAATCGTTCGGTGCGCGACAATCAGTTTATTGAGACGGCAGGATTCGGACAAAACGGCGGCCTTGGCGCAACCATACCGACGCTTTGTTCTGACGCTTGCGCGCGATCTTTTCCGAAACCGCTTCCCACTTTCGGGATGCGCTAGGCGGCCGGCAGCACCAGCTCGGTGCGTAAGCCCCCAAGCGGCGCGGTGCCGAGCTTGAGTTCGCCGCCATAGAGCCCGGCCAGCTCGACCACGATCGAAAGCCCCAGGCCCGAACCCGGCTTGGTTTCGTCGAGCCGGCTGCCGCGCTGCGCGACCTGCTCGCGCTCGGACGGCGACAGGCCGCGGCCGTCGTCATCGACCACGATGCGCAGCACCTGGCGCTCGCTCGACGGATCGGGACGCTCGCGCACGACGTCGATCGCCACCCGCGAGCTTGCCCACTTGCAGGCATTGTCCACCAGATTGCCGATCATCTCTTCGAGATCGGGCCGCTCGCCGCGAAAGCGCGTGTCCTCGTCGGCATGCACCTCGATGGCGACACCGCGGTCGCGATGGATCTTCTCCATGGTGCGCGCCAGCGCGGTCACCACCGGCATGACGTCGGTGATCGAGCCCACCACCGTCAGGCGCGCCGCCAGCCGCGCGCGCTCGAGATGGCGCGCCACCTGGTCGCGCATGATGTCGGCCTGCTCCAGCACCTTGTCGGCGAAGGCATCGCCCGGTCGCGCGGCGGCCTCGTTCACCATCACCGACAATGGCGTCTTCAAGGCGTGCGCGAGATTGCCGACGTGGGTGCGCGCGCGCTCGACGATTTCCTTGTTGGCGTCGATCAGCGCATTGGTCTCGCGCGCGAGCGGCGCGATCTCTTCCGGGAATTTGCCGGCGAGATGCTCGGCGGTGCCGGAGCGGATGGCGGTGAGGCTATCGGTGATGCGCTTGAGCGGCGCGAGACCGAAGCGCACCTGGAACATGGTGGTGAGCAGCAGCACCGC
>PMAF01000271.1:25307-29284 GCA_003152455.1 Hyphomicrobiales bacterium
GAGCCGTCGGGTCCTGCGGGGACGCCGCGGTCCTGCAGATGCGGCAGGCCGGCGTCCCACAGCGAGCGCGACGCGCGCACGTCGTGCTTGTCGGGATCGAGCCGCGTCACCTGCCAGTACCAGCCCGACAGCGGCAGTTCGAACAGCGGCTCGCCGAGCGATTGCGGGAACTTGTCGCCTGTCTCCTCCGGCGAGGCGACGTCGGCCACCAGCGTGCGCAGGTAGACGCCGAGCCGGCGGTCGAACGCGCGCTCCACCGCCTGGCGATAGATCGAGGACAGCACGACGCCGGTGATCAACAGGATCACCACCGCCCAGGCGGTGGCCGAGACGAACAGGCGCAGCGCAAGGGAGTTGGCGCGCATCCGAAAATCAAGTGCCCGGCGCGGCGAGCAGATAGCCCAGCCCACGCACGGTCTGGATAATCTCGACGCCGAGTTTCTTGCGGATGCGGCCGACGAACACTTCGATGGTATTGCTGTCGCGGTCGAAATCCTGGTCGTACAGATGTTCGACCAGTTCGGTGCGCGACACCACGCGCCCGGCGTGATGCATCAGATAAGCCAGCAGCCGGTATTCGTGGCTGGTGAGCTTAACCGGGTTGCCATCGGCCGTAACGCGTCCGGTGCGCGAATCGAGCCGCACCGGTCCGCAGGTGAATTCGCTCTTGGCGTGGCCGACCGAACGGCGCAGCAGCGCGCGCACCCGCGCCAGCACTTCCTCGAGATGAAAGGGTTTGGCGACATAATCGTCGGCGCCGGCGTCGAAACCCTGCACCTTGTCGCTCCAGCGGTCGCGCGCGGTCAGCATCAGCACGGGCATGATGCGTCCGGTGCGCCGCCAGGATTCCAGCACCGAGATGCCGTCCATCTTGGGCAGGCCGATGTCGAGGATGACGGCATCGTAAGGTTCGGACTCGCCCAAATAGTGCCCCTCCTCGCCGTCGAAGGCGCGATCGACGACGTAGCCGGCGTCGGTCAGCGCGGTGGTGAGCTGGCGATTGAGGTCGGGGTCGTCCTCGACGACGAGCAGACGCAAGGCATTTTTCTCCGCAGGACCGCTAACGTCCGTTGACAGGCTCGCCGTTCGCGGCGTCAACAATCACGCGGGTCACTTTGCCACTACGCGGCAGCAGAGTCAGCACATAGTCGAGACGCTCGCCGTGCCGACAGAGGCGGGCGCGCACCAATTCGGCCCGGTGGCCGTGCATATGCAGGGATTTGATGGCTTGCGCGAGCGGAACGGCCCGGTGCTCGGCGACCGCGGCGCGCTGTTCGGTCTTGCTCAGGCAGGCGGTATGCGGCGGATCGGCGGCCAAAACCGGCCCGGCCAATAAGACCGGCCCGGCAAAGCCGAGCAGAAGAACGGCGGGGAGTAGTCGGGAGACCGGCATGGCAGGTGGTCTAACCGCGCGCCGGTGAACGCAGGCTGAACGCCAATATAAAGTGCGTGTAACGACTAGCCGTCGAAGCCCTCGAACGAAGCAAAAGTGTCGAGCGGCTCGCGCGCCGCGCGCCATTGGTTGACGGCTGCGTCCGGGTCGGCATGGCCGAGCGCCAGGCCGCAGAACAAGATGTAGTTCGGAGGGAGGACTAGGAGGGAATAGACGGTCTTGTGCCAGTGGGTCCATGCTTCCTGGCCGCAGGTGTGCAGGCCGTAGCCGCGCGCCAGCAGCATCACCGTCTGGACGTAGCCGCCGAGATCCGACCATTGCGGCGGACCCATGCTGCGGTCGATCGACAGCAGCAAGCCGACCGGCGCGCCGAAGAATTCGAAATTGCGCGCGTATTGCCGATAGCGGCCGGCGCGGTCCTCGCGCGGCACACCGATCGATTGATAGAGCGCGGCGCCGACCTGGCGGCGGCGCGTCTCGTAGGGCTCTTTCAGATCGCGCGGATAGATGTCGTATTCGGCGCCCTCGCCGCGCGGCAGTAACTCGGGCCGCGCGCGCACGCGCGCTTTAAGCGCTTCGAGTTTGTCACCCGCCAGGGCATCGACGCGCCACGGCTGCACATTGCCGCCGGACGGCGCGCGCGCCGCGCGCTGCAGAATGTCGCGCACGGTCGCTTCTGGAACCGGCGTCGGCAGGAACGCCCGGCAGGAATAGCGCGAGGCAACGGCTTCAAAAACGTCCATTGGGTTTGCACTCCACGAGAATTGCGGAGTGTGGGGGGCGGCAAGCATAATGCCAAGCAGTTGCCCTGCTCACGCCGAATTATAGACCTTTGGATATCCCGTACCTGCATTCACATGATGGTCCAGCCATTCCGGCTTAATCGGAGTCATTTGGTGTTCTGCCGGTGTGGCCCCCGGATTGAGCGTTGACAAACTTCCAATCCCAAGGCTCATCGGCGGCCATGCGCCGTGTCCTGGCCGCCCTCGCATGTCTCGCAATCGGCTCGTCCGCTCACGGCCTCACCGGCAATGCGCCGCCGGCGAGCGGCGCCGCCGCGCGCGCAATCGTGATGGTGGTCGACCCGCGCGGCGACCTGTGCACCGGCACCGCGCTGGCGCGCGAGCTGGTGCTCACCGCCGCCCACTGCGTGGCGGCCGGGCGCGACGTCGAGGTCAAGACCTTCCAGACCGGCCAGACGATTGCCGTGCGCGGCGTCGCGCTGCATCCGCGCTTCGATCGCGCGAGCTACGCCGCGAGCCGCGCCACCGCCGACGTGGCGCTGCTCAAGCTCGCCGCGCCGCTGTCCGGCCTGGTGATGCCGGCAAAACTGGCGCCGGCGCGCCGCGTCGCCGTGGGCGAGACGCTGACCGTCGCCGGCTTCGGCGTCACCGCCGCCGGCACCGCGCGCGGCTTGGGCATCCCGCGCATGGCCACGCTCGCCGTCACCGGCAATCCCGGCTCGTTGCAGATCCGTCTCTACGATCTGGCGACGCGCAACCAGCGCATCGGCCTCGGCGCCTGCACCGGCGACAGTGGCTCGCCGGTTTTCGAAGGCCAAAGCGACGCGGTGATCGGCGTGGTGAGCTGGTCGACCGCGCCGGGCGACACCGAAGGCTGCGGCGGCCTCACCGGCGTCACGCCTCTATTGCTGTACCGCTCCTGGATCGTGGACACCGCGCGCAAATTCAATTCGCCATTGGGCCCGTAGCGTCCCAATCGGCCCGCGCGCGCATTCGGGTTCCGCGCGCCGCCGTTTACAGCAGCTTAACCTTACGCGCTGCATAGTTTTTTCCTCTCAATTGTCGTGAAGCGGGGGAAAACACGATGAGCGCGTCAACACCCGCATCTTTGCCGCAATCGAGATCGGTCGACGCGCCTTAACCGGCGCGATCGGTCTTGCTGCCCGTGTAAGCCATCAGTTCGAGTTGCGTATGACGGATACGACCGCGTCGATTTATGACGTCACAACGTACAACGGTCGTATCGTCCCGCGCGGCGATGTTCGCCGGGCCGTTCGGGGCGCAGTTATCGGCTTCGGAACCGCGGCCGCCGCCAGCGCGGCCGCAGCTACGGCCCTGTTGGCGGCGGCCTGGATCGCCAGTACCGCTCTTTCCACCAATTCCCACATCTACGCGTGGACCCAGATGGGACCGGGCTCGTTTGCCCTCGCCGGCCGCTATCCGGCCGCGGCCAGCGCCAAATTCGATCTGGCTCCGGATTTGGGCGATTCCGCCGACGTTTCCGACACGAGCTTCGAGGCCAAATGGGCGCGCGCGCGGGTGCCCGCATACGCATCGGCCAGCGCCGTGCCGCTGTTGCCGCAGCTTTCGGTCGAAGTTGCCGTCAATGTCCCCTTGCCGACGCCGCGCCCAACCGTTCGGCCGCAAATCGCGCAGGCCGCGGCGTTAACGCAGGTCGCCGATCTCGCTCCCGCTGCAGCTCCGGCATCCGCGCCGCGTCGCATCGTGCCACTGCCGCCGAAGCGCCCCGCCGCGCGGGCGAACGTACCGCTGCCGCCCCCGCAACCGGAAAAGCACGAGTTCGCGTGGTCCGAGGGCGGCAAGCCGCCAGCGCAGGTCGC
>PMAF01000058.1 GCA_003152455.1 Hyphomicrobiales bacterium
ACGCAGATGTGGCTGGCAACAAATTCGTTTGGCTTGGTGATGACGAACCGACTCTACTTTGATGGAACTAAATTTGAATCCGGAACGCTATTCCCGCTCATGACTTAGTCTTGTGAGCTCGTTTGGCGCGATGGCGCTTACGAGCCAATCCAAGAAAGGGAACTCCATGACAACAACAAATACTCTCGAGTCGCGAGAGACGACCACTTTGATAGGCAGCGATAAGGTTGAAGGAACTGCCGTCTATGGTGCCGACGAGAAAAAGATCGGAAAGCTCGAACGAGTCATGCTCGATAAGGCTAGCGGCAAAGTTGCCTACGCCGTCCTCAGCTTCGGTGGCTTCCTCGGAATGGGGGAAGATTACTACCCCACGCCTTGGTCCCTCTTGAAGTACGATACAAAACTCGGCGGATATCGGGCCAGCCTCACCAAGGACCAGCTTGAAAAGGCGCCGAAGTACAGCCAGAGCACCAGTTGGAACTGGAATCGCGACAACGACCGTCGCGTTTACGATTACTACAAGACGCAGCCCTACTGGAGCGCCGTCTAGCATCCAATAAAAATGGCGCGCAACAGGCGCGCCATTTTTTACTCGGACCCGCGAGTTCAGCGGTTTGACCAATTGCCAGACCGCCGAGAAGTTACATACCCGTAAAGTTAGTCAGTCTTATTACCTGCCATACCAGCGTCCACGGCCATACCAGCCGCCACCGCCAAGCAGGAGAAAGAGAACAACAATGATGAGAATCGTGGTGCCGTCCATATGCAACTCCTCTTGCGGCAGGGTTGTGTGCGCCGCCTGATGCACTTCCGTCAACCTCAACCCGCTGCATCGCCTTTCCGTTCCATTGCCTCAGACCAGATCGGCTAGGCTCGGGCGGCTGGAACGTTATGGTCACGCGCGGATTGGCCATTCAACGCGTAGCTTGATCACGTCAAGTCAGGTGTCCGAATGGGCTAAAGGGCCCCCTGACTCACTAGTGGTCGACATCCACCCGGCAAAGGAAATCACCTTGATCAACATCATGAATAATTGGATGGAGGCCGCACGCTTCAGTTGGGACGTCCAGCGCGTAGTGGCACTGCGCATGATGCGGTTGGCGTCAGGTGGGCCCCGTGCCGTAACTGAAGCTGAGAAAATGCTGTCGGAGAAAGCCATGGCATTTGGCGAGGCACAAATAAAAATGGCGATGGCTCTGGCGACAGGACGCAGCTTTAGTACTGCCGCAGCGAAGGCCTACGCTCCGATACGCCGCCGCGTCCGCGCTAACCGCCGTCGATTGAGCGCCTAAAAGAACACCCTTCACGTACCCGGCGTCACGATATTGGCATTAGCCGGCGCGCTGAATAAAACCAAGACGCATCGCGACTCGCGGCGTGGACAGGGCAGTCACGTGTCCAGGCCGCTGTGTAAGAAACCGCGCCCGCGCGTGCAGACAATCTTTTCATGTTGAGCTCGCACCGATAGCTACGAGCGTTAATTTCAAAGTTATTCAACCTCGGCAGGATTAGCTTTTCACACGAGCCCTTGGTCTTTTTCGCTCTTTGATTTCTTTCAGTTTGATGCAGACAACAGTTACGGACCGACGGGTAACGATACCGGCGGGATCATTCCCTGGTCGCCGGCCGCCGAGCTTACTGCGAGGACACCGCGCAGGGCGACTGCAGCCGCCACAACAAGCGCGCGGTCATCACGACCGTAAACCAAAACTATGGCGACTACATCGTCTACGAATGCCGCTGGAAGCGGTGATTTCACCGCTCGGCGGGATCGACCACCTCGGCCTCGGTCAGCACCTCCGGCGGCCGGAACATGCCCGGCGGCGTCCAGCGCGGCGGTCGCTGCTTCGCGACAAGCTCGCGCTTGGTCGCGGCGTGGGCGACGTCGCCCAGATCGCAGGGCACACGTCGATCCGTACCACCGCGATGTACGTCGAGGCGAACCCGACGCGGCTCGCGCGCATCCTGCAGGATGTGTCTTGGTGACGACAGGAGGTCTGAATGACCAATGACGGTGATCGAAGGCCGCTGGACGTGGTCGGAGCGCTGGTCGCTATCGGGGCGATCGGTGGCTCGCGCGGTCAGCTCGTGCTGAGGCGACTGAAGTGGCTCGCGTCGCGGACGCTCGCCTATTGTTACATCGCCGTAAGATTTGCAAGGAATCAGGAACAAGAACGGCGAAGGCGAGTTGGCGTCACAGGGACGAAAAACAGGGAAAATAAGTCCATGGTACATAATCAAAAAGCATTCATTGCGGCATTGATGGCCACGACACTGTTAACATCCGGCGCCACCTGGGCGGCTGAGCGGCAAAAGGCGCCGCCGCAGACCATGGCCAGCAAGGATACGGCCAGCAAGGACACCGCGCTCAATAAGGACTTCGGCAAGCTCTCCATCGCCGGTTCAGCCGCTTATGCGGACGTGACGCGAGCGCGAATCGCTATTTTCGATGGGCGCACCGACGACGCAAAGAAATATGTGAACCAAGCAGATGCAGCTTTTAGCAAGGTGAGCACCGACGAAGCGGTTTACACCAAGGCCGAGGCCGATCTTAAGCCGCCAGCCGACAAAGCCGTGCCGGCCGGCAAGAATTCCACCGCGGGCTCGTCCTCCGATTCGAGTGCGACAGATCAGTTGAAAAAGCCAATCGCCTGGATACCGGTCGATGGATCGATCACAATTAACGAGGACTACTCCGCAAATCCCGCCAAAAAAGCGGCCGTCGCCGATGCGAACAGAAGCCTCAAGAGCGGTGGCCGCAAAAGCGCGATGGAAAAGCTCAAGCTTGCCGACATAAACTTCGACGTCACATTGGCGGTTATGCCCTTGGAGCAGACCGCAAACAGGGTCCATCAAGCTGCCGGCCTGATCAAAGCCGGCAAATATTACGAAGCAAGCCAAGACCTGCGTCAGGCGCAGGATGGCCTACGCTACGATGTTGTGCTCGACTCGCTTGCGCCGCCTTCCGCACAATCCAATAACGCCGCTTCATCGGCGAGGGCCGGCAGCGTAGCGCTTGCGGCGCCTTCCGAAAGCGATCCGAGGCCCATACAGGACCTCACGAAAGCGGCTCAGAGCCTGCGAGACGCGACGCATAATATGGTGCGAGAGCAAGCCAGCGCCAAGCGTGGTGACGCAATCACGCAAGTCGATAAAACATTGGCGGCAGTCGATACCGCGATGGTCGGACTGCCAACGAACCTGTTGCTGGCAGATACAAACCAGACGGAGCCCCAAAAATCGGCCGAAAACCTTCAGAACGCGGCTGACAAGTTGAACGACGCGGTATCGGCTCTGAGCTCGGACGCGGCCTCCGGCCGCCGCAATGGGGATATCAGAACGATAAAGCAGGCTCTGGCGCAGATTCACCAGGAAAGACTGAATATTTCGGGCACCGTTGCGTCGACGACCGGCTCCGCGAAATAGCGATCTGGAATTGCTGCGTGATAAAAAATAGCCGGGCCAAAACCCCGGCTATTTTAAGAAATTCTGAACGATATGAGACTTCTCAACTTGATCTTGCCGCAGTGGCGGTTGAAATTTGTCGCGATCATTCTCCCGGGGGCGACGACATTGGTCAAGCTGGTGTCCGCAGGTAGGTTCGACTGATTGCCAAAAAGTGCAAAAAATTAATTGGCAATTCGTTTGTTTTTATATAGTACGCGCCTTCATACTGAAAATGAAGGATCGTTACATGGCAAAGACTGCAAAGAAAATTGCGAAGCGTAAACCGTGGAGCAAAGATGAACATCGCGCTCTGAAGGCGCACTCGAAGGCGAAGACGCCGGTTGTTAAAATTTCCAAGCAGATGAAGCGCACCATTGGTGCTCTGCGCCAGCAGGCACTCAAGCTTGGTATTGGCCTTGGCCACCAGCGCTAGAGACTTGGCGGGCTGACGAGATTCACCTATCGAATTGCAACTGATAAAATGCCGCGTGGCGGGTCGAACTTTCCGTTACGCGGCATTCTACATTGCTGCGCGTTTAGCCGGTTAATCGCCTATGTGCGTTTGATCCTCGTCAATGACAGCCGAGAAAAAAGTAGTAACAAAGAGATAATGAGGGCGACTTATGTGATGTAGGGGGGGGGGTGAAATGGACCCCAAGCTCACTATCCTTTTCATGCTCATTGGCACCATCATCAGCCTTTCGCATCTTGGCGATGAAAATCTGACCAAAATGAAACTCCGCTGGCGTAATATCGTTTCGGCATTGTCGCTGACGAGCACGCGCAAAACCTAAGCGGGCTCGACTGCGTTCAGGAAGGGTCAATGCGTTATATTGTTGTGATAGGAATTGCCGCAATCGCATCCTTGCCAACTTTCGTCACCCCGGCGCGGGCAGAGATCGAATATCCTTGGTGCGCCCAGTATGGTGGTGGCGAAAACGGTGGCGGCCGGAATTGCGGCTTCTCCACGCTTGAGCAGTGTCGCGCGACGGTCAGCGGCATCGGCGGCTCTTGCGAGCCGAACCTGTTCTATCCGGGGTCGGCCAGCGATACATCACAGAGCAAGCACAAACGTAAGCGTTGACGCCACTCACGATTGCCCCACGAGTGTTCGCACGCCGTTAGCGCGCATGTTGCCGAGGGTCGTGTGCTCTTCCCTCATTGGGTGCGCCTGCCCGCCGCTCGGTGCATCTCCTGGGTTGCTGCCGGCGGGCCACTTTGCGGCGCCGGAAGGTCGCTATTGGTAGAGTCGAG
>PMAF01000188.1 GCA_003152455.1 Hyphomicrobiales bacterium
ATGAGGGGATGGCTAAGGGGTCTGGACTCACAATTTTATCCAGTAGAGCACGGCGACGAGCGTGGTAGTGGCCAGGAAGTTGCGCGCGAGCTTGTCGTAGCGGGTAGCGTTACGCCGCCAATCCTTGATGCGGCAGAAGAAGTTTTCGATCTTGTGCCGCCGCCGGTAGAAGCGCTTGGGGCTGTTTGACGTCAGCGCCTAACNNACGAAGCCAAACCCGGCAGTGCACCGGCATGACGGTACAGGACGTGACCGATACGCTGGATCTTGCTCTTCAACAATCCGGTCTTGCCCTCAGCGACATTAAACATCGTCCGAGAGTGCTCAGTGACAACGGTCCCTGCTACGTGGCCTCAGACCTCGCCAGTTATTTGCAAGACCAGAAAATGACGCACACGCGCGGACGACCGTATCACCCGATGACGCAAGGAAAAATAGAGCGATGGCATCGCTCATTGAAGTCCTGCATCAAGCTGGAAAACTATTACCTGCCCGGCGATCTTAAGGCTGCAATCGGCAGGTTCGTTCATTACTACAACACACGGAGGTGTCATGAGAGTTTGAACAATCTGACCCCACAAGACGTCTACTTGGGGACCGGCCAAGCCATCCTCGAAAGGCGTCAGCGGATCAAACTCAAGACCATTCAGCAACGACGCGCCTTGCATCGTCAATCAAAGGCCGCGTAGAATCAACAACCACGAGCCAGACTATCTCTTGAATCAAACCACCCGCTGTCCGTAATCATTCTACGACATACAACAGGGCTAGGAGTCACCAATGGAAACGCAGAACCGAGCCAAGGACCATGCCCCGAGCATAAATAGTGTCGGGTTCGAACAGTTCGCCGCAGTTCTTCCGCTAGCGACTTACCGCGCTGGCGAAACCGTCTTAACCGCCGGGTCAAAATCCGGACGGCTATTGATCCTCAAAAGGGGCGCGGTCGCAATCCTCAAAGACTCCATCGAGATTGCCAGAGTGGAAGAACCTGGCGCTGTCTTGGGCGAGATCTCCGCTTTGTTAGAAAAGCCGCACACAGCGGACGTTCGCGCCTTGGAGGACTCTCAGTTTCATGTTGCGGACGCAGCGCTACTCGGGAAAGACCCGATCGTGTTGCTTCACGTCGCGAGGATTTTGGCGCGGCGTCTTGTCGCCGCCGACGAGGGTCTTGTTGAGCTGAAGAGGCACCTTCAAGCCGGTCAGTCACCCAGCTTCCTAAGCAAGGCGATCAATAAGATCGGAGAAGTGCTGGCGGTCGGCGGTGCGAGTTTTGAGGGTTAATCAGGATCCCGCCCGCGCCGCCAGGGCGCATTAAGATGGAAAGCTAGGACCAGGGATTAGATGTGCCATCGGCGATAGAGCGCTGCTTGCGCCATTGCCGTGTCGCGTTAGGCGTTCATGTTGAGAGCCTGATTGGTGATCGCAGCCTGATCAAAATACCTCATCGGATCTTGGAGAGACTGCCGCGCGCGCGAGGCGGTTTTTCTGTCTTTCGATGACATTCCGTATCGAAGTCTATCGTTCCGATGTAATTCGAGTGCGGTAATCTAAAGCCCTAACCGATGGCGGTTAGCGCGCACGCGACGACGTATAGGAGCATACGCCTTCGCTGCAGCGGCATTGAAGCTGCTGCCAGTCATTAGGGCGGTCAACATCGCGCTGTGTGCCTCATAAAAGGCGACGGCCTTTTCTGATACCATTTGCTGAGCTTCAGTTGCAGCGATGGGACCACCTGACGCCAGCCGCATCAATCGTGCCGCCATGACGCGCTGGAAATCCCAATTGAACCGCGCAGCCTCCATCCAGGTATTCATCGGACGCTATCCTTCAAATTCCTAGATATCGAACACCTGCGAGGACCAAAAGTTCCCATTCAGCCTGATGCGTACGGGCGAGAGGTGCCTGGTAGACATCTTCGGGCCATAAGTTCGCCTGAATAAACCGTATGGCGTACCGAAGTCGTACTTATGTTTGCCCAGTCAATTGCAGCGCTGGCGCGCCCTCGGGCTGACCCATCCGAAGCGCTCGTCGAACGCTCGCGTGAAAGCGTCAGTGCCCTGCGTACTATTTTTGCCGCGATCAAGGCAGGCAATGCCGCGCAAGCCGAGATGCTCGGCCGCAAAGAAACCGCCCAAGCCGCTGCGGAAGTAATGCGCTTGCTGTCCGATTAGTCTGCGGGCCCGCGCGGACTGGCTAATGATAGTGAAATCCCGTCATTGGCACGCTATATACCAAGCAGTCATAAGCGGAAATGCCAGCAAATCGGACGACGGTTAGCCGAGTCGAGTGGCCGGCGGAGATTCCAAGAATGCGGCAACGGCGCTTCAGTATCGCACCGATGATGGAATGGACCGACCGGCATTGCCGGTTTTTCCATCGTTTGCTCGCGCGCCGCGCGTTGATCTATACGGAAATGCTCACCACCGGCGCGGTGCTGCGCGGCGACCGCGCGCGGCTGCTTGGCTTCGACCCGTTCGAGCATCCGGTGGCGCTGCAACTCGGTGGCAGCGATCCCGCGGCGCTCGCCCAATCGGCGCGTATCGGCGAAGAATTCGGCTACGACGAAATCAATCTCAACGTCGGCTGCCCGTCCGACCGGGTGCAGGAGGGCCGCTTCGGGGCCTGCCTGATGATGGAGCCGGCGCTGGTTGCCACATGCGTTGACGCCATGAAAGCGGTGGTCAAGGTTCCGGTAACGGTGAAATGCCGGCTCGGCGTCGACGACCAGGATCCGGAGCGGTCGCTTTTTTCTTTTGCCGTAGCGATCAAGGCCGCCGGCGCCGATGCTTTGATCGTGCACGCGCGCAAGGCCTGGCTGGCAGGTCTGTCGCCACGTGAAAATCGCGAGGTGCCGCCGCTCGATTATGCGATCGTGCACCGGCTCAAGTCCGCGCACCCCGATCTCGACATCGTGCTCAATGGCGGCATCGCCAGCCTGGAGCAGGCGCAATCGCAACTGGCGCATGTAGATGGCGTAATGATGGGACGCGCCGCCTATCAGGAGCCCTGGCGGCTTCTGGCTGTCGACGCGTTGCTGTTCGGCGAACCGGCCCCATTCGCATCGCCGAAACAGGCGGCGCTGGCGCTCATCCCCTACATCGAGCGCGAATTGGCCAACGGCGTCCGGCTGCATGCGATCACTCGCCATGTGTTGGGTTTGTTCCGCAGCGTTCCGGGCGCGCGCGCCTTCCGGCGTCACCTGGCGACCGGAGCGGTGAAGCCGGGTGCCAGCGCTTCCATCATGGCTGATGCGCTGGCGCAGGTGGTGGACTTGCAGCCCGATTTGTCGCACATCGCGGCGGCTTAACGTCAGCCGGGGACATATGCTGCTGGGATATCCGACGGGCGAGATCGTCATGCTCGCGCTCTGGATCGCGGGTGCCGGCATCCTGGTCGGCATCCTCGCCGGCCTGTTCGGCATCGGCGGCGGCGCCATTATCGTGCCGGTGCTGTACGAAGTCTTTCGCGCGCTCGGCGTGCCGGAGGAAGTCCGCATGCAGATCTGCATCGGCACCTCGCTTGCCATCATAGTGCCGACGACGGTGCTGTCCTATATCGCGCACAAGAAGAAAGGCGTGGTGATCCCCGACGTGGTGCGCCTATGGACGTTGCCGGCGATGATCGGGGTGGTGATTGGGTCGATCACAGCCACATTCGCGCCGGCGGCGGTATTCAAGATCGCCTTCGTCGTGTTCGCCAGCTTCATCAGCGCCAAAATGCTGTTCGGCAGCGAGCGCTGGAATCTCGGCACCGAATTGCCGAGCCGTGCGGTCATGCGGGTCTACGGCTTCATCACCGGATTGTTTTCATCGCTGGTGGGCGTGAGCGGTGGCGCGGTATCGAACTCGGTCCTCACGCTGTACGGCCAGCCGATGCAGCGTGCGGTGGCGACTTCGGCCGGCGTCGGCGTGCCGATCACCATTGCCGGCACGCTTGGCTACATGCTTGCCGGATGGCCGCACATGGCGCGGCTGCCGCCGCTGTCGATCGGATTCGTGTCGGTCATCGGCTTCGTGCTGATGGCGCCGGTGTCGAGCTTCACCGCGAGCTACGGCGTGCGGCTGGCGCATTGGCTGCCGCGCCGCAAGCTGGAAATCGCCTTCGGCTGTTTTTTGTTGCTGGTGGGCGCGCGGTTTATCGTCAGCCTGCTTTAGCGATGCTCACGGATTTCCGCGCATGCTCAGCCGGTCGCCGCGCACCTCCCAGCTTTCCAGCCGGTTGAGGAAAGTCATGCCGAGCAGATTGTTTTTGAGCGGGCCCGGCTGCACCACCAGCGCGGGCACCGACCGCTCCATCAGCCCGCCGACCGCGAGCCGGTCGAGCGTCACCGCCGCCGCGCGGGTGTGGCCGTTGGCGGTGTCGACGTTGACCGTGTAGTCGAGCACTTCGATCGGCAGACCGGCCGCCTTGGCTGCTTGTTGGGTAAGCACCACGGAGGTGGCGCCGGTATCGAGCACCATGGCTATACGCGCGCCGTTGATGTGCGCGCCGACCGCGAAGTCGCCGCCGCGGCCGCGCACGACTTCGACCCGGCGGCCGTGGCGGGCGACGTGCCCAGGCATCAATTCCGCGATCACGCGGTCGCCGACATCGCGCAATTCGAAACGATAGCTGTAGCCGACTACCAGCAGCAGGCCGATCACGACCCAGAACAGCATGGCCTCCAGCGCCTGCGACAGCCGTTCGCGGAACAGGGTCAGCACCAGTCCGCCGGCAAAAATCACCAGCGCAAGCTTGAGCGCGAGCGAGCCGATGTCGTGGCTTAGTAGAGTGGCGATGGCGTCTTGATCGCTGCTGGCGATCAGCGCCGCCAGCGACAATGCCACGCCAAAGACGAAAACCCAGGTCAGGCGGCGGCTCACGGCGTCATCCCGTCGCATTGGCGCTATCGGCGTGTGGTCCGGCGGCGAGGCGGCCCGGCAGTTCGCCGATCACCCGGCTGCGCACCGCGGGGCTCATGGCGGACCACTGTGCAATTTCGTCGATGGTGCGGCCGCAACCGAGGCACACCCCGGAACGCGCGTCGAGCGTGCAGATTTTAACACAAGGAGTCTCGATCATGCCGGTCTAGGGTCCGAATCGGCTGTGACCATAGTCACCGCGCGCGGAAACGCAATTGTAGAAACTGTCGCACGCGGCATCACGTCCCCGCACGGAACAGCGGCCGGCGGCTGAGGCGGAGCTTTTCCTCGGGCGTGAGGATCGGCTCGCCCGGCGCCGGCGCGATCGGCGGCGCGTGATCCATCATCGACTTCATCGGCGCCATCGCCGCGACCACCCGTTCGGGCGGGAAGGTGACCACAACTTCGGTGCCGATGCGCAGTTTGGATTTGAGCACGAAAGAGCCGCCGTGCAAGTCGACCAGGCTCTTGGCAATCGGCAGGCCGAGGCCGGCGCCCTGTTCGGCGGATTTGATCGAATTGGAACCTTGCCCGAAGGAGGCGAGCACTATCGGAATTTCCTCTTCGGGAATGCCCGGCCCGGTATCCTTGACGCTCATGTATTGGCCGCCCGACGCGGTCCAGCCGACTTTCAACCAAATTTCGCCGCCCTGCGGCGTGAACTTGATCGCGTTCGACAGCAAGTTAAGGCAAATCTGGCGTATCGCGCGCTCATCGGCCCACAGCCGTGGCAAATCGGGCTCGAATACTTCGTGGATGGTGATGCCGCGGTTGGCAGCGCGCAACTTCAGCAAGTGGTGGCAATCTTCGACGATGCTGACCAGCGAGATCGACTCTTCGTTGAGTTCGTAGCGACCGGCCTCGATGCGCGACAGGTCGAGAATCTCGTTGATCAGGCCGAGCAGATGCACGCCGGAATTATGAATATCGGCGGAATATTCCTTATAGGCCGGCACTGCGTGCTCGCCGAAAACTTCCGTTTTCATCACTTCGGAGAACCCGAGAATGGCATTGAGCGGGGTGCGCAATTCGTGGCTCATTTGCGCGAGGAACCGCGACTTGGAGATATTGGCGGCCTCGGCGCGCTGGCGCGCCTCTTCGGAAATCGATTTGGCTTGTTCCAGCTCGCCGATCAACGCATCTTTTTCGGCGCGCGCCTGCAGTGTCGCCAGCGTGGTCGAATAGAGCCGGTACGCCAGCACGGCGAAGTAGCCCTGCGCGGTGACGGCCATAATGGCGAGGATGTAGCTGCGCAGGGAGCCTTGCAGGATGAAGTCGAGTGCGATCGCCGCGGTCACGGGGAAGGTGGCTGCGTATACCGCCATCGGCAGGCTCGAGGCCAGCATGCTGGACACCGCCACCACCAGCAGCATCACGAATAGCAGGAAGGTGCCCGAATTTTCGTCGGTGCCGACTGGATGAATCAAAATGAACATCCAGGCCAGTCCGTAGAATAGGTCGAGCACGATGAAGCGGAACCGCCAGGCCGGCGCCGAGGTTTCGGCCATCGGCAGTTCGAGGAACTGCCGGCATTTGCTGACCATAACGGCATGGATGACCAACACCGAAGCGGTCCAGGCGCCCGCGGCAATTGCGCCGGTCCACAGACTCGACAGCAGGCCGATGGTCGCCACCAACAGCAGGATCACCAGCGACGCGGACAGCCGGTTTTGCGCGTATTGCCGCAGCAGCTCGTAATCGAAAGCCGGGCGGGTGCCGCTGGACGAGGTCAGCCGGTCGCGCGCATCGCGCACGTATTGCGCGGCAAGGCGTCGCTTCACCGGCGAGGTCACCGGCGGCAACGCGGAGAGATCGGGCTGTTCGCCTGGGATCGGCATGAAAACGACACTGGTACGCAGAAAACCTGCCGCCAACCTCGCCCAAAATCCTTAAGACGAAGCTTAAGAGTGCGCTAAAGACACTGGTTAAACGAATATTAGCGGCCCGTTTGACAGGGCTTTTTGCTCATGTTGGGCTGCCGCGGAAAGAAAAAGCGGACCGGAGTTAACGAAATGAAGCTCTACGACAGCAGGCTGGCGCCCAATCCCCGCCGTACCCGTATATTTCTGGCGGAAAAGGGCATCACGCTGCCGACCGAGCAGGTCGACATCATGACCATGCAGCACAAGACGCCGGAATACACCGCCATCAACCCCTTGCAGCGGATGCCGGCCCTTGTGCTCGACGACGGCACCGTCATCACCGAGTCGATCGCCATCTGCCGTTATTTCGAGGTGCTGCAGCCGGAGCCGCCGCTGTTCGGGGTGGGGGCGAAGGAGATCGCGCTGGTGGAGATGTGGAATAGGCGCGCCGAGATCAATTTCTTTTCCAACGTCGCGGCAGTATTCCGGCATCTGCATCCGGCGATGAAGGACTTGGAAGTGCCGCAGGTGCCGGCCTATGCCGAGGCCATGCGGCCGCGGGCCATTTGGTTTCTCGAACTCCTGGACAAGGAATTGGCCAAGCGCGAGTTCATCGCCGGCGACCGCTACTCGGTCGCCGACATCACCACGCTGGTCGCGGTCGATTTCATGAAGCCATCGCGGCTCACGATGCCTGAGAGCGCCAGCAATGTGAAACGCTGGCACGCCGCGGTTTCCGCGCGGCCCAGCGCAATAGCGTAGCGAAATTAGCGATCGAGCAGCGCGATCAGGCTGGAACTGTCCCAGCGCTTGCCGCCCATCTTCTGTACTTGCGAATAGAACTGATCGACCAGCGCGGTGACCGGCAAATGCGCGCCGTTGCGCCGCGCCTCGCCGAGGCAGATCGACAGGTCCTTGCGAATCCAGTCGACTGCAAAACCGAAATCGAATTTGCCCGCCGCCATGGTCTTGTAGCGGTTCTCCATCTGCCAGGATTGCGCGGCGCCCTTGGAGATGGTGGCGATCAGCTTCTCGATGTCGAGACCGGATTTCTTGGCGAAGTGAATGCCCTCGGAAAGACCTTGCAGCAGGCCGGCGATGCAAATCTGGTTGACCATCTTGGCAAGCTGACCGGAGCCGGGCGTGCCCAGCAGGTTGCAGGCGCGCCCGTAAGCCGCGATCACTTTCTCGGCGCGGGCGAAGGGTTCGACTTCGCCGCCGCACATGACTGTCAGCACGCCGTTCTCGGCGCCGGCTTGGCCGCCCGATACCGGCGCATCGATGCAATCGAAGCCGTCTTTTTTCCCGGCCGCGTAAAGCTCGCGCGCAATTTCGGCCGACGCCGTGGTGTGGTCGACAAAGATCTTGCCCTTGCCCATGCCGGCGAAGGCGCCGGAGGCCCCGAGCGTGACCTCGCGCAGGTCGTTGTCGTTGCCCACGCAACACATCACGAAATCCTGGCCTTCGGCGGCGGCCTTGGGGGTCGGTGCCGATTTGCCGCCGAATTGCGCAACCCATTTCTCGGCTTTGGCGGCGGTGCGGTTATAAACCGTCACATCGTGCCCGCCTTTGTTCTTGAGGTGCCCGGCCATGGGATAGCCCATGACGCCCAAGCCCAGAAACGCAACCTTCGCCATTGTTGTCCTCCCTCGCGATTATCGAAATATGCCTTGGCTGGCCGCAGCCGATGCCTATCTCTCCAATAGGTCATTGTGAAGACCGGCGCGTCAACCGGTCTCGGCCGTGCCCCCCGCATTGACCGCCCGACCCCTGCGTTTATGGTGTCGGCGCGTGCGGGCAGCGGAGGGGACGTGCGACTATGCCAGTGGGCAAGGAACAAGTTTTGGCGGCCTTGGCGAAAGTGCCGTCGCCCGGAGGCGCGGCGCTCACCGATGCGCGCGTGCTGTCCGACATCGTGGTCACCGACGGCAAGGTGTTCTTCTCGATCACCGTCGATGCCGCGGCGGTAAAAGCCTGGGAGCCGGTGCGCAACGCGGCGGAAGCCGCCGTGCGCGCCATCCCTGGCGTGCAATCCGCGCTGGTTGCTTTGACCGCGGAACGTGCCGCCGGCGCCGCAACGCGCGGGCCAAATCCGGCCCATGTCGCGACCCAGCCGCGCGCGGCCGGCGCACCGACCGGACAAGCGCATGCGCATCCCGCCGATAGAGTGCAGCCCGGTATCCCCGGCGTCGACGCGGTGATCGCCGTCGCCTCCGGCAAGGGCGGCGTCGGCAAATCAACCACTGCGGTCAACCTCGCTCTCGGCTTGCGCGATCTTGGCCTCAAGGTCGGCATGCTCGATGCCGATATTTACGGGCCCTCGTTGCCCAAGCTGCTCGCCATCAAGGAAAAGCCGCAGACCGTCGGCGGCACCAGGCTCAAGCCGATCGACCGGTACGGTCTCTCGGTCATGTCGATCGGCTTCTTGATCGACGAAGAGACGCCGATGATCTGGCGTGGACCGATGGTGATGTCGGCGATCACGCAGATGCTGCGCGAAGTGGAGTGGGGCAAGCTCGACGTTATGGTGGTCGACATGCCGCCCGGCACCGGCGATGCTCAACTCACNNGCGGTCATTGTTTCGACGCCACAGGATCTCGCGCTGATCGACGCGCGGCGCGGCGTTGCCATGTTCAAGCGTGTCAACGTGCCGGTACTCGGCATCGTCGAGAACATGAGCTATTTCCTATGCCCGAGCTGCGGCACGCGTTCGGACATTTTTGGCTATGGCGGCGCGCGCAAGGAAGCCGAGCGCCAAGGCGTGCCGTTCCTCGGCGAAGTCCCGCTGCACATGACGATCCGCGAGAAATCGGATTCCGGCATGCCGGTGGTCGCCACCGAGCCGGACGGACCGCACGCCAAAATCTATCGCGACATTGCCGCCAAGGTGCTCGAGCAGATCAAGGGTGGCGCCGATGCCGGGCGCATGGCCCCGAAGATCGTAATCGAGGCTTGAGGGCGGGTGCGGTACGGCGGCAGACCTGCGGCCGCAAGCTGGCCCAAGCCGGCTCGGCCGATAGCCCAAGATGGCTTGATATGGTACCAATCCATTCCGGGGCGAATTGCACGAAAGCGAGCTGGGCCGCATTTTGGCGCCATAGGGGAGCGGCGCTTAACGCCTGTTCGCTCGTCCAATTAACAATCGTAGGGAGGGTCCCATGAAACGGCGTAAATTTCTGGCCGCACTCGGCACGGGGGCTGCGGCCGTAGCCATCGCCAAGCCGGCGATCGCGCAGTCGATGCCGGAGCTGAAATGGCGCATGACCGCGAGCTGGCCGAAGTCGCTCGATACGCTGTTCGGCGCGTGCACGACCATCGCCAAATACGTCTCTGAGGCGACGGACGAAAAATTCCAGATTCAGACTTTCGCCGGCGGCGAGATCGTGCCGCCACTGCAGGCGCTCGACGCGGTGCAGAACGGCACCGTCGAGATGGGCCACACGGCGATGTATTACTACATCGGCAAGGATCCGACCTGGGCGCTGTTCTGCGCATTTCCGTTCGGCCTCAATTCGCGTCAGCAAAATGCCTGGTTCTACGATGGAGAGGGACAGAAGCTGATCGACGAGTTCGGCGCCAAGTACAATCTCAAATGTCTGCTAGCGGGTAACACCGGCACGCAGATGGGCGGCTGGTTCCGCAAAGAGGTCAAGACAGTCGAGGACTTCAGGGGACTTAAATTCCGCATCGGCGGCTGGGCCGGCAAGACCATCGCCAAGCTCGGCGGTGTGCCGCAGCTCATCGGCGGCGGCGACATCTATCCGGCGCTGGAAAAGGGCGTCATCGACGCGGCCGAGTGGGTTGGCCCCTATGACGACGAGAAGCTCGGCTTCTACAAGGTCGCCAAGTATTACTATTACCCGGGCTGGTGGGAAGGCGGCACCACCAACCACCTGTTGATCAACCAGCCAAAGTGGAATGAGTTGCCGAAGAACTACAAGGCGATCGTCGAGGCGGCCACCGGCTACGCCAACGTCGAAGAGCAGGCCCGCTACGACGCGCGCAACCCGCAGGCGCTCAAGCGTCTGGTGGCAGGCGGCACGCAGTTGCGGCCGTTCAGCCAGCCGATCATGGAAGCCTGCCTCAAGGCGTCCAACGAAGTGAACGCGGAAGAGTCGGCGAAGAACCCGGACTACAAGAAGGTGCTGGCCTCCATCGCGTCGTTCCGCAATGACGAAAACCTCTGGTGGCAGGTGGCCGAGTTCACCTTCGAAAGCTTCATGATCCGCAGCCGCACGAGAGGCTGATAAAACACCGAAAGCAAGACCAGCGCGGCAGCGCCGCGAACTGGTGCATAACGATCTTGACCGCACGTGGCAGGCCGCGCGCCGCACCAATTTGTCCAACCTGGCACGCCATGTCGAGTCCGCGACAGAAACCGGTATCCAGCCGATCGTCGATGGCGCCGCCACCCTGCATTTCAAGGCCGAGGACATGCTGGCGGCGCTGGATACCGTGCGCGCGGCGTTCGACGAAACCGTTCGCGCCGCCGAAGGTTCGCACGCCATGAATCAGGCCGCGAGCCAATTGTGCGGCCAAGTGATCGGGGCGATCGCCGAGATTTCCGAACAGGCGCGGCGCGGCAGCGGTTTGGGCCGCGAAGCAGTCGCGCGCGCCAATGCCTCGCGCGCAACCATCGATGCGCTGACCAGAGCGGCCAACCAGATCGGTGACATTGTCACCGTGATCACCGATGTCGCGTCGCAGCCCAATCTTCTCGCGCTCAACGCTACCATCGAAGCCGCGCGCGCTGGGGAGGCCGGGCGCGGCTTTTCGGTGGTCGCCGCCGAAGTTAAGACGCTGGCGACGCAGACCGGAAAATCGACCGAACAGATCGGCGCCAAAGTCGCCGAGATCAAGGCCACCACGCGCGAAGTCGTCGCGGCGCTGTCGAAAGTCGCCGAAGCTGTCGATCATCTATCCGACGTCACGGTTTCTGTTTCCGCGGCGATCGAGCAACAGCGGGATGCCACCGAAAACTTCGCCACCAGCGCGCGCGAAACCAGCGCCGCGACCTCCGATGTTGTCGGGCGCATGGCCAACATTGCCGACATGGTGAAACGCTCGCGCGTAACCGCGCAGGACGTGTCGGCCGTCGCCGAGGCGATGCAATCGACGTCACAAGCTTTATGCCGGGAAATTCCCGATATCGTGCGGAAAGCGGTCAATGCCGATTTGCGCGAATTCCCGCGCTACGACGTGAGACTGGCCTCGCGGCTGGAACGCGGCGAGCAGGCCATCGATGTGACGGTGCTCGACATTAGCGAGGGCGGCGCGCGGATCGATATCGTGGACAACGTCGCGGTCGGCGATCGGGTAGCCTTGACGTTCCCAGGTATGAAGGCGATCGCCGCCGAGATCGCACGTAACAGGGGCGACAGTTTCGGGTTATGTTCAACCCGGCACGGCTGCGGCTCGAGGAATTGCGCGATCTGGTGACGTCGCAGGAGAGGGCGGCCTAACTAGCCGCCGGTCACGCTCATGTGGCGCGTGAGCGCCGGGCGGCGGTGTCGGCGATCGATCACAAAATCATGGCCCTTGGGCTTGCGGGTGATCGCCTCGTCGATCGCTGCGTGCACCAGATCGTCACTTTCGGAGGCCCGCAACGGGCCGCGCAGGTCGGCGGCATCGTTCTGGCCGAGGCACATATAGAGCGTGCCGGTACAGGTGATGCGCACCCGATTGCATGTCTCGCAGAAATTATGGGTCATCGGTGTGATGAAGCCGAGCCGTCCGCCGGTCTCCTTCACGCGCATATAACGCGCCGGGCCGCCGGTGCGATAATCGATGTCGTCCAGCGTGTAGCGTTCGGCCAAGCGCGCCCGCACCATCGACAAAGGCAGGTACTGGCCGAGCCGGTCTTCGTCGATATCGCCCAGCGGCATCACCTCGATCACCGTGAGATCCATGCCGCGGCCATGCGCCCAAGCGAGCATACCGCCGACCTCGTCCTCATTGACGCCCTTGAGCGCGACGGCATTGATCTTCACCTGCAGCCCAGCGGATTGTGCGGCATCGATGCCGGCCAGCACCTTGGCGAGATCGCCCCAGCGCGTGATGGCGCGGAACTTGTCAGCATCCAGCGTATCGAGCGAGACATTGATACGCTCAACGCCATGCGCCTTGAGTTCGGCGGCGTATTTTTCCAATTGCGAAGCGTTGGTGGTGAGCGTGAGTTCCTTAAGCGCGCCGCTTTCCAGATGGCGCGACAGCGAACTCACGAGCGTCATTATGCCGCGCCGCACCAGCGGCTCGCCGCCGGTCAGGCGCAGCTTGGTCACGCCCTTGGCGATGAACGCGCTGCAGAGCCGATCGAGTTCCTCCAGGCTGAGCAAGTCGGCCTTCGGCAGGAAGGTCATGTGCTCCGACATGCAATATACGCAGCGGAAATCGCAGCGGTCGGTCACCGAGACGCGCAGATAAGTAATGGCGCGTTGAAACGGGTCGATCAACGCGCGCGGGCGTATGCCGGCGCGATCGAGATCAAGTGTGGATGTACCGTTGGTCGCAACCATGGTCTGTCCTTGCGCGGCGGTCGGCGCCCTTTGGATATAGGAATTGTGGCCGATAATGGCCATAGCGTCCAGGCGGCGACACGCGCGAGTTCATGCATCGCGAACCATGCCGCAGCCGCGAGCGGTCCGAATGCCGGCTTGGTTTTACTGCCTCGGTGGCGGCGCCGACGGCCATGGCGCGGGCGCCTGCTGCGCCGGCGCGGCAGTCATCGGGGCAGCGGCAGGCGCTGTTGAAGCCTTGGGCTTAGCCGCGGGTTTGACGGCAACCTTCTTCTTCGGCGCAAGTTTCTTGACTGGCTTGGGTGGCGGCGGCGCAGGCGTCAACTCGACCTGCACCGGGTTGGGCCGCATTTCCGGCGAGCCGAGGCCGGTCGAAACCGGCTCGATATCTTCCGAATCCGGCTGATAGCCGTTGAGTGTAAAAGTTACGGTCATGGGCGCGCCGATCGGCAATGCGAGCGCACAAGGCGTGCGGCAGGTTTGTCCGTTGGATGTCTTGGCTTCGGCGCCCGGCGGTTGCGATTCGAAACGCACGGTGTCCAAGGCCGGCGCCGGCTTCAGCGCATCGAGATTTAACCAATCCGGTGTGGATGAACACGCCGCAAGGGCGAGTCCACCGGTAACGATAACGATTACTCGGTGCATAATTTTAACCCGTCCGCTCGAGCGATTAGAAACCGCCCGCCCATCGATAGAATACGGTTGTGGTCCCGGCCACGCAACCGGGCGTGCCCCGTTAACCTTACCGCGTTAGTCGCCGATTCTGCCAGTCGCATCCATTTGCGGGCGAATTGCGGCTATCGCCGACGGTAACTGCGCAAAATGGCTGATAATGCAGTTCGGTTCGAATTCAGAGACCGGGCGCTCACTGTAGCCAAAATCGACGGCGACGACCGGAATACCGGCCGCGCGAGCGGTCCGTATATCGGTGGCCGAATCACCAATCATGATCGCCTGCGTCAGGCTTCCGCCAGCCGCCGCGATCGTGCGGCGCAGTACCTCGGGGTCGGGCTTTTGCACCCCGAACGTATCCTGTCCGCAAATCGCCGCGAACCGGTCGGCGAGCTGGAGCTGCTTGAGCAGCAGAACCGATAATCGTTCGAGCTTGTTCGTACAGACGGCAAACCGGTAGCCATCCGATGCGAGGCTATCGAGTGCCTCGATCAGCCCTGGAAAAGGCCGCGAGCGGTCGGCGACGTGCTCGGCGTAGTGCGCGATGAAATCTGCGAACAATTGTTCGAGCTTCGTGGGAGCCAGCACGATGCCTTCCGTGGCGATACCGCGTGTGATCATCATCCGGGCTCCGCCGCCGATCATATTGCGTGCCGTCTCATAGGGCACCGGCGGCCAGCCTTCCCGCGCGAACACCATATTGAGAGTATCAATGAGATCGGGCGCGGTATCGATTAGGGTGCCGTCGAGGTCGAAAACGATGGTGGGGGCGGGCATGGTGGATCGCTAGCGCATGATTCCGCTAAGTGGAAGCCTCCGTAACAGCTATTTTTGGCTACCCAGGCGGGGCGATCGGAGCTAGATAAGCACGGCACGAATGTCCTCAATCCCCGCTCGAATCCTCAACCGGTCGCGATGAACGCAGAGGCCCAAAAACGCGCAGCGGCTGCTCGCGCCGTCGAATTCGTACGGCCCGGCATGCGGCTCGGACTTGGTACCGGCTCGACCGCGAAGCATTTCGTGGAACTGATCGGAGAACGCGTGCGGGCCGGCCTCGACATCGTCGCGGTGCCGACGTCGCAAGCTACCCGTGCTGACGCCGAGCGATGCGGTATCATCCTGACCACGCTCGATGAAACGCCGGAACTCGACCTTACCGTAGATGGGGCAGACGAGATTGCTCCCGACCTCAGCCTGATCAAGGGCGGGGGCGGCGCGCTGTTGAGGGAGAAGATCGTTGCCGCGGCCTCCGCGCGCATGATCGTGATCGCGGACAAGAGCAAATGGGTTGCCACGCTCGGACGCTTTCCGCTGCCGATCGAGGTGGCGCCGTTCGGCTTGGGTGCGACGCGAAGGGCGGTCGAGAAAGCCATTGCCGCGATCCAGGGCCCCGGGTCCCTAACATTGCGGCAAGACAAGGATGGCCATGCTTTCGTCACGGATGGGGGTCACTGGATCATCGACGCCGCACTCGGCCGGATTGACGATCCCAAGGCGATAGCCGATGCACTGTCGGACATTCCGGGGGTTATGGAGCACGGTCTATTCATCGGTCTCGCGCAGACGGCCATTCTGGCTGGGCCGGACGGCATCACGGTGGTCGAGCGTCCGTGATTTCTCAAGCGAAAATGGAGTTTTAAAGATGAGCATCGTTCAGGCCATTCAACGCACCAGCCGGCTGGCTGCGGTCGCCGTCGCACTGGTGGCGTTCGGCCCGGCCGCTCACAGCCAGCAGCCATCCGCGGCGGCGATGGCGACCGCCAAGGAGCTCATCGCGGCCACCGGCGCCACGACCGTGTTCAACCCATTGATCGCCGGCGTGGTCGAGCAGGCGAAACTCTTGTACCTCCAGCAGAACCCGGCCTTGGCCAACGATCTCAACGAGATTGCAGGCAAGATGCGCACCGATCTGACGCCGCGCTTTGCCGAGCTGAGCGATGAGGTGGCCAAGCTTTACGCGACGCACTTCACCGATCAGGAGCTCAAGGCCATTCTGGTGTTCTATCAGTCGCCGGCTGGCAAGAAGTTGCTCTCGCAACAGCCGGACGTGGTCGATGCCAGCATGAAATTTGCGCAGGACTGGGCCAACAAAATGTCCGATGAAGTGATCAGGAAAATGCGCGACGAATTGAAGAAGAGAGGACACCCGCTTTGACAAGCAGTGGCCGGCCGTTATCCGGCCGGCTTGGCGAATAGGGCCATAGGCTGATGTCGGACCACGACGTCGATCTCTTTGTCATCGGGGCGGGCTCCGGCGGCGTGCGCGCGGCGCGCATTGCATCGAGCTACGGCGCGCGTGTAATGATCGCTGAGGAATACCGGGTCGGCGGCACTTGCGTCATCCGCGGTTGCGTGCCGAAGAAGCTGCTGGTCTATGCCTCGCGCTTTTCCGGCGAATTCGAAGACACCGCCGGATACGGCTGGACCGTCCCGGAACCCACATTTCATTGGCCGGCGCTGATCGCCAATGTCGGCCGCGAAGTGACGCGGCTGGAAGCCGCCTATACCACGACACTCGAACGCTACAACGTCGCGCTGGTGAAAAGCCGCGCCGTGCTGGAAGACGCTCACACCGTGCGCCTGGCAAGCGGCGCGCGCGTGCACGCCGAGACGATCCTGATTTCGACCGGAGCCTGGCCGCATTACGGTCCCAAGATTCCGGGCATCGAACATGCGATGTCGTCGAACGAGGCGTTTCAGCTTAAGGATCTGCCCCAACGCATCGTCATCCAGGGCGGTGGCTATATCGCGGTGGAATTTGCCTGCATCTTCGCGGGTCTCGGCAGCCAGGTGACGCTTGTCTATCGCGGCGAGAACATCTTGCGCGGTTTCGACGACGACATCCGCGAACATCTGCGCAACGAGATGCGCGGGCGCGGCATTACGGTCACCTGCGGCCACACCGTCGCAGCGATCGAGCGGACGGGCGAGGAATTCGTGACGCGGCTGTCAGACGGCACGACGATCGCGGCCGACAAGGTGATGTTCGCGATCGGCCGGCGCCCAAATATCATGGGGCTCGGGATCGAAAACTTGAACGTCAGAATTCACGAGCACGGCGGCATCGCCGTCGATGAATATTCGCGTACGTCGGTGCCGAACATTTACGCCGTCGGCGACGTGACCAACCGCGTCAATCTCACACCGGTAGCGATCCGGGAGGGTCATGCTTTCGCCGACACGGTCTACGGCGGCAAGCCGACGGCGGTCGATCATTCCAATGTGCCGACCGCGGTGTTCTCCGAACCCGAACTCGGCGTCATCGGCCTGACCGAGCATCAGGCGCGCGAGCGGCTCGACAAGGTCGACATTTACAAAACGAGTTTCCGGCCGATGAAGGCGACGCTCTCAGGCCGCGCTACCAGGGTATTCATGAAGCTCGTGGTGGACGGCAGCACCGACCGGGTGGTCGGCTGCCATATCGCCGGCCCCGACGCCGGCGAGCTAATCCAGGTGCTCGGCATCGCCGTGACGATGGGTGCCACCAAGGCCGATTTTGACGCCACCCTGGCGGTGCATCCGACGGCGGCCGAAGAATTGGTCACCATGCGTGAAAAGGCCGTGAGCTACGGCCGTGCGGCGGCGGAATAGCCTTAAACTAACCGAGTTTCGCAACTATCTGGCCACTGCGGGGGAGGCTCGTGTATAACCCCCGCAAGTCGTTGGAGTATTTGTCGATGCCCGAGCGTTGGACGCCCGATAGCTGGCGCAAGAAGCCCATTCAGCAGGTCCCGGATTATCCGGACCGGCAGGCGCTGGCCGATACAGAAAAGCAGCTTGCGACCTTTCCGCCGCTGGTATTCGCCGGCGAGGCGCGCAGCCTGAAGAAGTCGCTCGCGCGCGTCGCCAATGGCCACGCTTTCCTGCTGCAGGGCGGCGACTGCGCCGAGAGCTTCGCCGAGCATGGCGCCAATAACATCCGCGACTTCTTCCGCGTGTTTCTGCAGATGGCGATCGTACTCACCTATGGCGGCGCGCTGCCGGTAGTGAAGATCGGCCGCGTCGCCGGACAGTTCGCCAAGCCGCGCTCCTCGCCGACCGAGAAACGCGATGGTAAGGAGCTGCCGAGCTATCGCGGCGACATCATCAACGACGTCGCCTTCACGGAGGAGGCGCGCCGTGCCGACCCGCGCCGGCAGATCGAGGCCTATCGCCAATCGGCAGCGACGCTCAACCTGCTGCGCGCTTTCGCCAAGGGCGGCTACGCCAGCGTCGAGAACGTGCATCAATGGATGCTACAGTCGGTGAGCGGGTCGCCGCAGTCGAAGGCCTATGCCGATTTGGCCGACCGTGTTTCAGGCGCCCTCGATTTCATGCGCGCCTGCGGGCTGACATTCGCGGTGGACTCCGCGCTCGGTACCACCGATTTCTATACCAGCCACGAAGCGTTGCTGCTCGGCTTCGAGGAGGCGTTCACCCGCATCGATTCGACCACCGGCGATTGGTACGCCACCTCCGGGCATATGCTGTGGATCGGCGACCGCACGCGGCAATACGATCACGCCCACATTGAATATGCCCGCGGCATTAAGAATCCGCTGGGCTTGAAATGCGGACCGTCGCTCAAGGCCGACGATCTGCTGCGCCTGATCGATATTCTCAATCCCGAAAATGAGGCCGGGCGGCTCACTTTGATCGGCCGCTTCGGCGCCGAAAAAGTCGGCGACAATCTTCCGGCGCTGGTGCGCGCGGTCAAGCGCGAGGGCAAGGTAGTGCTCTGGTCGTGCGATCCGATGCACGGCAACACCATCACTTCCGCCAGCGGCTACAAGACCCGTCCGTTCGACCTGATCCTGAAAGAGGTGCGCGGCTTCTTCGACGTGCATGCGGCGGAAGGTACCTATGCCGGCGGCGTGCATCTGGAGATGACCGGCCAAAACGTCACCGAATGCACCGGCGGCGCCCGCGCCATTTCCGATGCGGATCTCAACGACCGCTACCACACCGCCTGCGATCCGCGGCTCAACGCCGAACAGGCGATCGATATGGCCTTTCTGCTGGCGGAGCTGCTCAAGAAAGTGCGCTCTGCGCAGGCCAAGCCGATGCCGGCGGTGGCGGGCCTGTGACCCCCAGATAGCCTTGCATTTTCCGCTGGCCAGACAACTGATTGCGGCGCGAAAGCGCAGGCGCTAGATCATCGGTATGAACGGACGGCCTTCCGATAAGCTCGCGATCGCGGTCGCGCAGCTAAATTCGACTGTCGGCGATATCGCCGGCAATGCCGAGAAAGTGCGCCGGGCTCGCATGACCGCCGCGGCCCAAGGCGCCGATCTGGTCGTTTTCCCCGAGTTGTTCATTGCCGGCTATCCGCCCGAGGACCTGGTGCTAAAACCGGCATTCCAGGCCGCCTGCCGCGCGGCGATCGAGGCCTTAGCCCGGGAAACCGTGTCCGGCGGCCCGGCGCTGCTGGTCGGCACGCCCTGGCTCGACGGCGGCAAGCTCTACAATGCGGTGGCGCTGCTCGACGGCGGCAGCATCGCGGCGCTGCGTTTCAAGGTCGATCTGCCGAATTACGGTGTGTTCGACGAAAAGCGCGTGTTTGCGCCGGGGCCGATGCCAGGGCCGGTGAATTTCCGCGGCGTGCGGCTGGGGCTGCCGATCTGCGAAGACATCTGGGGTGAGGAGATCGTCGAGTGTCTGGCCGAGACCGGCGCGGAATTGCTGGTGGTGCCGAACGGCTCGCCTTATTGGCGGCAGAAAGGCGACGTGCGCCTCAACATCGCGGTGGCGCGCGTGACGGAGCAGGGTCTGCCTACCGTCTACGTCAACCAGGTCGGCGCTCAGGACGAACTGGTGTTCGACGGCGTCTCTTTCGGCCTGCACGCCGATTGCTCGCTGGCGTTTCAACTCGCGGCCTTTCAGGAAGTCGTCGTCACGGCGCAATGGCAGCGCCACGGCACGACATGGCGCTGTGAGGATGGGCCGAAGGTTGCAGCGGTCGAAGCCGAACGCGCGGACTATGCGGCATGCGTGTTGGGCCTGCGCGACTATGTCAATAAGAACGGCTTTCCCGGTGTCGTGCTCGGCCTGTCGGGCGGGATCGATTCGGCACTGTGCGCGGCGATGGCGGTGGATGCGCTCGGATCCGAGCGCGTGCGCTGCATTATGATGCCCTACAAGTTCACCGCGCAGGAATCGCTCGACGATGCCGCGGCCTGTGCCAAAGCGCTGGGTGTGAAATATCAATTGCTGCCGATCGCGCCGGCGGTCGAAGGCCTCGAGGCGGCGCTCAAGCCGGCCTTCACCAGCCTGCCGCGCGACGTCACCGAGGAGAACCTACAGGCGCGCGCGCGCGGCACGATCCTGATGGCGATCTCCAACAAGTTCAATGTCATGGTGGTGACCACCGGCAACAAGTCGGAAATGTCGGTTGGTTACGCGACGCTGTATGGCGATATGAACGGCGGCTTTAATCCGATCAAGGATCTATACAAGACCGAGGTGTTTCGCTTGTCGCGCCTGCGCAACGGCTGGAAGCCGGAAGGCGCGATGGGTCCCGACGGCGCGGTCATTCCGGAGAACGTTATCACGCGCCCGCCGACCGCGGAATTGCGCGAGAACCAGAAGGACGAAGACTCGCTGCCGCCTTATGCGGTGCTCGATCCGATCCTGGAGCGGCTGGTGGAGCGCGAAGAGCCGATCTCGGCGATCGTAGAGGCCGGTTTCGACCGCGACACCGTCATGCGGGTCGAACGCATGCTCAACATCGCCGAATACAAGCGCCGGCAGGCGGCGCCGGGCGTGAAGGTGACGTTGAAGAATTTCGGCCGCGATCGCCGCTATCCGATCACCAACCGTTTCCGCGATCCCGGCACGCCGCTACCGGCGCCGGACGTGTCGCTGGTCACCGGCAAGCCGACAAAGACCGAAGCTTTCGATTTCTAGGAAAAATTATCGCACCGGCAGGAAGGTTGGGCCGACCGTGCGCACTTTTCGCTTGGCCGGATCGGTCTCGCCGGGCGCTTCCGAAATCGCTTCTGGCGCCTGGGCTGCGGGCGCCGTCGCGCGCGGATCGGGACGGATCGGCTTGCCGTCGGCACCGATGCGCGGCTGCGAAAGCCGCTTGGCGTTCTGCTCGGTGACAATGACGTCGCCCGGCGCCACCGTGTCGTCGGTTCCGTTGACCTTGAGCGCCTCGGCCCAGCTTTCGCCCGGCCGGCGGCAGCTGCACGCCGGATTAAGCGCCTTGCGGTAGCTGAACGCCGTCGGCAGTTCGGTATAGAGCCGTCCATTGAGTGAGACCGCCTGGGTCACTTCCTCGCCGGGGTTGTGATACGTGTAGAGCGAGACCTCCGCCGCCGGACACATGTGCTGGCAGGTCTGCTCGTCGTCGCGGAACCGATCCGGCGTGGTTGCGTACGAAATCGGGAAATAGAAGCCGTCGCAGGTGCGCACGCAGATGGTGCGGAAGGTTCCGCCCATTTGGCCGGCCGGTGCCGAGAACGAGCCGCCGTTACCGCCGAACAGGCGGTCGAAGAAGCCGCCCTGCTGGCCGGCGAGCGCGGCCGAGCGGTATTGCGCGCCGCAGCCATTGTCGCCAAGCGCAACCAGCAGCGACTGCCGCTGCGCGGCGCGTTCGGTGGTGCCGCCGCTGAGTTGCTCGAGCTGGTTTTGCTGGCGCTCCAGCGCATTGCGCTGCTGATCGATCTGCCGGCTGAGGCCGCCGCACTGCGGCGGCGGATTGCTGAAGATCGAAAAAAAGCCGGAACTCTGGCAGCCCATACGGCGCGATTGCGCGACCAGCCGGTCAACCTCGAATTGCTGACGGTTGACCGCGTCCTCGGCGCGGCGGATCTGATCGGCGCGCGCCGGGTCGCTGTTGCCGCGGTCAAGCGAAGCAAGCTGGGCCTCCAGCCGCTGGCAGGTCGGGTTCGGCGATTGCGCGAAAGCGCCGACGCACGACGCAATCGTCGTCACGGCCAACGCAGCAAGCTTGAAACCGTATCCCCTCATGACCGGTACTCTAGCGTTAAAATCATGGGCTTGCGAGCCTCGCGCTCAATGCGGCTGGGCGGTCTCTGCGCGCAGATTCCATAACACGCCGGCAACGATGATCAAGGCGCCGAGCAGCACGAACATGTCGAGCCGTTCGCCGTATAACGCCCAAAAGCGCCGCCGGGTCGCTGCCGAGTAACGAAAGCGGCAGCTGGATCACCGCCATCCAGAACACGATGCCGAAGGTGGTCTCGGTCATGGTCAGCTGCTTGGGGGTGATCATGGTGATGGCGTAGCCGAATGCCGCCGCCAGCACGAGGAACGCCGCCGGATTGAAACTGGCAATGCCGGGCCGCAGGACCACCAGCACGCCGATCAGGCCGAGCACGACCACGCCGACCCGGCTCGGCGTGAGCCGCTCGTGCAGCAGCCAGACCGCGAGCAGTGCGGTCCAGCCCGGCATGGTGAATTCAAGCGCGAACACCATGGCGAGCGGCAGCATGGTGAGGCTCAGCGCCCAGGCATATTGCGAGGCGTAGTGCACGACGTTGCGGAACAAGTTGAGCTTCATGCGGCGCGGCAGCGCGTGCACGCGCAAATTCGGGCGCACGGTCAGCAGGACGGCCAGCACCAGCAAGGCGACGCCGCTGCGGGTGGCGAGGATTTCGAAACTGCTCAAGCCGCCGCGGGCCAATTCGCGGATCGACACCGCCATGACGGAGAACGACAGCAATGCGCCGACCATCCAGAGGACGACGCGTGCGAGTTTGGAATTGGTCACGGGCTTTCGCGGATTAGTTTAAGGGCAGCGCGGACGCAGGTCGGACGCGTGCGGGTCTAGCAGGCCCGCGCGCTCGCGTCACTCGGCATCCGGTTGGCTCTCGGGCCGCGCTTTGTCGAAGGCCGCCAGTTTCAAGCATGCAGTCTCGGCGGCAACGATTTTCGGAAATTTGTCGAGCGGCGCCTTCAGCCGCCGCGCGTTGTACACCTGAGGCACCAGGCAAATGTCGGCGAGCGTTACATGCGCGCCGCAGGCATAGGGCGCCGGCGTAATCATCGCCTCGATCGCGGTGAAGCCTTCGATCACCCAATGGTGATACCAGGCGTCGATCTCCGGCTGCTCGTGCTTGAGTTGGCGCTTGATGTACTGCAACGCGACCAGATTGTTGAGCGGGTGAATGTCGCAGGCGATCATCTGCGCGATGGCGCGGACTTTGGCGCGTTCGAGCGCGTCGGCCGGCAATAGCGGCGGTTCGGGATGGATGTCGTCGAGATATTCGATGATCGCCAGCGATTGGGTCAACACCTCGCCGCTGGAAAGCTCGAGTGCCGGAACCCGCATTTGCGGATTGATGGCGCGGAATTCCGGCGTGCGCTGGCGGCCGCCGTCCTTGGTCAAATGGATTGAAGCCATTTCATAAGGCAGGCCCTTGAGATTAAGCGCGATCCGCACCCGGTAAGCGGCGGACGATCGAAAATACGTGTAGAGCTTCATGGTCGCTATCCACCCGGCAAAGCCAACGTCACGGGCAATTTACCTGCAGTTGGATCAGTTGGCGATATCGTCCTGAGGGCCGCGGCCGCCGCATTGCCGTGGTAGGCTATTTGCGCACGTTTGCGAAGGTGTGACGGCATGACCGCTAAGGGTTTCGCATCCACCGAAGACACGGCCGAGAAGAAGGTCTCGTTCGAGCCGATCGGTTCCGGACTTTACGCCTACACCGCCGAGGGCGATCCCAATTCCGGCGTTATCGTCGGCGACGACGGCGTCATGGTCGTCGACGCGCAGCCGACGCCGGCAGCGGCCAACGAGTTGATCGCGCGCGTTGCCAAGATCACCGATAAGCCGATCCAATATGTTCTGCTCACGCACTATCACGCGGTGCGGACGCTTGGCGCCGCGGCTTTCACGGGCGTCGAGATTTATGCGTCCGACGCCACGCGCGGCCTGATTGCCGAGCGCGGCAAGCAGGACATGGAGTCCGAGATCGGCCGCTTCCCGCGCCTGTTCCGCGCCGCGGAAACGATTGCCGGCCTGACTTGGCCGACTGTCACCTTCCCCGACCAGATCTCGGTCTGGCTCGGCCGGCGCGAAGTCCGCATCATGCATATCGGGCGCGGCCACACGGCCGGCGACGTCATCGCGGTGGTGCCCGATGCGGGCGTGGTGTTCTCGGGCGATCTGGTCGAATACAAATCCGCCTGCTATTGCGGCGACGCGCATTTCACCGATTGGCTGGCGACCCTCGACAATCTCGCCGAGATGCGGGCCGTTGCGATGGTGCCCGGGCGCGGCGCCGCGCTCACCACGCCGCAGATGGTGGCGGAAGGCATCGCGCTCACCAGCGACTTCATCGCGACGTTATACGGCTCGGTGAGCGAGAGTGTCGCCAAGGGCCGGTCGCTGAAAGACGCCTTCGACTTCGCGCGTTTGGCCATGGACCCGAAATTCAAGACTTTCGGGCTCTACGAGCACTGCCTGCCGTTCAACGTCGTACGCGCCTATGACGAGGCGCGCGGTACCGAATGGCCGGTGATTTGGACCGCCGAGCGCGACCGCGAATTGTGGACCGCGCTGCAGGGCTGACGGTTTAGCGCGCGCAGACGATGGCGACGAGGTTGCAATTGCTGTCGCGGCAACCGCTCGAGCCGCCGGTCGGGATCGCGCCGGTGATGTCGTTGCGGTCGACCTTGCGATACGACGCGGCCGACGCGAACTGGTGCGTCCTGCAATAGGCGTTAGCCGCCGCCGCACCGCATTTGTCGCCGGAGGCCAGGCAGCGGTCGATGCCGTAACCGTCGCCGTCATTGGCGATGATGAACATGCGCCGTTCGGCTTGTGCAGAGGTCGCAAGGCAAACGCAGAGAAGGGCGGCAAAGCCGGCCGGAAGGGTACGCATGACAAAGCCCGCGATTTTGGAAGCGCCAGCCCCGGCGCTGATCTCTAGAATGCAGTCAAAATCGTTAAGGGCCGTTTAACCCTAGCGGGCCGGCCCGGGCGGGCCTTGACGGTGTCGGCGCAACGCATCATTGTGCGCCCGTCATGAACGGCCTTAACCATATCTGCCGCATTTGCCGCGAGATTATTCGCTAGCGCACGACGCTGGCTGCGGCCGTCTTTTCTCCACCGAGATAAAGCAACGCCCGGGGCCAGCAGGCGCCGAGGAACGTTTGCACATGGAGCTCAAGCTCTACGATACGCTGACGCGCGAGAAGCGGGTGTTTACACCGATCGATCCTGCGCGTGTGCGCATGTATGTGTGCGGGCCGACGGTCTACGACTTCGCCCATATCGGCAATGCGCGTCCGGTCATCGTGTTCGACGTGCTATTCCGCCTGTTGCGCCACATCTACGGCGCGGACCACGTCACTTATGTGCGCAACGTCACTGACGTCGACGATAAGATCAACGCGCGCGCGGCCGAACGCGGCATCTCGATTCAGGAGTTGACGAAGACCACCTACGACAATTTCAAGTCAGACGTCGAATCGCTCGGCTGCCTGCCGCCGACCATCGAGCCGCGTGCGACCGAGCATATCGAGCCGATGAAAGTGCTGATCGAGCGCCTGGTAAAAAGCGGCCACGCCTATGTGGCCGAAGACAATGTGCTGTTCAACGTGCCGTCGATGCCGGACTACGGCAAGCTTTCGAAGCGGCCGCTGGACGAGATGATTGCCGGCGCGCGGGTCGAGGTCGCGCCCTACAAGAAAGATCCAACCGATTTCGTGCTGTGGAAGCCGTCAAAGCCAGGCGAGCCAAGCTGGCCGTCGCCGGCCGGCATCAAGACGCTGGGCCGGCCCGGCTGGCACATCGAGTGCTCGGCCATGGCCTGGAAGCATCTCGGCGAAACTTTCGACATTCATGGCGGCGGCATCGATCTGGTGTTTCCCCATCACGAGAACGAACTCGCGCAGTCGCGTTGCGTCTTCCACACGCCGGTGATGGCGAATTACTGGATGCACAACGGCTTCCTGCAGGTGGAAGGCGAGAAGATGTCGAAGAGCCTCGGCAACTTCTTCACGATCCGCGATCTATTAAAAATGTGGCCGGGCGATGTACTTCGTTTGCAAATGCTAATGACGCATTATCGTCAGCCGATAGATTGGAAAGAAACGAGCTCTCAATTAGCTATGAATGAGTTGGAAGAATGGAGCGATTTGCTGCAAAGCGTTTACACTTTCAAGAACGAAAAGGAGCCCACGGCCGTTGCCGAGGCCCTACAAGACGATTTGAACACACCTAATGCAATTTCAGCATTGCGAGAGCTTTTTATCAAAGCCAAAAAAGGGCACCTCGAAGAGCAGTTAGTGTTTGCGGCGAACTGTAAGATTCTTGGATTTAAGAATCTTGATAAGCCGGGGTATTTTAGGTTTGGTGTCTCGGCCTTGAACATTGGCGCCGCGAACTTATTCAAATACGAGAAAGACGTTCAGAGATTGCGGGCTGCGTACGCAAACAATGAGCCTGCTATTGTAAGAGATCAATTGCTGTCGAATATCCGACGTGACGATTTGGATCTTGACGTGAATCGAAGCGGTGATTTCACCCTTGTTCGGGGAGATCGAACATCGCTCAACGCAAAGATTGAAGAATTAGTTGAAGCGCGCACTGCCGCTCGCAAGGCCAAAGACTTCAAGGAGTCCGATCGGATTCGCGACGAACTCGCCGCCATGGGCATCGTGCTTAAGGATTTGAAGGACGGCACCACCTGGGAGGTCGCCCGATGAGCGCGCAGGCGCATCCCAAGCTCGCTTTGCGGCCGTTCTTGCCGACGGACGTTCCGCTGCTCGCGGAAATCTTCCGCGCCAGCATCGAGCAATTGACCGGCGACGATTATTCCGAAGCGCAGCAAAAAGCTTGGGCCTCTGCCGCCGATGACGAGGCCGCTTTTGCCAAAAGGCTAAGCAGCGGACTGACGCTGGTGGCGACCCTTTCCGGCTCGCCGGTCGGCTTCGCCGCGCTCGCTTCCGGCAACAAGATTGACCTGCTCTACGTTCACCCGGCCGCGGCAGGGCAGCGCGTTGCCGCCATGCTGATCGACGCCCTGGAAAAGCTCGCGGGCGGCCGCGGCGCGCCTCTGCTGACGGTCGATGCCAGCGACAGCGCGCGCGGCTTCTTCGAGAAACGCGGCTACGTCGCCCAGCAGCGTAACACCGTATTGGCCGGCGGCGAATGGCTGGCCAACACCACGCTTCACAAACAACTTGCCGCCAAGCGGGAGGCCTCATGACAAAGCCGGACACACCGTTTCCGCGTCACTGGCTCTATTACATCGCGCTCAAATACGGCGTGTTGATCGTCGCGATCCTTATCGCGATTTACGTCGTGTATCGGATGACGTGATGCAATGAAACGGCACCACATCATCATTGCAGTCGTAGCGGTTGTCATTGCCGTCGCGTTGGCTTCGAACCACTACCTTTGGTAAACGCCATGGCTCGCGAACGCCTCTATCTGTTCGACACCACGCTGCGCGACGGCGCGCAGACCAACGGCGTCGATTTCACGCTCGCCGACAAGCTGGCGATCGCGGCCATGCTCGACGATCTCGGCATCGACTATGTCGAAGGCGGCTACCCGGGCGCCAATCCGACCGACACCGAACTGTTCGGTACGGACCGCAAATTCGACACCACCTTCACGGCCTTTGGCATGACGCGGCGTCCCGGTCGCTCGGCTTCGAACGATCCGGGGCTCGCTGCGCTGCTCGAGGCCAAGGCCGATGCCATTTGCTTTGTCGCCAAGGCCTGGGACTACCATGTGCGCGTCGCACTCGAGACGACGGAGGAAGAAAACCTTGCCTCGATCAGCGACAGCGTGCGCGCCGCCAAGGCCAAGGGCCGCGAAGTGCTGCTCGACTGCGAGCATTTCTTCGCCGGCTACAAGGCAAATTCAAAATACGCGCTGGCCTGCGCCAAGGCGGCTTACGACGAGGGCGCGCGCTGGGTCGTGCTGTGCGACACCAATGGCGGCACGCTGCCGCATGAGATCGAAACGATCGTCGGCGAGGTATGCAAGGTCATTCCCGGCGATCATGTCGGCATTCATGCCCATAACGACACCGAACAGGCGGTGGCCAATTCGTTCGCCGCCGTGCGCGCCGGCGCGCGCCAGATCCAGGGCACGCTCAACGGGCTGGGCGAGCGCTGCGGCAACGCCAACCTGGTGTCGATCATCCCGACGCTCAAGCTCAAGCCGGAATATTCGGATACGTTCGAGATCGGCGTCTCCGACGCACAACTCAAAAAGCTGGCCCTGGTCTCGCACGCGCTCGACGAGCGGCTCAACCGCGGCTCCAACCGGCACGCGCCATATGTGGGCGAGAGCGCTTTCGCCACCAAGGCCGGCATTCATGCCTCAGCGATCGCCAAGGATCCGGCGACCTATGAGCACGTGGCGCCGGAGACCGTCGGCAACAAGCGCAAGGTGCTGGTGTCGGAGCAGGCCGGCAAATCCAACATTCTGGCCGAGCTGGAACGCGTCGGCATAAAGGCCGACAAGGACGATCCGCGCATCGGCCGCCTGCTGGAGATAGTCAAGGAGCGCGAGACCGCGGGCTACGCCTACGAGGCAGCCGATGCGTCGTTCGAAATGCTGGCGCGCCGCACGCTCGGCACGGTGCCGAATTATTTCGACGTCACCCAGTTTGACGTCAATGTCGAGCAGCGCAACGACGCCAAGGGCGAGCGCGTCACGGTGACGCTGGCCGTGGTGAAGGTGCGGGTCGGCGCCGACAACATGATTTCGGCGGCGGAAGGCAACGGCCCGGTCAACGCGCTCGATCGCGCGCTGCGCAAGGACCTCGGCCAATACCAGAAATACATCGATGGCTTGAAGCTGACCGATTACCGCGTGCGTATCCTCAATTCCGGCACCGAGGCGGTGACGCGCGTGCTGATCGAGAGCGAGGACGAAAACGGCGATCGCTGGACGACCATCGGCGTGTCGCCCAATATCATCGACGCCTCATTCCAGGCCTTGATGGATTCCATCATTTATAAGCTGGTGAAATCCGGCGCCCCGGCGTGAGATAATTCCGCCATGATCGACCACATCTCGATTGCCGTCCGCGATCTTAAGGCGGGGGAGCGCTTCTACACCGCTTTGCTTGTCACGCTCGGCATGACCAAGTTGCGCGAATGGCCGGACGCTGCGATCGGCTACGGCAAGAAATATCCCGAGTTCTGGATCAACCGCCGCACGGATATGGCGCCCATCGGTGCCGACAGCGGCGTCCACATCTGCTTGCGCGCGAGCGATGCCGCCATGGTCGATGCCTTCCATGCCGCCGCGCTCGCCGGCGGCGGCAGCTCTGACGGCGCGCCGGGCTTTCGCGCGCAATATCACGAGAACTATTACGCCGCCTTCATCCGCGATCCGGACGGCAACCGCATTGAGGCGGTGACCTTCGTCGGCAAGAATTAGCTACAGATGTTCAACCTCGGCCGCTGTCATCGTCTTGCCCGCCCCGGGCGCCGCGTCCGCCGCCTTTTGCAACATCGGCAGGATTTCCTCGACCCCGTCGGCGACCAGCAGGTCGAAGTTCAGATCGCCGCGGATGAATTCCAGCGCCTTCATGTGATCGAGCAGGGCGCAAAGCGGCTGCCAAAAACCTTGGATATTGGCGAGCAGGATGGGCTTCTTGTGGCGCCCGAGCTGCGCCCAGGTCATTTGCTCGACGATTTCCTCCAGCGTGCCGACCCCGCCGGGCAATGCAACGAAGGCGTCCGCCATCTCGAACATCTTGCGTTTGCGCTCGTGCATGTCGCGGGTGACGATCAGCCCCTGCGTGTCTTTCATGGCGTGTTCGCGCGCCAACAGGAATTCAGGGATGATGCCGGTAACCTCGCCGCCATGATGCAGCACGGCTTGCGCCAACTCGCCCATGATGCCGACGGCGCCGCCGCCGAAGACCAGGCCGATGCCGTTCTTGGCCAGGATCGTGCCGAATGCGCGGGCGGCCTCCACAAAGGCCGGATCGATGCCCGGCCCGGAACCGCAATAGACGCAGATTTTTCGGATTTTGCTGGGATTTTCTCGTTCCCTCATGGCCATGCATGTGCATCGCGCCCATGGCATCGTCAAGGCGGCGGCCGGAAAATACCGGCTGCGCATAGCCAATAGGGCGGGGTGATTACGGGCGAGAATCCTCCTATATGAGGGCCCTGAATGAGCGACCATCACCACCACCGTCGATCCCCCGAGCAACCTGCCATCTCCGCGGACCGCGGCGCGCTGCTCAAGACCGTGATCCACCTGTGGCCCTATATCTGGCCGTCCGACCGCCGCGACTTGAAGCTGCGCGTGCTGGGCGCCATGGTGCTGCTGCTCGCCGCCAAGCTCGCGACTGTCGCGGTACCGTTTACCTTCAAATGGGCGACCGACGCGCTCGCCGGCCACGGCACCGCTCCGGCGGCGGCCACCGACTGGCTGGGCTGGGCTCTCGCCGTTCCCGTGGCCATGACCATCGCCTACGGCGGCATGCGTATTCTGATGGCGATACTTACCCAGACGCGTGACGGCATCTTCGCCAAGGTCGCGATGCACGCGGTGCGCCGGCTCGCCTTCCGCACCTTTGTGCACATGCACGAGCTCTCGTTGCGCTTCCATCTCGAGCGCAAGACCGGAGGTCTGACCCGCGTGCTTGAGCGCGGCCGCAACGCCATCGAAACCATCGTGCGGATGGTGATCCTGCAACTCTCGCCCACCATCATCGAACTGGCGCTCATCGTTGGCGTGCTGATGTGGCAGTTCGACTGGCGCTACGTCGCGGTGATCCTGGCCACCGTCGCGGTCTATCTGGTTTACACCTATCACGCCACCGAGTGGCGCATCGGCATCCGCCGCCGGATGAACGAGAGCGACACCGACGCCAACGTCAAGGCGATCGACTCGCTGCTCAACTACGAGACAGTGAAATATTTCAGCGCCGAGCAACGCGAGGCCGAGCGTTACGACAAGTCGATGGCGCGCTACGAAGAGGCCAGCACCCGGGCGTATACCTCGCTCGCCGTGCTCAATGCCGGCCAGGCGGTGATCTTCACCCTCGGTCTCGCCGCCGCCATGGTGATGTGCGCCTTCGAGATCAAGGCCGGTACCAAGACGATTGGCGATTTCGTGTTGATCAACTCGATGATGATCCAGCTCTACCAGCCGCTCAATTTCATGGGCATGGTCTATCGCGAGATCAAGCAGGCGGTGATCGACATCGAACTTATGTTCTCGATTCTGGCGCGCGAGCCGGAAATCAAGGATAGCCCCACCGCGCCGCCGCTGAACGTAACGAGCGGCACCGTCCGCTTCGAAGACGTGCGTTTCGCCTACGAGCCGGAACGCGCTATTCTGAAGGGCGTCAGCTTCGACGTTCCGGCCGGCAAGACGGTGGCCGTGGTCGGCCCTTCCGGCGCAGGCAAGTCGACGATTTCGCGGCTGCTGTTCCGATTCTACGATCTGGCCGGTGGCCGCATCCTGATCGACGGCCAGGACATCGCTAAAGTCACGCAAGCCTCGCTGCGCCAGGCAATCGGCATGGTGCCGCAGGACACCGTGCTGTTCAACGACACCATCCGCTACAACATCCGCTACGGCCGCTGGGAAGCGAGCAATGATGATGTGGAGGAGGCTGCGCGGCTCGCGCAGATTGACGGCTTGATCCGGCTCGCGCCGAAAGGCTACGAGACCGAAGTCGGCGAGCGCGGCCTGAAACTATCGGGCGGCGAGAAGCAGCGCGTCGCGATCGCGCGCACCATCCTGAAGGCGCCGCCGATCCTGGTGCTCGACGAGGCGACCTCGGCGCTCGACAGCCACACCGAAAGGGAAATCCAGGATGCGCTGGAACGGGTGTCCAAAGGCCGCACCACGCTGGTGATCGCGCACCGGCTCTCCACCATCGTCGGCGCCGACGAGATCATCGTGCTCGACCAGGGCGAGATCGTCGAACGCGGCACGCATTTTGCGCTGCTCGCGGCAAACGGGCTTTATGCCAGTATGTGGAACCGCCAACGCGAGGCGGAGGAGGCGCGCGAGAAGCTCGCCCGCGTGGCCGAAGTCGATGTCGCGCCCAACCGCAATCCGCCGCCGGTCGAGGATGGCACTTCGGCCGATGACGCGACGCCGATTGAAGCGCCGGCGGACGCCGCGGAGTAGGATAAAGCATGTCGATCTACGATTCGATTCGCGCGCAAATCGTGCCAATCACGCCGGAGGGCTATCCCTTCATCGGCGCCTTCGCGCTCGCCAGTCTGGTGCTGTTCTGGCTGTGGAGCCCGCTCGGCTGGCTCGGCACGCTAGCGACGATCTGGTGCGCCTATTTCTTCCGCGACCCGCCGCGCGTCACGCCGGTGCGCGATGGCCTGGTCGTGGCGCCGGCCGACGGCCGCGTCAGCCAGATCACCACCGCGCCACCGCCGCACGAACTGGGGCTTGGCGACAAGCCGCTGCCGCGCATCTCGATTTTCATGAGCGTGTTCGACTGTCACGTGAACCGCAGCCCGGTCAGCGGCCGTATCGAGAAAATCGTCTATCAACCCGGCAAGTTCTTCAACGCGGATCTCGACAAGGCGAGCGCCGACAACGAGCGCAATTCGCTGGTGATCGCGACCGCCGGCGCGCGAGTGGCGGTGGTGCAAATCGCCGGCCTGGTGGCGCGCCGCATCGTTTGCTTCGTGCGCGAGGGCCAGCCGGTCGGCGCCGGCGAGCGGTTCGGCATGATCCGCTTCGGCTCGCGCCTCGACGTCTATCTGCCCGACGGCACGCCGCCGATGGTGGCGGTCGGGCAGACTTCGCTCGCGGGCGAAACCGTGCTCGCCGATCTACGCAACGGCGATGCCGGGCGCGCTTTCAAGAGCGGTTAAATCGTTAACGAGGCCGCGAAACCGGACCGGCGCGCCGTGGCGCGCGCACCCGCAATCGTCTATATATGGGTGCCATGGTGTTTCCGCCGTTCGATCCCGCTCCGCCGCCCCGGCGCCGCTTCAAGGCGATCCCGGTGCGCACGCTGCTGCCTAATCTGGTTACGCTGTTGGCGTTATGCGCCGGGCTGACCGCGATCCGCATGGCGGTCGAAAACAGGCTCGATCTGGCACTGGCGGCGATCGTGCTGGCGGTGCTGCTCGACGGTATCGATGGTCGCATCGCGCGCATGCTCAAGGGCACTTCGCGCTTCGGTGCTGAGCTCGATAGCCTCGCGGACTTCGTAAATTTCGGCGTGGCGCCGGCGCTGATCCTGTATTTCTGGGGCCTGCAGGAGCTCAAATCGGCAGGCTGGATCGCGGCATTAGTATTTGCGATCTGCGCTGCGCTGCGGCTTGCGCGTTTCAACGTGATGATCGACGACCCCAACCAGCCGGCCTGGGCGGGAAATTTCTTCACCGGAATTCCGGCGCCGGCCGGCGCCATCACGGTGCTGCTGCCGATCTACCTCAATTTCCTCGGCGTCTCCAACGGGCTGGTCACGGTCTGGATCACCTTCCTCTACACGTTGGCCATCGCGTTGTTGATGGTGTCGCGGCTGCCGGTGTTCTCCGGCAAGCGCGTGGGCAAGCGCGTGCCGCCCGATATGGTGCTGCTGGTGTTCGTGGTGGTGGTGTTGTTCTTCGCGTTGTTGATCAGCTATCCGTGGGCTGTGCTCACCATCGGCACGCTGGCCTATCTCGGCTGCCTGCCGCTCGGCTGGCTGTCCTATCGCGAACATCAGCGCAAGGATGCGGCTGCCTTTGCCGCCGCGACTCCCGCCGGCGAAGCGCCGACGGCGCCGGATCATATCCAGCCCGGCGATTCCGATCACGAGCGCCCGGCGCGCCTGAACTGATCGACCGCATTCCAAAACCCATGCCGCGCGCCACCAGCGTCCTTGCCGCCGCCGACCGCCATGATCGGCCGGTCATCGATACCGTGATCCTCGATTACGCCCAGCGCAGCGAGCAGAAAATCACTGTCACCGGCGTGAAGGGCTGCACTTTCGAGATCGATCTGCACCAGCCGTCGCGTTTGCGCACCGACGACGTGCTACTGCTCGACGACGGCAGACTGGTGGAAGTCGTGGCCGCGCCCGAGCCGCTGATCGAGGCGCGCGCGGCGGACGTGGCCGCGCTGTCGCGGCTCGCCTGGCATCTCGGCGACCGCCACGTGCCGGTGCAGGTGCTGCCCAACCGGATCCGTGTGCGGCGCGATGCCGCGGTCGAATCGCTGCTTCAATCGCTCGGGGCGAAAGTAGTTGTGATCGAAGCGCCGTTCGAACCGGAAGGCGGTGCCTATGCCTCATCGCATGGGCACGGCCACGCGCACGACGTTCACGACCATGCGCACGATCATCACGGCCATTCGCACGGCCACGACCACCACGATCATTGATTGCGATATCCCTGCGTGCCGAACGGGTAGCCGGGCATCAGGTCGTAAGGATGCCCCCAGCCCGGCAGCGCTTTCGTGCGCTCGAGCCAGGCGCCGATCGCGGGACAGTCCTTGGCGATATCGAAGCCGAACTCCTCCGGCGGATAGAACAGATAACCGGTCATCGAAATGTCGGCGATGGTCGGCTTGTCGCTGACCAAAAATTTTCGTCCGGTCAGCCGCTTGTTGACGATGGCGAGCGCGGCCTCGATGCGCCCTTTCAAGAATGCCATCACCGCCGGATCGCCGGGCTTCGATGCGAAATTCTTGAGAAAGCGGTACGGCCCGAGGAAACCGTTGACCTTCTGGTTGTCGAAGATGATCCAGCGCAGCGATTCCAGCTCCTCATCTTCGCCTTGCGGCTTGAACTTGCCGGAATGGTTCGCAAGATAAGTGAGGATCACGCCCGATTGGCTGAGCCTTTTCTCGCCGTGCACCAGCACAGGCGCCTCGCCCATCTCATTGATGCTCTCGCGAAACTCCGGCGTGCGTTGCGGCGCCGTGCCGAAGAAATCGTACCAGACCGGCTCCCATTTGGCGCCGATCAGATTGAGCATCAGCGCCGTTCGGTAGGCGTTGCCGGACTGGGCGAAGCAGTAGAGTTGATAATCGGCCATTGGCGATCCTAAACCGGTCCCCGCATTTCGGGATCATGCTCGAAGCACATCTTTTACTTCATGGTCGGGATCACGAATTCGGCGCCTTCCTTGGTGCCGGTCGGCCAGCGCGAGGTCACGGTTTTGGTCTTGGTGTAGAAGCGGACCGAATCCGGTCCGTGCTGGTTGAGATCGCCGAAGCCGGAGCGCTTCCAGCCGCCGAAGGTGTAATAGGCGAGCGGCACCGGAATGGCGAAGTTCACGCCCACCATGCCGACCTGCACCCGGTTGACGAAGTCGCGCGCTGTATCGCCGTCACGCGTGAAGATGGCGACGCCGTTGCCGTATTCATGTTCGGAAGGCAATCGCACCGCTTCCTCGTAGTCCTTGGCGCGCACCACCGCGAGCACCGGCCCGAAGATTTCTTCCTTGTAGATTTTCATCCTTGGTTTCACCTCGTCGAACAGGCAGCCGCCGAGGAAATTGCCGTTCTCGTAGCCCTGCAACTTGAACCCGCGACCGTCCACCACGAGCTTGGCGCCTTCCTTGACGCCGGTATCGATATAGCCGCGCACTTTATTGAGCAGCTCCTTGGTGACCATCGGGCCGTAGTCGGCCTGGGCATCGGTGGAGGGCCCTATCTTCAAGCTCTCCACGCGCCGGATCAGCTTCTTGACCAGCGCGTCGGCGGTCTTCTCGCCGACCGGCACCGCCACCGACACCGCCATGCAGCGCTCGCCGGCTGAGCCGTAGCCGGCGCCGATCAGCGCATCGACGGCCTGATCCATGTCGGCGTCGGGCATCACGATCATGTGATTCTTGGCGCCGCCGAAACATTGCACGCGCTTTCCGTTGGCGCAGCCGGTCGAATAAATATATTCCGCGATCGCCGACGAGCCGACGAAGCCGATCGCCTTGATACGGTCGTCGGTGAGCAGCGTGTCGACGGCTTCCTTGTCGCCATTGACGACGTTGAGCACGCCTTCCGGCAGGCCGGCCTCGAGGAACAGTTCCGCGATCCGCATCGGCACCGACGGATCGCGCTCCGATGGCTTGAGGATGAAAGCATTGCCGCAGGCGATCGCGGGCGCGGCCTTCCACAGCGGAATCATCGCTGGGAAATTGAACGGCGTGATGCCGGCGACCACGCCGAGCGCCTGCCGCACCGAATAAAGGTCGATGCCCGGGCCGGCGCCTTCGGTGTATTCGCCCTTGAGCAAATGCGGAATGCCGCAGGCGAATTCCACTACCTCGAGCCCGCGCTGGATGTCGCCGCGCGCGTCGGGCAGCGTCTTGCCGTGCTCGGACGAGAGCAGTTTGGCGAGGCTGTCGTATTCTTTCTGCACCAGTTCGAGGAACTTGAACATCACGCGGGCGCGCCGCTGCGGATTGGTCGCCGCCCAGGCTGGCTGCGCCGCTTGCGCGTTGGCGATGGCATGCTCGACCTCGGAATGCTTGGCCAGCGCCACCTTGGCCTGCACCTCGCCGGTATTGGGATCGAAGATGTCGCCGAAGCGTCCGGAGGTCCCTTTGACGGCGTTGCCCCCGATGAAATGGCCAATCTCGCGCATGGATCGCTCCTCCGGTTTTTAGGGGTCCTGGGACGGGACCTTAGGTCTTCGGTGTCCAATTGCCGCGATTTTTGCAGCCTTTTGCCGGGCGGTCACGGGCAGGCCCGGTTAAGGCAGGCGTTTTTCTTTCACGAACGGTTAGCCTTTACCGCCTCTTAACTGCCGTTTTGCTAACCTCCGTTAACCCCGGTATATTGCAAAACATCAATAATAACGGGCTTTATGTCCTTTCCAGTTTACCGCAGTTGACAGGAGTTAACCCTGGTATATTAGCTTTTATTAGACCAACGGTTCCAAGAAGTAGGATATCAAGCAATGTCGCGCACCGTCAGAGATTCGAAGCTGGAAACGCGCGCGGCCCGCGACCGGCTTCCGGCGCAGGCCAAGCCATTCTGGCGGACATTACGACCGGGCGACCTTCACCTCGGCTACCGCCGCCGCCGAAAGGACGCCCCCGGGAGCTGGTGCGTGCGGATCTACCTCGGCGTCGATGCCGTCGCCACGGGCAAGTCGCCATACCGCGTCGAGGCGCTAGGGGGTTATGCCGACGACTACGAGGATGCCAACGGTGACACTATCCTCAGTTATGCACAGGCGCAGAGCGCGGCGCTGGCGCTGGCGCGGGGGCACGCGGCGCGCGGTACGCGCGGCCCGATGACGGTGGGCGACGCGATCGCCGATTACATAAAATATCTGCGGCTTGAGAAGCGGACCGGGGACGATGCCGAGCGGCGCGCGAGGGCGCTTATTTCCCCAGAACTCGGCGCGATCAAGCTGGACGATCTGACGACTGCCCGCCTTTTGCAATGGCGTGATGTGCTCGCCGCCAAGCCGGCGCGGTTGCGCACGATGCGGGGCGCGCCGCAGAACAGCCGGGAGCCGACGACCGATGACGCCAAGCGAGCCCGCCGCGCCACTGTCAACCGCACCGCTTCGATCCTGAAGGCCGCGCTCAATCGTGCTTTTCGGCACGGGCTCATCGACAGTGATCTCGCGTGGCGGCGGCTCGCGCCCCTTAAGAATACTCATGCCGCACGCCCCGGCCATCTCAGCGTCGCCGAGGCGAAACGCCTAATCAACGCGACCGACCCCGACACCGGCTTCCGCGACCTCGTGCGTGCGGCGCTCGCCACCGGCTGCCGATATGGCGAACTGTGCACCCTGCGGGTGAAGGACTTTCATCGCGGCAAGATCGCGATTCACCACTCCAAGTCGGGTAAGCCGCGCGACGTCGTGTTGAATGACGAGGGTGTGGCGCTATTCGAGCAGCTCACCGCCGGGCGCGCGGGCGACGAGATTATGCTCCACCGCGCGGACGGCGGGGCGTGGCAGAAGTCGCAGCAAGCTCCCCCGATGGCTGCGGCGTGCCGGGCGGCGAAGATCACGCCGCCTGTCGGCTTCCACGCATTGCGGCATACCTACGCATCGCTTTGCATAAGGTCGGGCGTGCCGCTGCTGGTGGTGGCGCACAATCTCGGCCACCGCGACACGAGCATGATCGAGAAGCATTATGGACATCTGACGCAGACCTATATCGATAAGGCCATCCGCGAGGGGGCGCCAAAGTTTGGTTTCAAGCCGGATCGGAAGGTACGGCAACTCGGGGTGCCATCATGAGCGCGAAGCCGAAGCGCGCCGCGATAAATTACCGCTGTCTGGATTGTCGGGTGGATAAGGAAGGTCGGTTGTACCTTCCGCCGGGCAAATATCAAATTGATGAGTACGCCTATTTGTATGCGCCGCGCACCACTCGAAACGCGGAGCCATATGTAGCGCTATTGAGGGGGCAAATTAATAGGGCTGCGCGGATTGCCACAACTCGAGCGATGATCCGCCGCAAAGACAATTCCGCATCGCGCAAAACTGCTCAGCAGTTACTGAAGACGCTCGCTAGGATTGACAAGCTAACAGCTGGCTTCCACACGACGGAGCCGCAATGATCGCGGCCGATCTTAGCCGAGTGTTCGAGGCGAGAGCGCCCGAAAAAACCGTTATTCCGTCCGTTGTCGAGATCATCAATAATATTCGATCAATTCGCGACTGGCATCTTCACCTTCAAAAAGGATTTACTCTTATTTCCGCAGGTTCCAATCGCGCCGACCTGTTCGGCCAACACTTTGTCGAAGATGTAATTGATCTTTATCGGCACTATACTCACAAATTGCCGCCAGCCAGTCGAACATCGCCGTTTGCAAGCCTGCTAGCTGCGGCTTGGATGGACCTTGGTTTACCGACACCGCCTGGAAAAAATAGGAAGGCGACGGAGTTTGAAGACGTCGTCTCGCTCTTCGGCTTCAAGGTCGAGACTGCAATTAAACGCATTAGGAATAAGAAAATGCGTTCCTAACGCGGTAGGAGCTAAAACTAGCGCTTGCTAGCGGTTAGTAACCCTAACCGGAGCAAGTCCGATGCCAGCCGACGACACAAAACCCGCTGCCAAGCGGGCAGCAAAAACGATAACGCAGTTCTGCGCCACGAAACAATTCTCCGAGCCGACCTACTACAAATTGAAAGCTCGGGGTCTTGGCCCGCGCGAAATGAGAATCGGGCCAATAGTTCGCATCAGCCCCGAAGCCAAAGACGAGTGGGACCGCGCGAGAGAGAATCCCGTTGGGGAAGAAGCCCAGGAGATCGCCCGCACCGCCAAGGCGCTTCAGGAGCGCGGTCGCAGGGCGGCGAGAAAGTCCGTTGCGTCGCCTCGGCACGTTTCGGTTTGTGCCGAGAGTCGCGCCCGTCGCGCGAAGGTAATGGCGTGATCCACCATGACACAAAAAGAGTTGAGCCCCGCCGGTTTACCATTCCTGGCAGCGGCGCTGGCACACGGAGAACCGAGATACTACGAGGCGAGCTTCCGCACGCCGTTGGCGCGCATGTTGCCTAACGATGATGAGCGTTCGACGAATTTGCTCGGCATGTGGGCTGCTGTAAAAACGCCACGATCTTTTCGAGCGGCACGCCGTCGAGCTGATACACGACGACATTAAATCTTATTTTTTGATCCAGATCACGGCGACCAACTAATCATTTGAAATGATAAAACGCTCTGGGTTTCCCGGTCGTATGGGGCGTAGCTAGGTTCAGCAACCCAGTTGAAAATCTTATCGAGCCCGTATGGCGACGCTTGGTTCGATGCGCCGTTTGCGCGGTCGTTGGGATCAGCGCGGTTACATTACTGATGGCCGTCCTCACCTTCCTTCATCCTGTGCTGCCATAACCCTCCGCAATTTTGATAGCCAGCGGCGGCGAGCGCAACAGTTTGAGGTCTTATGCGCCTTGGCCTTATTGGACCGTGATGGTAACAAGCTCGGAGCGTGGCGCGTGAGCGCGGATCACATGATTATCTCCGCCCACGATGAGTTGGAGCGTGTGCTTGCCCGGCGCGAGGTTCAGCACCGTCGTTTGCTCGCCATTCATCAGGTGAATATGCTTTTCGTCCATTGGGACCGTCGTGCCCTCCTTGGGGAGGGGCGAATCGACGATTAGATGCAGATGTGCGCCGTAATGTTGCTCTTCGCCCTGCATTTCACCCATTTGCCCCATCTGCGCTTTGTGATCCACATGACCCATTTGCTTCGTCGCGTCGTTCATCGTGGCCTTCATATCCTCGTCATGCACAGCACCCCATGCATTCTTGAATCCAACGATCATCGTGACGGGGCCCGTAATCACCGCGCCGTCCTTCGGCTTCAAAATCACAGGCGTGCCCTGGGATTCGTCAAGGGCGAGTGAAGGGCTGGTGAAGAACGCTCCGGCGATCAACAATCCGGCAATGGCATATGCAAAAGCTAGCCGCATGGGTGGTTCCCTTTCCATTAAGCCGAGTCAGAGAAATGCACGCTAATCCAATATTACCATAAGAGTCAGCGCGTGTTGCTCACTCCTAAAGCAGAAAGACCGCCTCGCTCTCAGAATCTGGTGTTTTGATCAGGCGGCCGACATCGGGCCACGCGCTAATTGCCAATTGGCCCGATTAGCGTGGCATCATCGCTGTCGGCTCGCGAGCTGTTCACCCGCTTACTGACGGGATGACACACAAGGGTGCGCTCACCTGTTGGCTTGAGCAACTTCACCAACGACACCGGAATTGCACTGTCATCAAGCCATGCGTCGAACTGCTTTTCCTCCAGAATAACCGGCATGCGGTCGTGAATTCCGGCAACGAATTTATTGGGCTCGGTGATTATCATGGTGCAGGTGTTTTGCGGTTTGCCTGTTTCTGGATTTGTCCATTCCGACCAAAGCCCAGCGATAGTTATGATCTGGCCATCGCGGCGCGTGAAATAGTATGGCTGTTTTTCCTTTCCGACCGTCTGCCACTCGTAATAGCCGGACGCCGGGATGAGGCAGCGCGTGTGTTTCAATGCTGAGCGAAAGAACGGCTTCTCAGCAACTGTTTCGGCGCGCGCATTGAAGGTTGCCAACCGCAACTCTTTGAGCGGCTTGTTCCACCAACCGGGCACTAGACCCCAGCGCATTTGCTCCATCACGCGCTTGCTATCCCGCTCGATCACCGCGTCAATCGTGGTCGTTGGGCAAATATTGTAGCGCGGCTGAAGGTTCGACGGTGGCGATGGGTCGGTTAGCCGGTAGAGCCTCACCAACTCCCGCCATGTGTACATCCGGGTGAAGCGACCGCACATAAGCTATGAATCGGTGCTCGTCTCTTCCGCCGGCGTCGTTGCGGAGGGATCGCGTCGCACAACGACGCTGGCACTATTTTCTTCTCGCTCCCAGATACGTCGGATGACGATATAGATAACCACGCCCACGACGGGGGGAACGATCAGTGTCACCAAGAGCTCGCCCATGGCTCCGTGCCTTCCAATCAGAGAGCAGAATAAACCTATTTTGCGCTTTTTGCGACGGCTCTAGCAGACCATGCCAAACGGGCACATATTTGCACCATGACCCGAGTAACGTGCAATTGCGGCGCGATCTACGAGGTGATCGAAACTAAAGGTCCCTCTAGAGACCCAAAAACTTTCAAATGCGTCTTATGCGAGAAAGAATTATTTGCATGGGAGGGGGCTAACGTCGGACAACTCCGCCTCGTTTCGCGTCCCGAGGCGGATCGAGAGTAACGCCAAGCGTGCGCACGCCGTTCGCGCGCATGTTGTTGAGCGACGAAAGGGCCGGGCGTCATGCTCGGCCCTTTCATTTTGTCGGCACAGGAAGCGCGTGGCCTGAAAGAGATTTGGCTTAATTCCTGCGGAGTCAGATTGCGGTCAATGCTGCCGGTTAGGCCNNATGCAGCGCCGGGTACTGGCCCCGTTTGGATACTGCCCGGGTTTAACCATCAGTGGCTGATTTTCATTGCAAATTGATTTGGCTCAATTTGCCGATAAACCCCTTGACCAACATTTCATTAATGGCCCGGTGGCGGAATGGCTACTACGCGGGGGCGGGGCACCGTCTCATATCCTGGTTCAATTCCAGGCCGGGCCTCCAATTACGCAATCCCGTTCAATCTTCAAATTTGACGAAATTTGATCGGGATCAATGACATTTTTCCTGCGATGCACCAGAAGAGATCGCAATGCAACATTTGACGTCAATCCTGAGTATGGATGCAGAGGAGATTTTGTCATGCGCATGCATCACGTCATCGCTGTCGTCGCAGTTCTCATTATCGGGGTAGGAGCGAAGCAGTTTTTCTCTCCAGCTAAGATCGCTGAAGCGGACATACGCGCCGTCAGCGTGAATGTCCTTCAAATGCACCGGGAGTATCCGAATATGAAAAATCTTCTGGTGCAGGATATTAAGGCCGATTTGGTGTAACATTCATGCGGGAGGCTGCCTCAGTTGGCGGCCTCTTTCATTTTTTTACAAAAAATAATCTGCATCTTCCGTTATTCAAATGAGGCACCACGCATCAAGAGTGCGCACGCCGTTGGCGCGCATGTTGCCGAGGGTCGTGGGAGGCGACGCCTGCGCTTGCGGCTGAGCCTGCGCCACGGCTAGAGACGAGTTAGCGCCGCGCGCCAGCTTCTACGCTAACGCTGCCGCCGATCTTAACGCATGTATCCGACCCCGCGATCTTGACGAAGCCCGCGCCATACATCGCGCAAGGATTGCCCTTAATCGGATGCAACGTGCTCGACTTTCGAAAGTTTTTGAGCGGCTGACTGGACTGCTGAGCAACCGCGACCCAAGTCGGCAGCACCGCAACAACGACTGCAAGGACGATTTTTCCCATCTGTTCTTTTATCGCGTCTGACGCGCTTTTCCTACCGACGAGTGAACCGGCAGGTTGTTTTCAATTTTCCGCCGTGAGATCATCGCGCTCCCACGCTGCCTTGAAATCCGCCATCGCATCCCCGCGGGTCGGCACATTAAGGCTAACAATTAGGCTGAAATAGCGTGTTCGAGGGTATTTGTTCGGGCCGCCTGATAATAGCGCGGGATGCGCAAGACCCCATCGCAAATCGCCCGCTCAATACGTGCGCTTAGGAACGCGCAGAGGCTCGGGTTGTTGCGCGCCGTCCGCATTTTGCCGGGACGGGACGCTTGCGAAGCCGTACTAGCGCAGTTCGGCGTCGAATATTCGGGCAACACCGTGCCCCATTTGCCACTTGTCCAATGCACCCGTGACCGCTGTGAATGCAAGTACGTCCCCATTGGCAGTGACCAGTTACGTCGGCTAGACGCAACTAAAAAGTCATCTTCCAAGTTGCCGCATTGAACGGAATAGACGACGCTAAGGGAGCGCGCTCCCACGCCAACTTGAACGCCACCATCGCGTCCTCGCGCGTAGCCGCGTCGCCGCGATCATGCGGGTACTGCGGCACCCGCGCCGTGATCGTCCAGAACCACGGCTGCCCCTGTGGCGCTTGCGGGTGAAGCATGATCCGCCCGATGTGCTGGTCGCCGTCGAACACGTCGTAATCGTCATCCGACCATTCGCCGATCGGTCGGCTTTTGGATGCGCGTTTCAGTCAGCAGGAGCATGGATCAGCTTAGCGTGATCGCAGGCGCCACCGACACACCACGCGGCAAGCGTTCGGACGCCGTTGGCGCGCATGTTGCCGAGGCGTCCGAATGCCGTGGAGTACGTCATGGATTCTCCAATTCATACCAACGGCCCTAGCTGTTGACTCATTTTGGGATTCCCAAATCAGAGAAAGTCTGACTCGATGCCAGCTCCTGAGAGGAGCGGCATTGATGGGCGCAGCGGTTTCGATCACA
>PMAF01000096.1 GCA_003152455.1 Hyphomicrobiales bacterium
CAGCGCGGCTTTCGTCGGGCTGCCGGGCAATCCGGTGGCGGTGTTCGTGACGTTTGTTCGGGTGGTCAAGCCGCTGCTGCGGCGGCTCTCCGGCGCGCGGCCGCAAACTTTGGTGCCGCTGCCGGTGCGCGCCGCCTTCGCGTACCGGAAGAAAAAAGACCGCCGCGAATACGTGCGCGTCGCGCTGCGGCGCTCGAGCGANNAGCGCGTGCGCCTCGGGGAAAATCGCGCTGCGGCGCTCGAGCGACGGCGAACTTGAGGCGGTGAAGCACCGCCAAGACGGCGCCGGCATCCTGACGTCACTGACGGAGACCGACGGCCTGCTGGAATTTGCCGAAGAGGTGACGGCGATCGAGCCCGGCGCCCGCGTCGGCTTCCTATCCTACGCGGCGCTCATCGGTTGATGCGGCGGCTCAGGCGCCGAGCCGCACCGCCGACGTAGAGAAGGCCTGGTCGACCGGCTCCTGCACGGTATTGAGCACGACGCCGCAGACCACCGCGATGATGACGGCCGCCACGCATGCGACGATGAATGCTTTCATGGAATTCGCTCCGCTCCCAGACGCCCCATATCTAGCAACTATAACAGATATGGAACCGGAAAGAGCGGCTGCAAGATTCAAAAAATCAAATACCGTGATGCTGCAGCGCAATGCGTTCGGCGCGCTCAGCGTCTTCCGGCGTATTGACGTTGAGGAACGGGTCGACCGGCTTGGCCGGCCAATCGGCGACCGCGACGCCATGCCGCGCCGTCCAGACCTCGATCTTGCGCAGGTCTTCTTCGACCAGGGCCTTGCGCAGGCTGCCGCGCAACGCCAGCGGCCACAGGCCCACCACTGGATGGCGCCATTCGCCGGAACGGGCGCAGGCGAGCGGCACGCCGGTGCCCATTTCGCGGCGGGCCATGTGCAGCCGCTCCACCAGGTCGTCGGGCAGGAACGGGCAGTCGCCCGGCACGCTGAGCAGCCACTCGATGCCGTTGTTCTGTGCCGCCAGCCAGTCGAGCCCGGCGAGGATCCCGGCCAGCGGGCCGGGGTAATCCGGCACGTTGTCGGGCACGATGGTCAGTTCGGTATCGGCGAAGCGATTGGGATCACCATTGGCGTTTATGATCATGCCGACGCATTGCCCCGACAGGATCGCCAACACACGGTCAAGAATAGAAATGCCGCCGATCGCGATGCGCGCCTTGTCGCCGCCGCCCATGCGGCGCGCCAATCCGCCGGCGAGAACGAGACCAAGGGTAGGGGGGATGGGGTCCGTCATGCCTATCTACTTTTCCCGGGCGTAGCGCAGCACACCGCAAGTCGGATTTATCCGACTTGCGGCATTTAATTAATAGCCGCAAGTCGCGTAAACGCCACTTGCGGTGTGGTGCGCTGCAGACCCGGGATCCCGGTTAAATATTGAAGCAAGCTGGGTCCCGGATCTGCGGTGCACCGCTAGCGCGCTGCACCGCGTCCGGGACACGAGGCGTCAGATCACTCATCATGCACGGCGGCCTTGCGGCGGTGCTTCGAACTTTCTTCTTCCACAAAATCGAGGTCCTGGTCGAACACAATGCGGTCCTCGCCGGCGAGCGCGACGAAGCGCTTGCCGCGCGCGCGACCGATCAGCGTTAGATTGGCCTTGCGCGCCAGCTCGACCCCCCAGGCGGTGAAACCCGAGCGCGAAATCAGGATCGGAATCCCCATCCGCACGGTCTTGATCACCATTTCCGAGGTGAGCCGACCGGTGGTGTAGAAAATCTTGTCGGCGGCTTTGACCTTGCTCTTGAACATCCATCCGGCGATCTTGTCGACCGCGTTGTGGCGGCCGACGTCTTCCATATAGACCAGCGGCTGGTCTTCTTTCGCCAGCACACAGCCGTGGATGGCGCCGGCCTCCAGGTAAAGCGACGGCGTGGTGTTGATCTTGTGGGTCAGCGCATAGAGCCACGAGGTGCGCAACTTGGCCTTCGGCAGCGAGACGTTTTCCAGCGCTTCCATCAGGTCCCCGAACACGGTGCCCTGCGCGCAGCCGCTGGTTTGCACTTTCTTCTTTAGCTTCTTCTCGTAATTGGTCTTGCGCTTGGTGCGCACCACCACCACCGCCAATTCCTCGTCGTAATCGACGCCGGTAACGACGTCGTCCGGCAGCAGCATGTTCTGGTTGAGCAGGTAGCCGACCGCCAAATATTCCGGGTAATCCCCGATGGTCATGGCGGTGACGATTTCCTGGCTATTGAGAAAAATGGTCAGCGCGCGCTCGACTGTGACGGCGGTCTCGATTCTAGCGCCGGTCTGGTCGATGCCGGTGACGCGCTCGGTCAGCCGCGGATCGGCCGGATTGGGCCGGATGATGTAGCTGTCTGTTTTCTTGTCCATGACGCAACTATAGCAGGAATTCTATCGCCACCTGAAATCTGCCCACTTTAAGTGGGCAGCCGCGCCAAGGCCCGCAAGATGGAATAGCTCCTCTGTTTCCAAACCGTGCGTTGCTCCCTTAAGATGGCCGCCAACGACAACAGGCCATCGCGCCACGGGGAGACGCTATCCATGCTTCGCGCCACCAAGGACCTCATGCTGCCGACCACCATCACCGGCTCGCTGCCGCGGCCGAGCTGGTACACGGAAAATCTGGGCTCGCGCAGCTTCCTCGAGGCGATGGTGAACAACCATTTCCGCGAACAGTACGTCGATACGGTGTCGGTCTATTTGCACGAGCAGGAGATGGCCGGCCTCGACATCGTCACCGACGGCGACGCGCATTTCGACTCCGACGTCGGCGGCCAGAGCTGGACCAATTATCCGCCCCGCCACATGGGCGGCTTCGACAAGAATCCGCAGCCGACGCCGGCCGGCAAGGGCGGCATCGCCTTTCCGCCCGGCCACATCCTGCACGACTATCTGGAATCGCGCGTAATGCCGGGGATCAACGGCCCAGTCACTCGCGGCGATCTGCAATACGACGCCATGTGGAAGGTGGCGCAGCGCATGACCAAGAAGCCGGTCAAGTTCGGCACCATCGGGCCGGAGCTGGTCGCCTTCGCGGTGCGGGATACGCACTACAAGTCGGTGAAGGACCGCATCCTGGCAATCGCCGATGCGCTGAACGCTGAACTGCACGCGCTGGCCGACGCTGGCTGTCAGGCGATCCAGTTCGAGGAGCCGCAGATCCACATGCTCGCGGTGCGCAAGATCACCGACACGGTGATGACGCCGGAGTTCAGCGTCGACGTTTTCAACCGCACCATGAAGGGCCTGCGCGCCAAGACCGAAGTGTGGTGCCATACCTGCTGGGGTAACCCTTCCCAGCAGCGCATGTTTACCAGCGTGCAGAGCTACAAGAACGGGCTGGAGATGCTCAACAAGGTCGACGCCGACGTGATCACCTTCGAGTCGGTTTCCGCCGGCGGCGCCGACCTCGAAGCCTTCGGCAAGATCATTACCGACAAGAAGGTCGCCATCGGCGTGATCGATCATCATGGCCTGCAGGTCGAGCGGCCGGAGGACATCGCCGAGCACATCCGCCGCGCGCTCAAATACATCCCGGCCGAGCGGTTGATCCTGTCGTCCGATTGCGGCATGGGCCGCGAGGGCATGAGCCGCCGCCACGCCTACTACAAGATCGTCGCGATGGTGCTCGGCGCCAACATGGTGCGCAAGGAGCTCGGCCTGCCGGAGGCCGTGTGCCTTGCCGCCGATCCGCGCTATTCGCTGGTGGTGCCGAGCGCCTGACGCGCCCGATAGCGTTACCAAAAACTGAATTTGCATCGGGCAAATCCACCGCAAGCTTTGGCGTGTTTTCAATAAATCTGTGTTCAATATGTCGGTGCAAGCCAGAAGGCCTTGCCGATGAAACCGCAGAACGTTGTGCTCGCATTCATGCTCGTGGCCGGCGCCGCCAGTCTCTCCGCGGCGGCGGCGGAATGGCCGGTGATCTCGCAACGGCCTTCGGCGGCGCCCGCCGGAATACGATTTTACGGCGCTGCACCGGGAAGCCAGCGCCGCACTGGCCGAGCTTCGCCAGTCGCAGGAACGCCGGCTGGCCTCGGCTGAAAATCCGGTCTTCTAATCTCGCGTCAATCCGGCGGAAACGCCGCAGCGCCGGGCCGCGGCTGGGCCTGCTTCACTTCGCCATCGCCTTTTGGCACGCTTCCCACACCTTGGCGGGCGTCGCGGGCATGTCCATGTGATCGCCGGCACCGTTCGGAATCGCGTGCGAAATCGCGTTCATCACCGCGGCGATCGCCGCCGTGGTGCCGGCCTCGCCGGTGCCTTTGACGCCGAGCGGATTGCTCGTGGCCGGCACCGGATGCATCGCCTCGCGCAGCTCGACCGGCATGTTGTGCGCACGCGGCATGCCGTAATCCATGAACGAACCGCTCACCAATTGCCCGCTTGAATCGTAAACCGTGTTTTCGGTCAGCGCCTGGCCGAGCCCTTGCGCGATACTGCCGTGCACCTGGCCCTCGACGATCGTGGTGTCGAGCGGATTGCCGCAGTCGTCCACCGCGGTATAGGTCACGAGATCGACAAACCCGGTGTCGGGATCGATCTCCACCTCGGCGATGTGGCAGCCGTTCGGAAAAGTGAGCGGCGTCTCCGCCTTGTCCTTGGTGTCGAGGCTTTCGCCCATGCCTTTGGCGCGCTTGGCGGTCTCGAATAGCGAAATCTTGCGGTCGGTGCCGACCACCTCGAAACCGCCATTGCGATATTGAATGTCGCTCTCCGAGGCTTCCAGCGCGGATGACGCGACTTTCTTTCCCTTTGCCAGCATCACGTCGGCGACATGGACAATGGCGTTGCCGGCGCACATGGCCGAGCGCGAGCCGACCGAGGCGCCACCGGTCAGGCCCATATCGGTGTCGCCGTGGTGGTGCTCGATCTTGGCCGGATCGATGCCGAGCTTGTGCGCCAGCAGCCGGCCGAACACGGTGGCGTGGCTCTGTCCGGTCGATTGGACATTCAGACCGAGGATTATCTTGTGGCCGTCGGGAAACGCCACCGAGGCCATTTCCATCGGCGTCGCGCCGGAATGCTCCAGCATGCAGGATATGCCGATGCCGCGCAGCTTCTTGCGCTTGGCCGATTCACGCTTGCGCTTGTTGAAATTGTCGAATTCGGCGAGCTTGAGCGCCTTGTCGACGATGCCGGGAAAATCGCCGCTGTCGTAAGTGTTGATCGGCGTCTTGAACGGCATCGCCGACGCCGGAATGAGGTTCTTCTTGCGCAGCCGCACCGGGTCCATGCCGACGACGCGGGCTGCTTCCTCGACCGCCCGCTCGAGCGCGTAATTCGCCTCCGGGCGTCCGGCGCCGCGATAGGGCGCGATCGGCACCTTGTTGGAGAAATAACAGGCGACGCCGACGTCGACTTTGGCGATCCGGTACATGCCGGGAAGACAACGGGCGAAATTGTTCGTGTTGATGTTGATGCCGGCGTTGGCGATGTAGGCGCCCTGGTTGCAGAGATGGCGCACGCGCAACGCCAGGAATTTTTCCTTGTCGTCGAGCGCGAGTTCGACGTGAGTCACCGCGTCGCGCGCCTGGCAGTCGCTCATGAAGGCCTCGGAGCGCGTCGACTGCCAGTGCACCGGCCGCCCGACCTTGCGCGCGCCCACCAGCACCGCGATGTACTCCGGATAGACCGTCGTCTTCATGCCAAAGGCGCCGCCGACATCCTCCGTGATCACCCGCAATTTGTCGTTCGGCACGCCCATGATGGAGGCTGCCTGGCCGCGCAAGGCGTCGGCGCTCTGCGAGCAGGCGTGCAGCGTGTAGCTGCCGCTCGCCTTGTCATGGACGCCGGTGGCGCCGCGCGTTTCCATCGAGGCCACAACCAGACGCTGGTGGGTGACGCTGAGGCGTGCGACATGCGGCGCCTTGGCGATGATGCCGGCAACCTCGCGTTCGTTCTGCTCGTCGGCCACCGGGCCCGGCCAGTCGACGCAGAGATTGCCCGGCGCGTCCGGGAAAAGCTGCGTCTTGCCGTTCATGGCGGCTTCCAGGTCGACCACCGCCGGCAATTCCTCGTAGTCGACCGCGATCTGCTCGGCGGCGTCCTGCGCCGCGGCGCGCGTTTCCGCCACCACCATGGCCACCGCATCGCCGACGTGCATGACTATGTCGCCCGCGAGCGCGGGGCGGAACGGCATTACCATCTTGGCGCCGCCGCGTCCGACGACCGGCGGGTGGCGCGAGATGCCGGCAACGCCGGCCGCCTTGATGTCCTCGGCGGTGAGCACCGCCAGCACGTGTTTGGCCTTCAGCGCCGCTTCGGCATGGACCGCCAGCACGCGGGCGTGGGCATGCGGCGAGCGCACGAAGGCGGCGTAGGCCTGGTTCGGCAACCGCGGGTCGTCCATGAAGCGGCCATTGCCGCGCACCAAAGCGTCGTCCTCGACGCGCGGCTCGTGTTTGCTGTGGGCAGGGCTGGTCGCGGCCATGGGGAGGTTCCGGCTCTCGGCTTGCGGGGCTCCGTTTATAACCGAAACCGGGCCGCTCGACAGGGGCTTGCGTCGGTGGCGCACCTGCGGCACTCAGACGCCTCGCAATCCCAAGAGCTTCGGCTTTCGAGCAGTTTTCAGAGGACGAAATGAGCAAAGTGCGCACGATCGACACCCACACCCACATCTGCACCCTGGAAACCGCCGCGATGCTGACCAAGGCGGGCGTCAAGGTCACGATCACGCCCGACGATGCCGACAATGCGGCATTCGATGTCGCCGGCGTGGTGTACCGGCCGTTCCCGACCGGCGGCTTCGATATCCCGCGCCGGCTCAAGGACATGGATGCGACCGGCGTCGACGTGCACGTGCTTTCGGCCACGCCGCAGACTTATCTTTACGCCCAGGAGCCGGCGCTCGGCGCCGTGCTGTCGGGGATTCAGAACGACCAGATGGCCAAGCACACCGTCGCCCATCCCGCGCGCTTCCTGGGCATAGCCACGCTGCCGATGCAGGATCCCAAACGCGCCGCCGATGAGCTCAAGCGCGCCATGACCAAGCTCGGCCTCAAGGGCTCGATGTTCGCCTCCAACGTCTTGGGCAAGAACCTGGACGATCCGAGCTTCGAACCGTTGTGGGCGACGGCCGAAGAGCTCGGCGCCTTCATGTTCATCCATCCCCACAACGTCGCGGGCGCCGACCGGCTGAAGTCCTATTATCTCGGCAATCTGATTGGCAACCCGCTCGACACCACCATCGCCGCCGCCTGTCTTATTTTCGGCGGCGTCATGGACCGTCATCCGAAGCTGAAGATCATGCTGGCCCATGGCGGCGGCTTCACGCCCTATCAGGCGGCGCGCTGGGAGCACGGCTGGAAAGTGCGCCCCGAACCGAAGAAGAACGTGCCGACGCAGCCGGAGGGTATCGCCAAGCGTTTCAACTACGACACCATCCTGCATTCCGCGCAGACGCTGGAAGCGATGATCGGCCTGGTCGGCAGCGAGCGTGTGATGCTCGGCAGCGACTATCCTTACGACATGGCGATGATGGATTGCGTCGCGCACGTGCGCTCGTTGAAGATTTCCGACGCCGATAAGGACGCCATCCTCAGCGGTAACGCCGAAGCCATGTTGGCGGGAAAGTAGCCATGAACGTGCAGGCGGCGCCCAAGACCGGGCGCACCCCGACCGCGGCCGTCACCGGCCTGATCGCCGACGCCATGCAGAAGGCCGGCGTGCCGGCGGGCGATGCCGCCAAGATCGCCGAATTGATGCTGGAAGCCGATCTCGTCGGCGCCGACGCGCACGGCGTGTTTCGCCTGCCGCAATATGTGCAGCGGCTGAAATTGGGGTCGACCAATCCGCGGCCCAACATCACGGTGACGCGCAGCGCGCCGGCGACCGCGCTGGTCGACGGCAATAACGGCATGGGCCACCTGGTGGTCTCGCGCATGGTGGAAACGGCCGTCGAACAGGCGCGCGAGTGCGGCGTCGCCTGGGTCGGCTGCCGCAATTCCGGCCATGCCGGCGCTGCCGGCGTCTATGCGGCGCTGCCGCTGAAGGCCGACATGATCGGCATCTACTCTGCCGTTGCGAATGCCAACCACATGCCGCTTGCCGGCGGCGCCGAGCCGCTGCTCGGCACCAACCCGCTGGCGATCGCGATCCCGGCCGGCAAAGAGCCGGCTTTGGTGCTCGATATCGCGACCTCGATCGTTTCCTACGGCACCATCAAGAATCATCGATTGCTCAACCGCCCGCTGCACGCCGACTGGATGATCGATCCGAGCACCGGCGCCGCGGTCACCGATCCGCAGAAAACCGCCGCCGCGCTGCTGTTGCCGATGGCCGGCTACAAGGGCGCCGGGCTCGCGCTGGTCCTCGGCCTGCTCGCCGGCACCCTCAACGGCGCGCTGTTCGGCCGCGATTGCGTCGACTTCAACGCCGAGCCGGACAGGGTCACCAATACCGGCCAGTTCGTGCTGGCGCTCGATCCCAGCCGCTTCCAGCCGCTCGCCCAGTTCAAGGCCGAGGTCGACCGCCATATCCGCAGCTTGCGAACGTCGAAGACGCTGCCGGGCGAGGACGTGCGGCTGCCCGGCGAGCAGCGCGCCAAGCGCCGCGCCGACCGCCTCGCCAACGGCCTCATGCTGCCGGCGGAATTGCTGACGCAGCTCGACAAGCTCGCCGGCGAACTGGCGATCAAGCCGCTGCGTGAACGCGCTTAAGCGGCTTCAGTGGCTTTTGCTTTTTTCGGCGGTCTTGATCTGCTCGACCACCGTCTTCCATTTCGCCGATTCGGCGGCGACGAAGTTCTTGAAACTCTCCGGCGTCGGGCTCGATGTCAGCACCATGCTGGCGGCAATCATGTGCTGGCGCACGTCCGGATCCGCCATCGCCTTGAGCACGGCGGCGTGCAGTTTGGCGACGATCGGCTGCGGCGTTCCGGCCACCGCGAACAGGCCCTGCCAGGAACCGCTGACGTCCTCGGGGAACCCGAGTTCGACCACGGTCGGCACGTCGGGCAGCGATGCCACGCGCTCTTTCGTGGTGACGGCGAAGCCTTTCAGCTTGCCGGCCTTCACGAACTGCGCCGCCGACGACAGCGTGACGAACATCACGTCGACGTTGCCGGCCAGCAGATCGATGATCGCAGGACCGGCGCCGCCTTTATAGGGCACTTGCGTCATCTGCAGGCCGAGCCGGTGGCGGAACTGCTCCATCGCCAGGGTGTTGAGCGTGCTGACGCCGGCCGCGGCATAATTGATCTTGCCGGGGTTTGCCTTGGCATAGGCGATCATGTCCTTGAGCGAGTTCGGCGGAAATTTTTCGCTAGCGACCACGATGCCGGGCGTTTCGGCGGCCAGCGAAATGGGTATGAAATCGCGCTCCGGCTTCATCGTCAGGTCGGGGAAGAAATGCGGATTGATCGCGATGGTGCCGATATTGCCCAGGAACAAGGTGTAGCCGTCGGGTGCCGCGCGTGCGGCGCCCTCCATCCCGACATTGCCGGCCGCGCCGGTCCGGTTGTCGATCACGAGCTGCTGGCCGAGCGTTTTTTCGAGGCTGGGCTGGATCAGCCTGATGGCGAAATCGGAGGCGCCGCCCGGCGCGAAGGGGACGATGATATGGATCGGCCGCGTCGGGTAACTGGCGGCGTCCTCGGCGGCGCACAGGCGGGTCGCCGCGACCAGCGTGAGCAAACCAAGCAATGCGCTTCGCAGACCGTTCGCCGCCGTCATGCCGTCCTCCCTCTGACGATTTATGCCGCCGCCAGTANNGTCGGCAGCCCGAGCGCGACGCGGTTGAGCCAGCTGTCGGTCTCCTCCGCCATCGGTCCGCGCAGTTCGCCGAGCGCCATGTCGCCGGGCGGATAGCTGCCCATGAAATCGACCAGCCGCGTGGCGTCGGGGTTGTAGCCCTCCGACTGCGCCTTCGACACCGCCAGCACGATATCGCGGTGGGTGTCGTCGATGGTGAGCACGCCGGTGGTGCCGACGATGCCGACCTCGAGCGAATAGACCGCGCCCGGCCAGGTCACCGGCAGCGCCCAGGAAATATTGAGGTGATAGACGGTGCCGTCGTCGAACATGATCATGCCGGCGGTGGCGTCGATGCCTTTGTAGAGCGGGCCGAGCACTTTATCGATTGAGCGCGCGTAGACTTCGACCGGCTTCTTGCCGTCGAGGCACCACATGCAGATGTCGAGCGCGTGGGTGCCGGAGATCACCATCGGCGAGATGGTCGAGGGATCGTCGGTGCGCTTGTAATTGTCGATCGCCACCAGCCGGTTCATGAACGCGCGTGAAGTGACCAACGTCACGTCTCCGAGCGCGCCGGTGCGGCATTTTTCCTTGGCCGCCAGCCATCGCCTGCGGAAACGCTGGGTATAGCCGACCACGGCGTCGACTTTGGCGTCCTTGATCGCTTTCAGCACGCGCGCCGATTCGGCGAGGTTGGTGGCGAGCGGCTTTTCGATCAGCAGCGGAATTCCGCGCTCGACCGCCGCCATGATCGGATCGACGTGCAAATGCTCGTCGGTGGCGATGATGGCGCAGGTCACTTCCGGGCGCTTGAGCAATTCGACGTGGCTTTGCGTGACGAAATCGGCGCTGATCTTAGGCGCCACTTCGCCGGCGCGGTTGGGGTTCTTTTCGGCGAGCCCGATCCACTCGACCGCCGGATGGCGCGCCGCCACCTCGCCGCGGAACAGGCCGACGCGGCCGCCCCCGATGATGGCAACGCCGATGCCTTTGGCTGATTTCTTCATTGTGGATTGGCTCCTGAGCGGTTCTTTTCCTTGAATTCCGCGATTCCCGAAATGGTCTCGTTGGTAAGCGGCAGGTCGACCGGCTCGTTGCGGTAGGCTGACAGATCCGCCGCGCTATAGGTTTCCATCACCCGGCGCGCGCTTTCCGGCGTCACCATGACCGGCGTGTCGCGAATGCAGGCTTCCAGGAAGTGGATGGTTTCCGGCCCCATGCCGCCGGCGAACACTTCGCCGACTTGCTCGCCCGGCATGGTCGACATCGGGAATACCTGACCGTTAGTCATGGTGTTGAGCCAGTTGTCGCGCTGGGTGTCGTCGAGCACCAGGGCGCCCTCGGTGCCGGTGATCTCGATCCAGGTCGAGCAGTAATTCGGATAGCTCGGCGGGAAATTCCAGCCGCCGCCGATCATCACCACCACGCCGTTGTCCATGGTGACGGTGGTGAACATCACGTCGTGCGAACCGTTGACCGGCTTCATGTAGCCGTAGGCGCCCTGGCTGTAGACCCGCACGGGCTTGGCCGGTTCCAAGAGCCAGAACACGAAATCGAGGTCGTGCGTCGACTCCATGACCACCGGCGACAGCCGCACGCGGCCGGCGATTTTCTTGCCGAGGCTGCGCGACAAGTTGCGGCTGACCAGCACCGAGACCACGTCGCCAAGCGTGCCGTCGGTGATTTTCTTCTTGGCGTAGGCAATCTTCGGGTTGAAGCGCTGCGAATAGCCGATGGTGAATTTCAGGCCGTTGCGCTTGGCAAGCTGGATCAGTTCGTCGGCTTCCCACAGTTCGAGCGAGATCGGCTTTTCCAGCATGACGTTCTTGCCGGACTTCAGGCAGTCGCGGCAGATCGGATAGTGGTTGGTTTCCGGCGTGGTCGAGATGTAGACCACCGAGATGTTCGGATTGTTGATGATGTCGTTGTAGTCGAGCGTCGCGGTCGCCGGCTTCCAGAGCGCCTTCATCTCGGCCAGCCGGTCGGGCCGGATCTCGCACAGGTGCAGTTTGTCCACCAGCGCCGTGCGCGCCAAGGTTTCCGCGCGCGTGCCGCCAACCCAGCCAACGCCGATCACCGCTGCTTCAACTTGTTTCACCGGACGTAATCCTTGTTATTTTTGCATTGTGATGCCGTGCGGCCGGACGGCCGCGCGGGGGCACACTATGCCAAACCGGCGCGGCCCCAAAGGGCCTGCCGGCCGCAATGTGGAATATCAGTTAGGCCATTGCTATCGCTATATTTTCTAGCTCGAAAGGGCGGCTTGGCCGACCCCGAAAACTTGGCGCGCGAACTGCGGATAGACCTCGGCAAGCTGCGGCGCCGCCGTCTCGCGTAAGAGTGCGAGCGTGGCCGGCGAGGGCGCCGGCGTTTCGGGCACCGTGGCGAGTCTATCGAAATCGAAGCCGGTGTTCTCGATCACTTCCTCGACCGTGTGGCCGGGATGCACGCTCGCGAGCGTGAAGCGTCCGCCGGCGAACGAGAACAGGCAGCGGTTGGTGACCAGCGCGATCGGCCCGCCCGGGCGGAAGACATTCTGCTCGCTCACGCCCGGCGCGCTGATGAAATCGACGTGGGGAACCAGCGTGCGGCGCGAATGCTCGACCCGGAACAAAATAACCTTCGGCACCACGTAATAAAGATAGGCCGAGCCGAACGAGCCGGGGAAGCGCACCTTCGGATGTTCGTAGTCGCCGGTCGACACCAGATTGACGTTGCCTTGGCCGTCGATCTGGCCGCCCGACAGAAAGAACACATCGATGCGGCCTTGCCCGGCGCAGTCGAACAATTCGCGTGCGCCGTCGGTCCAGAACGTGTTCTTAGGACTGCCCAGCAACGACACGTAAGGCCGCCCCTTACCGCGCTCGCGCGCCAACAGCGCGGCGGTGGCCGGGATCGGCGAGGCGTTGCCGACCGCGACATGGCGCACGTCGCCGATCAGCCGCGCGATCACGTCGGCGAGCAGTTCCTCGGAGCGGAATTCAAGCGGCGCGGCGTTCATAGACATAACGATCGAGGTACTCGGCAAAGCCTTCCGCCGTCGCCGCCATCCGCGCGTATTCCGCCAGATGCTCGGCGTCGGCGGCATAATGATCGGGCAGCGGCAGCGGCCAAGCGCCGCGCTCGGCCACCGCGACGCTCTCCACGTAAAAGCCCGGCAGCGTGCCGGCGGCGAGCACCGGATCGTCGAGCAGGTTGCCGTCGTGAATTTTCTCTACGGTGACGACGGTCCTGTCGGCCGCATGTGCCATGGTGGCGAGCTCGCGCTGACGCCCGATCCAGACATTGCCGAAGCGGTCGGCCATCGGCGCATGCAGCAGCGCGACGTCCGGCTTCATCGCGGGCAGCAGCACGATCGGATCGCAATTGCCGAACGGCGAGTCGATCACTTTCCAATCGTCGCGATATTTCAAGACGTCCGAGCCGATCAACCCGCGTAGCGGCATGAACGGCACCCCCTTTTCCGCCGCCTGCAGGGCGGCGTGCAACGCCGGGCAGGTGGCGTCCATCATCTTGATCGCGCCCGAGGTGACCGCGGCGGCAAAACGCGGCGCCGGGCCGAATTCGCCGAGCGAAACCGCGCTGGTCTCCAGCGTGGCGACGCAAGCTGCGCCGATCAGCAGGTCAGCCTGCAGGCTGGAGGTCGGCAGCGCCACCAGATGCAGCCGCTTGACGCCGCGGCGGATCAGCGCGCGCGTCGCCGCCATCGGCACGCCCGACACCTCGCGCGGCACCACCACCATGCAGCCGTCGGTCACGGCCGCCAGCGCATCGTCGAGAGATTTCGCCGCTTGAAACATGGTTCACTGTCTCATTCTTATGCTTGCCAGGTCCACTGGATTTTGCGACTTGGATGGCCGTGGCCATGACCCTGCAAGACAAATTGCGCGCCAAGCGTTTCGTGATCACCGCGGAAGTGACGCCGCCGGTCACCGCCGACCGCAACGAGTTTCTCGCCAAGGCGCTGCCGCTCAAAGGCCTGGCCGACGCGGTGAACATCACCGATGGCGCCGGCGCGCGCCCGCACCTCGGCGCGGTGACGGCCGCGGCGATGCTGGTTGCGGTCGGCATCGAGCCGATCCTGCAGTTCACCTGCCGCGACCGCAACCGCATTGCCTTGCAGAGCGATCTGCTCAGCGCCGCCGCCTCGGGCGTGCATAACTTGCTGATGCTGCGCGGCGACGATCCTTCGGCCGGCGATCAGCCCGACGCCATGCCGGTGTTCGACCTCGATCCGCGCACGCTCTTGGAAACCGCGCGCCGTCTGCGCGACAGCGGCGAATTGCCGTCCGGCCGCAAGATCGGCGGCCGGGCCGATTTCTTCCTCGGCGGCGCCGACAATCCGATCGATCCGCCGCCCGGCTGGCAGCCGAAAGGCCTGCAGGCCAAGATCGATGCCGGCGCGCAATTCGTGCAGACCCAGTTCTGCATGGATGCCGGCTTGGTCCGCCGCTACATGGCGCGGCTTGCCGAGCACGGCCTCACCGGCCGGATGTCGATGTTGATCGGTATCGCGCCGTTGCGCTCGGCCAAGTCGGCGCGCTGGATCAAGGAAAAACTGTTCGGCGCCATTATTCCGGACGCCGTCGTCGCTCGCATGGAAAGCGCGCTCGATCCGTTGGCCGAAGGGCGCCGCATCTGCCTCGATCTCGTGCACGAATTGGCCGACGTGCCGCACGTCGCCGGCGTTCACATCATGGCGCCGGGCAACGACGCGGCGGTGCCGGAGATCATCACCGCCGCGCGCGTCAGTGTTTCCCGGCTAACGCCGGTTTAGCGCAAGGTTCGCCACGCTCCCTCTTCCGTTCCCCTCGCAGGCAAAGGGGAGTCCGCGGCTCGCCCGCAAGGTCAAAAACGATGCTATATTGGGGGGAATAGACGCCATAAAGCGCCAGTCTCTGGGAGGAACCGCATAATGATCTTTGCCAAAACGCGCACCCTTGCGTTTGCCGTCCTGACGGCCGCCGCGACGGTTGGCCTGCTTTCGCAGCCCGCCGCCGCGCAAGGCAAAACCTGGCGCCACGCGCTGCTCAACGCCAAGGCCGACGCCGGCTTCTTCATGATGTCGGCCAAACGCGGCTTTGCCGAAAAGCAGGGCCTCAAGCTCGATTTGCTGCAGGTCAAGGACGACCAGATCGGCCTCAAGGCGCTGATCGCCGGCGAGGTCGACAGCTTCGAAGGCGGCCCGCAGGGTGTGTTCGCGGCGGTCGCGCGCGGCGCCGACGTCAAGATCATCGGCTGCCACTGGGTCGTGCTGCCGCACGGCATCTACGTGCGCGACGACATCCACACGGTGGCCGACCTGAAAGGAAAATCGATCGCGGTGTCGTCGCCGAATACGATGCCCGACATGCTGGCGCGTTTCGCGCTGGCGAAATACGGCATCACCCCCGACCAGGTGAAGCTCGCCGCGGTCGGCGGCGACCGCGAGCGCTATCAGGCGCTGGCCGGCGGCGTGGTCGAGGGCGCCGTGGTTTCCAACGAATATCAGCCGAGCATGGCGAAGGGCATCCACCTCATGATTGCCGGCCCCGACGCGGTGCCGAATTTCCTCCGCGTCTGCATGATCACCAGCGGCAAGGTTCTGGCCGAACGCGGCGACGATGCCGTGCGCTTCCTGGCGGCGGAAATGCAGGCCTTGCGCTATGCCCTGTCGCACAAGGCCGAGACGGTGGCGCTGACCGAGGAGATCATCCACTCCAAGCCCGGCGATCCGCGCCCGGCCTTCGTCTATGACGACGCGGTCGCGCACCACGCCGTCGATCCGGAGTTGCCGATCCCGGCGGCCAAGCTGGAATGGATGCAGGAACAATTGATCAAAGCCGGCAAGCTGAAGACGCCAATCCCGCTCGCCCAGGTCAGCGCGCCGGAGTATCGCGAAAAGGCCTTGAAGCTGGTAAATGCCGGCCACTGAATGGNNCCTCAGGGTGACGGGCCGTGAATCAATGCCCGTCATCCTTCGAGGCTCGCTGCGTTCGCACCTCACGATGACGGATTACTTCGGAGATCCCGCATGGGTGAGGTGAGTTTCGTCGACGTGTCCAAGCGCTTCACGTTGCGCGTGGACGGCGAACTGCATCACGTGCAGGCGCTCGAGCACGTCAGCTTCACCGTGCACGACGGCGAGATCGTGGCGCTGATCGGGCCCTCCGGTTGCGGCAAGACCACGGCCCTGCGGGTCGCCATGGGGCTCGATCCGGCCAACGCCGGCCGCGTCACCGTCGACGGCCGCGAGGTGCAAGGCTGCGGCCACGACCGCGGCATGGTGTTCCAGCACGCTGAGCTGCTGCCGTGGCTTTCCGCCATGCAGAACGTCATGTTCGGGCTGGAGATGAAGGGCATGCGCGGGCAGCCCTTGCGCGAGACCGCGAAAAAATATCTCGACCTCGTCGGTCTCGCGGATTCGCAGAACCGCCGCCCGCATCAGCTTTCCGGCGGCATGAAGCAGCGCGTCGGCATCGCCCGCGCGCTCGCCATCGACCCCAAGGTGCTGCTGATGGACGAGCCGTTCGGTGCGCTCGACGCGCAGACGCGCGAATCTTTGCAGGCCGAGCTCTTGGAAATCCACGCCCGAACCAAGAAGACCATTTTGTTCGTGACCCACGACCTCGACGAAGCCGTGCTGATCGCCGACCGCATCGTGGTCATGAGCCACGGCCGCGTGCAGGAGATCGTCGAGGTGCCGCTCGCACGTCCGCGCGCCGATCTGAGCATCGTGCGCGGCCTGCCGGAGTTCAACGACACCCGCTACAAGATCTGGCGCATGCTGCACGACACGTCGACGGTGCATTAATGGTCGATATCGCCGATACCCAGAATAAGAGCGCGGAACCGGAGGTTGCGGAACGCCGCCCGCTGCCGCGCTGGACGATCACGCTCCTATCGGTCGCAGGCATGCTGGCGCTGTGGGAGATTTTCGGCCGCCACGTCAATCCGGTGTTCGGCTCCTACCCGTCGGCGATCGTGGTGGCGTTCTGGGAGCTGTTGCGCAGCGGGCAATTGGGATCGGCGCTGTCGGAGAGCCTGCAGCCGTTCGTCGTCGGCTATGGGCTGGCCATCGTGATCGGCATCCCGGTCGGCCTGGTCGTCGGCCGCTTTCGCACCGCCGAGGCGGCGTTCGGCATCTTCATCACCGCCGGCTATGCCATGCCGCTGGTCGCGCTGGTGCCGCTGCTGATCCTGTGGCTGGGGCTCGGCTTCAAGGTCAAAGTCGCGGTGGTGTTCCTGATGTCGCTGTTCCCGATCTGCATCAACACCTGGCTCGGCGTCACCGCGGTGCCGAAGACGCTGATCGAGGTCGGCAAGTCCTTCGTCGCGCCTAATTTCGTCATCCTGCGCCGCATCATCCTGCCGGCAACGCTGCCTTACATCATGGCCGGCATACGCCTGGCGGTCGGCCGCGCGGTGGTGGCGATGGTGATCGCGGAATTCTTCACCACCATTTCCGGATTGGGTGCGGTGATCATCAATTCCGCCAATAATTTCGACACCGCCACCATGTTCGTGCCGATCATCATCCTGATGCTGATGGCGGTCGGCCTCAACACGCTGATCGGCGTCGTCGAACACAAAGTCGCGCCCTGGCAGGCGGAAATCGCGGGAAGGGATCGCGAATAGTCAAACCAGCGCGCGCACCGCGGCGAACAGGTCGCGCACCTGCTGCTCGGAAATATTCCGGGTGATGAACACCACGCGGCTTTGGCGGTTATTGTCCGGCCACACGTCGAGCTCGACCGGCGGGTGCGCCAGGTGCTGCACGAATTGCACCACCACCGGGCCTTGGCAGCCTTGCACGTCGAGGAAGCCCTTCACCCGCAGCAAGTCTGGCCCGCGCAGCGCCATCAGCATATCCATGGCCTGGGCGAAGGCCGGCCAAGGCATCGGCCGATCGAACGTCAGCACGAAGCTGCCGATGCCGTCCGAGTGCGCGGCTTCGGCCACGAATGTGTTGCGCTGATCGGCGGCCGGCTCGGTCAGCCGGCTGGGATCGAGCACGCCGTTCACCGCTTCGAGAATCTCGGCGCCCGGATTGAGCGCGCGCAATCGCGCGGCGAGCGCTTCGGCGGCGCCTTCGCCGGCGATGTCGGTCTTGGTCACGACCAGCCGGTCGGCCAGGATCACCTGCCGGCGCGCTTCCGACGACCAGGTGAGCGTATCGCCGCCGGTTTCCGCATCGACCACGGTCACCATCGCTTCGATATGGAACACCTCGCCGAGCGCGCGGTCGGTGGCGAAGGTCTGCAAGATCGGCGAGGGATCGGCGAGCCCCGAGGTTTCGATCACAATGCGCTTGAAGTCGGGCAATTCGCCGCGCTCGCGCTCGATCACCATGCGGCGCAAGGCCTGCTGCAGGTCGCTGCGCGCGATGCAGCACAGGCAACCGTTGCCGAGCAGCACGGTCTCGTCGGCGCTCGAGCGCACCAGCGCGTCGTCGATGCCGGTGGCGCCAAATTCGTTGACCACCACCGCGGTGCCTTGGCCTTCCGGCGTTGCCAGGAACCGACGCAGCAGCGTGGTTTTGCCGGCGCCCAGGAAGCCGGTGACGACGGTCACCGGGATGCGATGGCCGCGCGCGCGCTTGAGCCGGCGCCCGAACATCCCGGCGGAGGGCGAGGGGAAGAGTGAGTTCATGCGCCTATCTTACCTCTCCCCGCCGTGCGGGGAGAGGTCGATTTTCGAGCGAAGCGAGGAAATCGGGTGAGGGGGCTTAACCGAGATTCTGAGCGCTTCTCAAGAGCCCCCCACCCCGACCTTTTCCCCCTACGCGGGGCGAGGGAGATAGAAAATTAAAAATCCATCTCCAGCGTGTACAGCCCGCCGCTGAAGCGGTCTTGCGTGTAGACGATCCCGCGCTCGTCCACGAACACGTCGTTGAGCTGGATAGCGCCGACCGGCGAGCCTTTCGGCGTCGGCGGCACGAAGGCGGCGATTTCCTTGGGCTGGTACGGATTGGAGATGTCGTAGGCGCGCAAGCCCCCGTTGAAGAAGGTGCCGAGCACGATCTGGTCGGAGTGCCACGCCGTCGGCAGCTCGACGTTCTCGTGGATGTTGTGCGCGCCAAAGCGGCCGCCGCGATCCTTGTAGGCGTCGACTGGCGGCAGCGGGCAGGTCGCGATCGATACGGGGTGGGTTTCGTCGCGCATGTCGAGCATCCAGATCAGCTTCGGCCAGTCCTTGCCCGCGTTCTCGGTCGACTCGTCCGTCACCAGCATCAGGTTGCGCTCGAACAGCGGCATCGCGGTGTGCATGAAGCCGGTATAGGGCGGCGAATTGGTCCAGTGCGAGATCACCTTCGGGTTGGCCTTGTCCTTGATGTCCATCACGAACATGCCGCCGTCGATGTAGCAGAGGTAAAGCCGGTCCGGGTGCGACGGATAGACGTTNNTCCTTCGGCTTCGACGGATCGCGCACGTCGATGCAGCGGTAGAACTGGTCGTCGAGCGGGTTGCTCGGCTTGAAGTCGGGCGCGCCCGAAGCAATGTGCACGTACTCGCCGTCGCAGAACCACAACTGATGCACGCCGCGCGAGGTCGCGCCGGAACAGTCGAAGAACGAGATCGAGCGCGGCTTCTCCGGCACCGATACGTCGAACAGCTCGACGCCGGCCGGCTGCTGGCCGGTCTTCTGCGTTTGATAGGCCACCGCCATGATGTTGTTGGCGGAGCATTCGAGCGAATTCGAACGCATGTGCGGCTGCGGCAGGTCAGTCTGCACCACCACCTTGGGATTGCGCGGATCGGAGACGTCGACGCCGGTGAAATTCTTCGGCGCACTCTCGTGCGCCAGCCAGATGATGCGGCGGCCGTCCTTGGCGATCGTGATCGACATGCCTTCGCCCATGCCGCCGAAGCCGCCGAGGTCGTTATGGGCGAGCGGCTTGAAATTCCAGGTGATGGGCTCACCGGTCTGGGTGAGCGGATTGCTTGCGGCGGCCATTGGCGTCTCCATTTTCTTTATTTCCTGCGCCGCGCTGCGGCGGGGAGGGTCGGTTCGCGTCGTGTCCACGATGCGAACAGGGGGAAGGTGCGGGCACAGTCAGGCGGGGAGCATTCGAAGAGTCAAATGAGTTTTACACGCAGGTGCTATTCGTTCCAGCGCTCATCGCCAACCCCAAAATCCCTCCCCGCCACGCGCAAGGGCTCGTGCGGGAAGGGGAGCTCATGGGCCGTCGAGACCGGCGCTTTCGCTAGGCGCTGGCCTGCTTCAGGAATTCCTCGCGCAGGACCTTGCTCCAGTCGGGGATGGCCTTGATCTTTTCGGCGGCCAGCAGGATTTCGGCCTGCTTTTGCATATAGGGCTTGATGTCGGCCGGCCAGCCGGGAGCGACCTCGACGCGCGTGATCGCCTTGGCGAAGATGTCGTGCGACATCGTGTAACCCTTCGAGGTGTAGAACGAATAGATCGTGTCGGCGACCTTCTTCGGATCGTTCTTGAAATCCTTCGCGACGTCGAGCCAGGCCTTGAGATAGGCCACCACGGTCTGCGGGCTTTTCTTGATGAATTCCGGCGTCGCTGCCATGAACACCGGCAGCTTGTCGAAGGAGTAGAAGTCCACCAGCGTATTGGCCATGCCGTCGGCTTCCGCGATGGCGTTGTAGGGCTCGACATTGACCATGGCGTCCACGGTCTTGGCGGCCATGGCGGCCACCATGTCGTTCACGTTCATGCGGATTTCCTGGTAGTCGCCCTTCTTCAGTCCGGCGCCGGCCGCGATCTGGTCGACGAAGATGTTGCCGGTGGATGAGCCGGTCTGGTTGGCGACCTTCTTGCCGCGCAGCTCGGCGACGGTCTTGATGCCGAGATCCTTGCGCGCCATCACGCGCGCGGTCTTGCCGACATATTCGATCATGGCGATGGCGACCAGGCCGCCTTTGTCGTTGCCGATGACGAGCGAGGGGCCGGCATAGGTGCCCATGTCGACCTGGCGCGCCACCATCTGCTGCATGGTGAGGTTGCCCGACGGCACCGCGAATTCCTCGAACTTGATGCCGTGCTTTTCGAGATAGCCCGAGCGCATCAGGTAATAGGTCGGCATGCCCCACATGTTGGTCTGGTAGCCCTGCCGCACCGTCTCCAGCGCCGCGCTGGCGCCGCGCACGCCCAATCCCGCCGCCAGCGCGCCGGCGCCGGTGGCCGCCAGCGCATGGCGGCGCGTAATGCTTTTTTGCAGAAGTGTCATGTTCATCCTCCCTGTATTTGCTTGCGCATAATCTTATCCGAAAAAACGGTTGCCGCTTTCCGGGATCACGCGCTTAACTTCCCGTTGGCTTGTTTTTCCGTCTCGCCGGCGCTCGCGTCATGGCCGAGATATTGCAGCAATTCCTTCTGGCATTCGACGAATTCGACGCTCAGCGGGTCGCGCGGACGCGGCAGCGGAATTTTGATCACGGCTTTCACCGTTCCGGGATGCGGCGTCATCACCACCACGCGGTCCGCCAGATAGACCGCTTCCGCGACATTGTGCGTGACATAGATGACCGTCTTGCGGGTTTCCCGCCACACCTCCGCCAGCAGCCGCTGCATGTCGTCGCGCGTCAGCGCGTCGAGCGCCGCGAACGGCTCGTCCATCAGCAGCACCGCCGGATTGTACGCCAGCGCGCGGGCGATGGCGACCCGCTGCTGCATGCCGCCGGACAGATGATGCGGGAAGGAGTTGGTGAATTTCTCCAATTTCACCAGGCGCAATTGTTCGCGCGCGATGATCTCGCGCTCGGCCTTGGGAACGCCCTTCATTTCCAGCCCGAACGAGACGTTGCCGAGCGCGGTGCGCCAGGGGAATAGCTGGGCAAAATCCTGGAACACCACGCCGCGGTCGAGGCCGTGGCCGGTGACCGCCTTGCCGCCGATGCGGATTTCGCCCGAGGCTGGCGCCAGGAAGCCGGCGATCATGTTGAGCAAGGTCGATTTGCCGCAGCCGGACGGGCCGACGATACAGAGGAATTCCGAGGCGTCGATATTAAAACTGACGTCCTTGACGCCGGGCACCTTGCCGCCCGGCGTATCGTAAGTCAGCGTCACGTCGCGAATTTCAATCGGGGTCATTGCCAATCCACCTGCAGTCGCCGACGATACTATAGGCTCACTCTCCGCCGGAAGGAGAGTCTTGACATCGTGCCATTGCCGATTTTTCGGGGGCTTCCAGACAGCGGATGAGCGGCGGGCTATAAGAAACAAAAAGCCGAGGGGCCATGCCGGACCGCTTCGGCATCGGAATGGAGAGGATGATATGAGACCGCTTTTCCGCGCGCGCCTGTGTGTCATGGCGGCCTATGCCGTGCTGTGCGCGGTGCAGCCAGGTATCGCGCAAACCTATCCGACGCGTCCCGTTCACATCATCGTCGCCTATTCCGCCGGCGGCACCGGCGACGTTGTCGCGCGGCTTTTGTCCGACAAGCTCGGCGCCGCGCTCGGTCAGGGAATCGTGGTGGAAAATCGCGCCGGCGCCAGCGGAGCGATCGGCGCGCGAACGGTCGCGACCGCCGCACCCGACGGCTACACGCTGCTCTTGGGGCAGACCGGAGAAATTTCGATCAACCAGCATTGGCTCAAGGATATCGGCTACGATCCGGACAAGGACCTCCAGCCGGTCGCGCTTGCGGCCGTCGTGCCGCTCGCGCTGGTCGTGCCGGCCAAGGCGCCGTACTCGACAATGCAGGAATTCCTCGCCTTTTTGAAAACCGGCAAGTCGATCACGTTTGCATCCGCCGGCAGCGGGACGCCGGGGCATTTTGCCGGCGAACTGCTCAAATTGCGCACCAAGAGCAACATGACGCACGTGCCCTATAAAGGCGCGGGACCGGCGCTCAACGACCTGCTCGGCAGCCATGTGGACATGTATTTCCCGGGCTTCCCGGCCGTTACGCCGCAGTTGAAAGCGGGGTCGCTGAAGATTCTCGCGGTATCGTCCGCCACGCGTGCGCCATCGGCGCCCGATGTCCCGACCGTCAAGGAGGTCACCGGCATCCAGAATTTCGATTTCACGCTTTGGGGCGGCATCTTCGCTCCGCACGGAACGCCGGACGCCGTGGTGGAGCGGCTCAATACCGAGATCAACAAGATCCTCGCCGACGAGGACATCAAGAAAAAATTCGCCGCCTTGGGCGCCGAGATCCGACCGATGTCGGTCGCGCAATTCACTGACTTCGTTCATGCCGAAAGCGTCAAATATATCGAGGTCATCAAGGATACCGGCACCAAAGCCGACTGACGGCCGGATGGCTCGCGCGATCGGATCCCCGCGCTAGCGCTTCGCCTTCGCCGCGCGATTCCAGCTCGCCGGGCGCTTCTGCAGGAACGCGGCAAATCCTTCCGCCGCCTCGTCGGTCTGGCGCTTGGCGGAGTGGCTTTCGATCAAGGCATCGAACGCCGCGTCGTCGAGATGGCTCCAGGCCGATTGCAACGCGCAGATCTTGGTTGCCGCGATCGCGTCGGGGCCGTTGGTCAAAAGCTCGTTGACGATGCGCTCGCCGGCGGCTTCCAACTCGGCCAGCGGCACGACCTCGTGCACCAACCCGATGCGGTGGGCTTGCTTGGCATCGAAACGTTCGCCGGTGAGCGCGTAGCGCCGCACCTGACGCAGGCCGATGGCGTCGTTGAGTTGCGGCACGATGATGGTGCCGGCGACGCCGATTCGAACCTCGGCGATCGAGAAGTGGGCATTATCGGCGGCGATCACGACGTCGCGGGCGGAAATGATGCCGGTGCCGCCGCCGTAGCAGGCGCCCTGCACCAGCGCGACCGTCGGCACCGGCAGCAGATTGAGCCGCTGCACCGCTTCCGCGGTCATGCGCGAGGCGCGCAGGTTTTCCTCGGGCGACGAGCGGCGCACGGCGTCGAGCCAATTGATGTCGGCGCCGGCGATGAAATTGCGGCCGTTGCCGGCGATCACCACCGCGCGCAAGGATTTCCCGGCGAGCGTATCGTAGATCTTGAGCAGGCCTGAGATCAACTCGCCATTATAGGCGTTGTAGACCTCCGGCCGGTTGAGCGTGACGCGCGCGACGCCGCGCTCGTCGAGGCTCCACAGCACCGGACCGGTCGAACCCGCTTCACTCATTCACTTTACCCCTTGACCACGCGCACCATGCCCCAGCGCTGAACCGTGGCGCGCTCCAGCGAACCGAACACCAGGCGTTCGAACAGGAAGCCGATGGCGCCGATGACGACGAGCGACGCCAGCATGATGTCGGTGTTGAGAAATTCCTTGGCGTCGAAGATCACCCAGCCCAGCCCCCAGTCGGAGGCCGCGATCATCTCGGCGCCGATCACCCCGATCCAGGCGCGCAAAAAGGCCTGCCGCATGCCGGTAATAATGAAGGGCGAGGCGCCGGGGATGATCACCTTCCAGAACATTTTGTGCTCGTCGGCGCCCATGGCGCCGGCGGCGCGCAGCCAGATCGGATTGACCGAGCGCACGCCCGACCAGGTGTTGAACAGCATCGGAAAGGTGGCGGCGTAGAACACGATCATGATGGTCGTGAGGTTGCCGATGCCGAACCACAGCATGAACAGCGGCACCAGCGCGAAGGAAGGGATCGGCATCAGCGCGCTCACCAGCGGCAGGAAGAAGTTCTCCACCCGCTGGAAACGTGCCATCAGGATGCCGAGCGGTATGCCCAGCACCACCGCGAGCGAGAAGCCGAACATAACCCGGTACAGCGTGAACGCGGCGTGCTCGATCATGCTGCCGTCGGCGATCATTGCGAACAAAGTACGCGCGATGGCCGGCAGCGTCGGCATCAGCGCCGGCGCGAAATAGCCGCTGCGCGCCGCCGCTTCATATAGCGCCGCCGCCACGGCCAGTGTGATGGCGCCGCGCACGATCGAGCGGAAGCTTTGTCCGTTTTTGGTCATGAGGTGATCATGCCCCAGC